>JBEEPT010000100.1:0-2614 GCA_041190985.1 Pseudomonadota bacterium
CGAGAACATGCTCAACATCCCCTCGCGCATCGCTGGGCAGCTCGCCGCCGAGACCGACGTGGCACGCGTCTACATCATGCTTGACGAGGCCATCCGTGAGGCCTTGGCCACGACCGGCGCCGAGTACCGCGCCGCCGCGGCCCGAGAGCGCTCTCCCGAGGAGCCAGTCGTCCATGGGTAGCGCCGCGCTTGCCCAGGTGTGGGAGTCGATGGCAGCCGCCATCGAGCCGGATGCGCCGCTTACCGTCTCCGAGTGGGCCGACGCCCATCGGCAGTTGCCGAAGAAGTCCTCGGCTGAGCCCGGGCCCTGGCGTACCGACCGGACACCGTATCTGCGCGAAATCATGGACTGCCTGTCCTCGACCTCACCGGTTGAGGAGATCGTGTTCATGAAAGGCGCCCAGGTGGGTGGTACGGAGGCCATCCTGAATGCCTTGGGCTACGTCATCGACCACGCGCCAGGTCCGGTGATCTTCATCCAGCCGACCGTCGACCTCGCGAAGCGCTTCTCTAGGCAGCGCCTCGAGCCGCTGGTCGACGTGACGCCGCGAATCCGCGAGAAGGTGGCGCCCGCGCGAAGCCGCGACGGGTCCAACACGATGCTCGCGAAGGACTTCCCGGGCGGGCAGCTTGTCATCACGGGCGCGAACTCCGCCGTCGGCCTACGGTCGATGCCTGCGCAGTACGCGTTCATGGACGAGATCGACGGCTATCCGGTGAACGTCGACGAGGAAGGCTCACCGATCGCCCTTGTCGAGGCGCGCCAGCGTACGTTCGCCCGTCGAAAGCGCGCGAAGGTCTCGACGCCGACCATCAAGGGCCGCTCTGCCATTGAGGCCGCGTACGAGGAATCCGACCAGCGGCGGTTCTACGTGCCGTGTCCGGACTGCGGTGAAATGCAGCCCCTCGAGTTCCGGCAGCTGCAGTGGACCAAGCTGGGCCTGCCGCCCGAGCAGGCGGTGTATGAGTGCCGAGCCTGCTACTTCGCCATCAAGGAGCACATGAAGCCCGGCCTGCTGGCCGCCGGTGAGTGGCGCGCCGAGGCGCCCGAGCACGCCGGACTCGGCAAGGTCCGCGGCTACCACCTGAGCGCGCTCTACGCGCCGCTCGGCTGGATGTCGTGGGGCGAGATCGCGAAGCAGTTCGTTGAGTCGGAGAAGGACCCCGACAAGTACCGCGTCTTCGTCAACACCGTCCTCGGTGAGACCTGGGCTCAGCGCGGCGACGCGCCCGAGTGGGAAGGCCTCTTCCTGCGCCGCGACGTCTACGCCACGGGTACCGTGCCGATGGGCGGCCTGTTCCTCACGGCCGGCGTCGACGTCCAGAAGGACCGCGTCGTCTTCGAGGTGGTGGCGTGGGGCCGCGGCAAGCGCTCCTGGTCGATCGACTACGGCGAGATCCCGGGCGACACCGCTGACCTCGAGCACGGCCCGTGGCAGCAGCTCGATGAACTCCTGGCTCGCCAGTACCCGCACGCCAGCGGCGTGCCGATGCCGATCCGCATGCTGGCGGTGGACAGCGGCTACAACACGCAGACCGTCTACGGCTGGACGCGCAAGTACCCGATGAACCGCGTCATCGCCATCAAGGGGCAGGACCACGGCGGTGTGCTGATCGGGAGCCCCTCGTCGGTCGAGGTGTTCGTCAACGGTCGCAAGTCGAAGCGCGGCGGCCGGGTGTGGCCGGTCTGCGTCGGTCTGGCGAAGAGCGAGCTGTATGGCTGGCTGCGCCTCGAGGTGCCCACCGACGGCAGCGAGCCTGCGCCCGGCTTCTGCCGCTGGCCGCAATACGGCGAGGAGTACTTCAAGCAGCTCACGTCCGAGCAGCTCGTGGCGCACCGCACCCGGAAAGGCTACGTGCGTCTGGAGTGGGAGCAGATCCCTGGCCGGCAGAACCACGCGCTCGACGCGCGGGTGTACGCCAGGGCGGCTGCGTCGCTCTCGGGCCTCGACCGATTCACAGATTCAGACTGGGCTACCCGTGAACGGCAGTTGGGCGTCGAAGCCGCGCCCAGCCAGAGCCCGCCGGCGCCCCACGTGCCAGGGGTGGTCCCACGCAGTGCACACGGTTCGCCAGCGTCGTCCGGGGCTTCGTCTCGAGGGAAGTGGCTGCAGCCGCGGCGCGGCAGCTGGTTGAAGGGAGATCGGTAGGAGCATGGCGTACACCCAGGCAGACATAGACGCGTTTGATGCCGAGACCGACAGCATGGCGGCGGTCGAGTCACAGACGATCGCCGACCGGTCGGTGAAGTTCCGCTCGCTCGACGAACGCGCCGCGCAGCGCGCGCGCATGGTCGCCCAGATGGAAAGTGCCGCCGGGCGCACCCGCACCCGCTACGCCTCGACAAGCAAAGGAGTCTGACCGATGGCCCTCGCCCAGAATTGGCTCGATCGCGCCGTCGGCGCGCTCTCCCCGCGGACGCAGCTGGCCCGCGTGCGCGCCCGCATTGCGACCGAGCTGGTGCAGCGGCACTACGAAGCGGCCTCGACCGGGCGCCGTACCCAGAACTGGAACCGCAACTCCGGTGATGCCAACACGGTGAACGGCGGCCGGTCGCTGGCCAGCCTGCGTGAAGTGGCGCGCGACCTGGTCCGCAACAACCCGTTCGCTGAGG
>JBEEPT010000101.1:0-3133 GCA_041190985.1 Pseudomonadota bacterium
CGGCCACGTAGGCGCCCACCGCCACGCCATCGGCCTGCAGCTCGTCCGTCACCGGGATCAGAGCGGTCAGGCGCTTCAGGCGCAGGGTGTTGACCTCGCCCTTGGGCTTGGTCTGGGTCGCCTGGGCGGCCTCGTTCTCCCAGTAGGCGCGGATGCCGTCCGTGCCCCAGGGGGTCGTCTCGTCCTTCGGGTACGACATGGTGTTGCCGCTGATCGGCTGGCCGTCGCACATCGGCAGGAAGGCGTCCTCCTCAAGGGAGTGCTGCCAGACCTCGCGCGAGTACTCCGGCGGGACCAGGAAGCCGCCATCGGCGAGGCTGCCCTCGTTGCCGTAGGTGGTCGCCGCGGCGCCGAAGCGCAGCCGCTCATCCGTCTCGCCGCGGATCTGCTGCGCCTGGACCGCGCGCACGAAGTCGGCCATGCTGGTGAAGCCGTGCGTGGGGTCGTTGGCGCGCAGGTCGCGGCCGGTCTCGATGCGGGTGTTGTCGGGCAGGACCAGCGAGACGCTGCGTTCGGCTTCCATCGCCGCCTTGACGCGGGCGATGTCGGCATCCAGCGCCGCGATCTCGGCCTGGTGGGCGTCGAAGGCGGCCGTCTGCTCGGCGGTCAGCGCGGCGTCGCCGGCTTCGGTGTGGATCTTGGCCATGGCAGCCACGGCCTGCGCGCGGCGCTGCATCAGCGCCTGGAGTCGCTTGTTCATTTCGGAGTCCTTTCGGATCGGTGGTTCAGGTTGGGGATCGACAGATGCGGTCGTGGGACCGCCTGCGCGCCATCGACGGATGGCCGCAGGACCAGGGCTCTGTCAGGCCCGCGGGATCAGATGCCGGCCAGCGCCAGGGCTCGAGTGCGGGCGTCCGCGCTCATGCCGGGCTTCTGGTTGCGGCGCTTGGCGTAGCGCATCACCGTGCCTTCCAGCGTGTCGATGCGGTCGGCCATGCCGGCGGCGATCGCATCCTTCGCCAGGAGCATCCGGCCTTCGCCGAAGGACTCGCCGCGCACGGTGTCGATTGGCAGGTTGCGGCCCTTGGCGACCGCCTTGGTGAAACTGCCGTACAGCTGGTCGACGACCGCCTGCAGATGGTTGCGGTACTCGTCGCTGATCGGGCCGGTGTCCGCGCCCTCGACCTTGTACTTGCCGGCGTAGATGTGGGTGATGTCGACGCCCTTGGCCTTGTAGAGCGCGCTGGCGTCCACGTGGGCGGTGCGCACGCCGATGGAGCCCGCCATGCTGTCCGGGGCCATCACCAGTTCGGAGCACTGGGAGGCCAGCCAGTAGGCTGCGCTGGCCGCCTGGCTGTTGACCACGCCGACCACCGGCTTGGACTTCGCCGCCTCGGCGATGCGCTCGCCGGCCTCCGGGATGCCCATCGCGTCGCCGCCAGGGCTGTCGAAGTCGATGATGATGGCGCCGATGTTCGGGTCGGAGGCTGCCGCGCTGACTCGGGCACCGATGCGCTCCGAGCTGGTCAGCGGCGAACTGGAGTTCTCGACCGCGTACTGGCGCGCGGTCAGGATGCCGTAGCAGGGGATGACGGCCACCGCACCGCCGCCGGCGGCCTCGGCCGACGCCTGGCGCGCGGCGTTGATCTGCGGCGCGTCGCCGATGGCCGCCTGGATCTCGGTCGGGGTCAGGCGGACGCCGGACGACCAGCGCTCGGCCACCTGAAGCACCAGCGCCATCGTGACCGGGTGCAGGGCCCACGGGGTGCGGTAGATCGCGTCGAGAAGGTGGATCATGGTTTTCCTCAGCTCATGAGCATCGAGTGCTCGTCCATCAGTTGCGCCATCGTCGGCCGGTACGACACGGCAGCGGCGCCGAACTCGGAGCGGCTGGCGGTGGCGCTCACGCCCAGCCTCACAGACAGCGTCGGGCGCCCGAAGGCCTCGCCGCTGCGGATTCGGCCGGCGCCGCCGATCTGGTGCGCCCGCTTCTTCCTCGGAACGATGATCGGCAGCGGGCCGGTGGGCAGCGCGACGCCGCCATAGACCTGCCCGGCCACCGTGGGGCTGCCGAATGCCTCCCCGCTGTCGATCCCCGCCGCTTCGATCAGGTGATCGGTGACGTCCCCGACCAGGGGCTGTCCGAACTCCTCGGCGCTGACCACGCCGGCGCAGACGATCTCCAGCCGCAGATCGGCCAGGCCGAAGGCTTCCTCCGACGCGATCCCGGCCGCGACGATCGCGGCGCCTGTCGTGACCGCCGGCTCGCCGATGGCCTCATCGGAAGCGATGCCGGAGCCTGCGACGGTGGCCAGCACGGCCGGCTCGCCGATAGCTTCCCCGCTGGCAATGCCTGCCGCCAGGACCGCGCCGGCCAGAGCCGGGTCGCCGAGTGCCTCGTCTGAACCGATGCCCGAGCTGGCCACCGCCGCCGCAACGACCGGAGCCCCCAGCGTCTCATCGCTGGCGATTCCAGTGCCGGCCACTGTGACCGAGACCACCGCAGAGCCGAAGTCCTCCGCGCTGGCAATCCCGGCCGCAACAATCGCGGCCCCCGTGGTGACTGCGGGCTCACCGAAGGCTTCCGCCGAAGTGATGCCCGCTGCGCCGATGGTCGCAGCGACAACCGCAGAGCCGAACGCCTCATCCGAGGCAATGCCCGCCGCCGCGACCGCAGAGCCGACAGTCGGCGATCCAAGAGCCTCTTCCGATGCGATCCCGGTGGCCGCAATCTGCGCAGCCACCGTGCCGCCGCCGAACGCTTCCGCGCTCGTGACCCCCGCTGCCTGGATGACTGCATCCAGATTCGGGGAGCCGAACACTTCGCCGCTGGCGATCCCTGCCGCGAGGACAGACGCCCCGACAGCCGGAGAACCAAACGCCTCAGCGGTCGCAATCCCTGTTGCCGCGACCTGCGCCGCGACAGTGGCCGAGCCGAACGCCTCGGCAGTGACGATCCCCGCCGCGACTGCGACAGCCGTCAGCGATGGCCCGCCGAACGCCTCCGCGGACGCGATGCCCGCCGCGACGATTGACGCGCCGCTGGACCCCGCCCCCAGCGCATACGGCCAGATGGCAACCGGCGACGCGAAGCCGCCCGCCGGCGGGGTCGTGATGTAGATGGGGTACGGCAGCCCCGGAAGCAGTCGCTTCTTGTAGGGCTTCCCGCCGATCCGCTTTGCCACGGATCAGC
>JBEEPT010000102.1:0-6372 GCA_041190985.1 Pseudomonadota bacterium
GCCGTCATCGCCGCGCCGGTCGCCATGATGCCGGCCTCCAGCTTGGCCGCGCCGACCGTGAAATCCGCCACCGGCTGCGTAATCGTCTTGACCGACCCCGTCAGCGAATCGATGTTCGACAGCACCGCCTTGGTCGCGGCACTCGTCTTGTCCACCCCGTTGAAAATCAGGTCGATCGTCTTCGATGCGTCAGCCACGCGGCCCCCTTGTATTCATGGCGGCGCCCAGGCCCCGCCCATCCCCATCGGTCGGCCCAGCGCCTCAGCGCCGCGCCGCCTTCTCGGCGCGCGCACGCTCCTCGTAGAAGCGCGCCCACAACAGCTCCTCCAGCGGCGTCAGATGCCCCTCCGGGAACAGATCCGGGCGCAGCTCATAGAGAAAGCGCCCGCGCGCGTCGGCCAGGGCCAGCGCCGCCCTCACGCGGGGATCGACCCAGAGGGCGGCGCTTTTCCCGGATCGGCCCCCTGCGCAAACAGCCCCTCGGCCAGGTTAGCCAGCCGGAAAAACAGCTCGGGCAGCAGCTCGGACAGCCGCACCACCACATCGCGGTGCGCCTCGCCAATCAAGGGCGACACGCTCGCGCGGCTCAGAATCTCGATCTTCTGGCTGAACTCCGCCGGCGTCGCCTCCGCCGCGGCGCGCAGCGCGCCGGCCGCCTCCTCGCTGCCCGCCACCGCCAGGTCCAGCGCCTCGCGCAGCCGACGCATCGACTCGCGGTGTGCCGTCGCCGCCTGGTGGAACTCCAGCGCCGTCAGACTGCGCAGGCGCCACACCAGCGGCTCGCCCTCGTCGTACAGGCCCCAGCCCGCCAGCTCAGGCACCGGCACGTCCAGCGTGCGCGGCTGGGCCTGCAGGTTCGCAAAACGCTCCAGATTCACGCCGCGCCCCTATCAGCTCGCCACGTCCAGCGTCGCCGCGCTCGGCGTCACCGTGCAGCTCGCGCTCGGCGCGCCCGACGCCGGGTTGCTGCGGGCAATGCCCAGAATGCCCTGCGTCAGCTGCTTCGGAATCGTCTTGTCGCGGTCCGGCCGGAACTCGAACCACAGGTTCTTGCCCTTGCTCGCCACGAACGCATCCGTGATGCCGTCCTTGAGCTGCGCCGTGAACGACGCCTGGCCCAGGCTCGACGACGCCGACCCCACCGGACCGTCATAGGTATCGGTCGAATTGATCGAATAAGTCGACTCCGCCGGCACCCAGTCGCTGGTGTTCGGGATCGCGCTGAACAGCGGCGTGTAACCCTTCGCGTACACCTTCTTCGGCAGGCTGCCGGTGTGGATCTTGGGCAGCACATCGGCAAACGTCACCGTGCCCAGGCCGTAGTCCAGCGCATAGACCGGATAGCCCGACGTCTCGCAGTGCGTGCCCACCACCTGGAAAATCTCGCCCGCAGCCACCACCGCCGCCGCGCTCGTCGTCAGGCGCACCTGGCCGAGCTCGACCGAGCCGACCGGAATGAACGGAGGCCCGCCGGCAGCGCCGCGCGTCTCGGAAAACGTGGTCGACGCGCCATCGGTGCCCGCCACCACCGCGATCGCGCCCGTGCTGTCGATCGTCACGCTGCAGACCTTGGCCACGTTCGTCGCCGGCCGGGTCACGGTCGCGCTGCCCGCAGCCACCGACACCACGCCCGCGGCCGAGGCGCCGGTCGCACCCGCCATGCTCGCCGTCAGCGCCGCCACGCTCACCGTGTTGTTCGTCGCATTGGTCGTGATCGCGCCGCCCGTCAGCAGCCCATAGGGCGCGATCGACGGCTCAAAGCCCGCCGCGCTCGAAATCGGGCTGAAGCCCACGCTGAACTTCTTGGCGTCGCCGCTGTCGCTCGCGGCGGTCCAGGCCTGCGGCGTCTGGCCGGCCTCGTAACGAATGATCGGTGCACCCATGTCTGCTCCTCGAAAAAACCCGGAAATGAACCCGTGAAAAAAGCGCCGCCGGCCGCCAGGAAAGGGAAACGCACGCGGCCGGCGGCAACCCCCGTCACACCCTCACAACACCCTCGCTACGGCGGCAGCGCCGTCGCGTCACCGCGCACCGTGCGATACGGCAGCACCAGCGACACCTCGGCAAACACCAGCCGCCCCAGATCCAGCTCGATCCCCTGCCCCACCAGCTGCAGCCCCGCGCCGCTGCACAGCCCGCC
Organism: Pseudomonadota bacterium; assembly: GCA_041190985.1. Taxonomy (GTDB): domain Bacteria; phylum Pseudomonadota; class Gammaproteobacteria; order Burkholderiales; family Burkholderiaceae_C; genus Malikia. Next base: position 2,141 of record JBEEPT010000102.1, read on the forward strand.
CAGCGTCGGATCCGCCCACAGCTGCGCCACCAGCTCGGCCAGCATCGCGTGCGCCTGCGCCCGCTGCGCCGCCTGGTCCGGACTCGCGGCATAGGCCGCGCGCGCCACCGCCACCGGCATGCGCGCGTAGTGCACCTCGTAATCCGTCGTCACCTCATCGCTCGACGCCTGCACAAACGTCAGCGGCATGTCCTCGCTGTCCTCCGGCGTCGGCATGCGGTAGACCCCGCCCACCGCCGCCGTCAGCGCCGCCAGCACCCGCTCGCGCACCGGCTGCGTCATGGCGCCTCCTCCAGCGGGTACTGCATCACCAGCAGATAGCGCATCGCATCCAGCAGCTGATCGGTCAGCTCCTGGCCCGCCTCGGGCAACACCTCATCGCGCACCGTGTTGAACACCTGCGACAGCGACGGCCCCGACAGCACCTTGATCTTGCGCTTCTCGCCCGCCAGCCGCGCCGCGATCCCGACGTTATTGCCGCCGTTGAGCACGACGTAGAACACCTTGCCCGTCGTGCCCGGACCGCCGTGCACCGACTTGGTCGAGCCGTCCGGCTTCACCTTGACCTTGATCCCGCCGGCCGGCACCTTCGGCGGCCGGATCCATCCCACCTTGTCGCTCGCCACCGTGCTGTCGGTCGCAAACCGGCTCAGCAGCAGCCCGCGCGACGGCGTCTGGATCGCACCCGACAGCGCCGCACGCGTCGCACGCCGCAGCGTCAGCCGCTCGCTCACATACGCCGCTGGCAGCCGCACCTGGTCGCGGATCTTGCGACTCGCCAGCGTCTTGATCTTGGGCGCCGCCTTGTTGATCGCCACCCGCAGCGCATCCGCGCTGTTGCCGCCGACAAACTCGAACAGCGCGCGCGCATCCGCCACCTGCTCGGCGTCGATCTGGACTGAAACCGCCACGCTCATGCCACGTACACCCGGTGTTCCAGCTCGTCGGTCTGCTGCAGGCTGTCCACCACCAGCGTCTCGCCCGTGCCGCTCAAATAGAACGTGTCGCCGCGTCGCGGCGCCTCCGCCAGCTCGTGGCGGCCCACCAACAGCAGCGCCGTGCGCACATTCACCGTTGCGACCTCGCCCTGGCGTGCCAGGTCGCGGTCCACCAGCACCGTGCAGGCGCGCTGCGCGCCGTCGCGGCCGGTGTGGATCGCCACCTGGCCCCAGTCGGCCAGGAACACGCTGAAATCCTCGTGCAGCACGGCGTGTCCTTGCGCGTCAGGCGGTCAGCGCATCCTTCATCGCGGCGAAGGACTCAGGGTGGCGCACCGCCACATCCACGTCCTGCAGCGCCACCACGCGCACCGTGCCCGCGGTCGAACCCGTATACGGATCCACCATCAGGTCCAGCGTGCCCCACTGACCCACGATCAGGTCGCTCCAGTTGCCGAACAGGATCGCCGAGCAGATACCCGACGCCGTGCCCTTGGTCAGGTTGCTCGGCACCTGGTTCGACACCGCCGCGCGGTAGCCGTTGACCGGCGTGTCGCCGTTGTCCCAGACAAACCCGTTCTGGCCCGACACCTTGCTCACCTGCTTGAGCTTGCCGCGCACCTTCGCGTTCGTCAGATAGCCCAGCGCGCCGATATCGGCATTCGCCACCGCCACCGCCGACTCCAGGTCCACCAGGTTGCCCCAGGTCGGAATCGCGCCGTTGGTGCCGCCGGCCACCGAACCAATGCCCGACACGTTCAGCACCCCGGTCGGCTGGTTCGACGCGCCGCTGCCATTGATCGCCGCCAGGTCGATCGCCAGGGCCAGCACCGTCGCCAGGTCATTGCGCACGAAGGCCTCGACATCGATCGAGGACTGCAGCAGCAGCTTGCGCGACACATCGGTGAACGCGCCCACCGTCTTGGGGCTCAGCGCCACCTGGTCGAAAGCCTGCTGGCTCTCGGTCGGCGCATTGTTTTCTGCCACCCAGTAACTGGTCGCGCCCGCGGTCTGGCGTGGCACCGCCACCTGGCCCGTCAGCCCGGTCAGAAACTGCGCGCCCAGGCCGGTCATCGCCATGCGGTTACGCAGCACATCGATGAAATTCTGGCCCAGCAGATCGGTCTGCACCGTGTAGCCGCCCGCGGTCGTGGTGCCCACCAGCAAATCACGCTGCTGCACCTCGACCGGCACGAAAAAGCCCTGCGCGCCACGGCCCAGTCGGGCCGCGTAGGCATCCGACGCCTCGCGCTCGAAGCGCGCCGCCTCCTGCGCCCGGCGGTCGCCGGGGTTGGCCAGCGCATTGATCGCGCGCATGAAACTGAAGCGCTGCGCCTCGGTGCGGCTCATGCCGATATCGGCGCTCGGCACCGGACGGCTGGCCAGCTTCTCGATCGCCTCGCGCTGGAACTCCTCCACGCTCAGGCCACGCTGAATCGCGCTCAACGCCAGCTCAGCGCCACCCGGCAGGGTCGCGGCAATCTTGGAAATCTCGGCGGCATGGTTGCGCTCGCTCACGGAAATATCAGGCATGGATTTCTCCTCATGGGAATCTTGGGAAACAGAAACATCGGCCGCGGCTGCGGCCACCTCGGCGACGGCGGCGCCCTCCGACCCTGCCGTGGCGGCGCCGTCCCGGGCGCCGACCGACGTGCCAGGATCGACAGCCCGCGCGGCATCCGGCGCGGCCAGCGCCTCCCGCTGCAGGCTGCGGCCCACGCCCACACTGGCATCCGCCGGCACCGACACCAGCGACACCTCGAACGGCTCCCAGTCGGTCACGCGATAGGTATCCGGCCCATCGCTGCTGGCCTCGACCAGGGTCGCCTTGTGCACCAGGTAGCCCACCGACACATTGCGGCGGATCCCATCGCGCACGTCCTGCCAGACCTCCTCGGCGCGCGCGCTGCGGCCAAAGCGCACCGCCGCGCGCGCCACCCGGTCCGCGCCAATCGACACCGACTCCACCACGCCCACCACATCACGCGTGTCGTGGTCCATCAGCAGATTCGCGCCCGAGCTCAGCCGGCCCAGGCGCATCGCGGTCGCCGTCACGTCCAGAATCTCGACGCCCCACCAGCGCTCATACGGCGTCTCGCTGGCAAACGCCAGCTCGACCGTGCGCGCCTCCTCATTGATCGCCTGGCGCTCGACCGTCAGCGCCCGCTGCGCGCGGCCATCGCCAAAGCAGCGCGCCAGGTCATGCGGTAAAGATGGATTGCTCATGCTGCGCATTTCACGCCGTGCGAGTTTTCCTCGACAGGCAAAAAGTACGAAAAAAACCGCCGGACACGCTGCCCCGGCTCAGGCCAGCCACCAGCCACGCCAGACCATCCAGGGCAACAGCCACCACAGTGCGCTCATCTCATCCTCCGTTCAGCGCGCCACCCACGCGCGCACCCACTCCGAGGTCGACACCCCCAGCAGCATCAGCAGCGCCATCACCACGCCGGCGGCGACATGGTTGCGCACCGCACGCGCCAGGTCGCGCCGGTCCTCGGCCGCGCGCCGCTGCGCCTCGTGCTCGGCGCGGTGACGCACCGCGTCGCCATCCACGAACGCCTGGGCGGCGTGCTCCTCCAGGCGCGCGCGCAGGCGCTCCTCGATCGCGCGCTCCAGTTCCGGATCCAGCGGCGGCGGCGACTTCGGCACCGTTTACTCCCTGCGCGGGCGCACCGTCACCCGGTCCGGCGCGCACGACACCGTCGCACGGTCCGGCGCACACGACACCGTCACGCGCGCGCCCACCAGCGGTGCCGCCAGCGACCCCGCCCCCAGCCAGGGCGGGTACAGCGCATCCGCATCAGCCAGCAGCGCCGGCGCCACGCCCACCGCGCCCGGCACCAGAATCGGCGCCCAGGCCGACGACACATTCAGCAGCCGGGCCGGGCTCACGCTCACCGCACCCGGCTGCAGCGTCGGCACATACAGCGCGTCCGTATCGGTCAGCTTCGCCGGCGCCACCGTGCCGCCCGCCGACAGCGCCGGCGCATACAGCGCATCCGCATCGGCCAGCAGCGCCGGCGTCACGCTCACCGCGCCCGGCTGCAGCGTCGGCGCGTACAGCGCGTCCGCATCACCCAGCAGCGCCGGGGCCAACGTGCCCGCGCCCGACAGCGCCGGGGCATAGAGCACATCCGCGTCGCTCAGCTTCGCCGGGCTCACGCTCACCAGCCCCGGCTGCAGCGCCGGCGCGTACAGCGTGTCCGCATCGCTCAGCAACGCCGGGGCCAGCGTGCCGCCCGCCGACAGCGCCGGTGCATACAGCGCATCCGCATCGGCCAGCAGCGCCGG
>JBEEPT010000103.1:0-4249 GCA_041190985.1 Pseudomonadota bacterium
CACGCATGCTCCATTGCGGTCTGGATGACGCTGCAGGAAGCGCTGGCGCCTGACGCCGACGACAAGGGCTTGGACGGCTGGATGCGCGAAGCAGAGCAGCGCGTGAAGCTGGGGCCGAACGCTAGGTTGAGCGGACCGCAACGGCCCGCGCAGGAGGTTGACTATGGGACAGAGTAGCCGGGCCGTTGTGGGTCCGCTCGAACCGTCAGTTGGGCGGCCGTTGGACGAAGCCACGGACGACGAGCGCGACTTCGACGACGGCCAGGACGACGCCCACTGCTGGGAATGCGGCGAGCTGCACGACATGTGCGAGTGCCGCGTTGGCGAGGAATGCGGGCGCTGGCGCAACGGCCGGTTGGACAAGCACTGCTCCAAGGCCGGCAGCGAAGAGTGTGACTTCGAGTGCCCTTACAACAGGTGAAGGCGATGACGACCATCTCTGAGAAACAGCGCGACATCCTGCGTCACACGCTGGGCGTTGGGCGTGGCCGCACGACCGGCTGGCGCAACCATTTCGTGACTGGCCCTGGCAGCGACGACTACGCCGACTGTGAGGCGCTGGTGGCTGCCGGGTTGATGACGAAGCGCAGCGGCGGCCCGTTGTCTGGCGGCGATCCGGTGTACCGCGTGACCGACGCCGGACAAGACCTGTTGGTGGGCCGCAAGACGCCCAACTTCAATTCGCCAACCAGCTGACGCCTGTTCTGTCGCCTAACACCTGCCCCAATCATGCAAGCCGTTGATTCGACACAGGACGCTGCCGTTACGCACGACGCGCCCCCGGTGTTATGCGACAGCGGGCCACCCAAGCGGCTGGAGCAGGTGATGCGCGAAGCCTGCGCCGTCAGGCACTACAGCCGGCGCACCTTCCAGGCCTACTGGCATTGGTCGAAGCGCTTCATCCTGTGGAGCGGCAAGCGGCATCCGCGCGACATGGGGCAGGCAGAGGTCTCTGCTTTTCTTTCGTGGCTGGCCACCGAGCAGCGCGTCTCGGCCAGCACCCAACGGCAAGCGCTGCACGGCATCCTGTTCCTGTACCAGCAGGCGCTGGGCATCGAGATCGGCTGGGTCGACGACATCGTGCGCGCCAAGCAGTCGCAGAAGCTGCCGGAGGTGCTGTCGCCCGCAGAGACAGCGGCGGTGCTAGCCGCTACCAGCGGTGCCGCTGGCCTGGTGCTGCGCCTGCTGTACGGCGCCGGTCTGCGGTTGATGGAAGCGCTGCAGCTGCGCGTGAAAGACCTCGACCTCGAGGACCGGCGCATCATCGTGCGCGGCGGCAAGGGCGACAAGGACCGCGTGACGGTGCTGCCTGACAGCCCCAGACGCGCCCCGACCGGCTTGGCCATCTGCATGGCGCTACTCCTGCGGCGCCGGCGGCGCCGGCTGGTTGTTCACGGGGTCGATCCTCGGTTGGTCCACCAGCCGCGCCACGATGACGGCCAGGCCGACAAATCCTGGAATGCGCTCGGGGCCGATGCCCAGCAGCGCCAGGATGGCGTGCTGCTGATCCACCGGCAGCGCCGCGAACAGCACCGCCAGTGCGGCGATCTGCACGCTGGCCATGCGCCAGGCGGCACGCCAGTTGGGGATGGGCTTGATGATCATGGTGGCAGCACCTGCACAGCGACGGAGACAGTGACCCTGATCGGCCAGACCCAATGCACCGGGTTGCAGTCATAGGCCAGCGACATCACCATGAGGCCCCGGCCGGGCTCGGCAGCGCGCGGGATGATGACGGCCGAGTTGAGCCGATCGACGCCCATCGTGATGGCCTGGTTGCGCAATTCCAGCGCCGTGAAGTAGGCGCCTTCGCCATAGTCATGCCGGCGCCAGCTGGCGTCGAAAAAAGCGTGCGTCCACTGCGCGCCGCAACTGCGCGTGAGGTCGCGCTTGACCGTGCCCGTGATGATGGTGGCCTCACCCGGTTGCGCTGGCGTTGACGATGCGGCACCCAGCAGCGCGAACGGCGGGTCACGGTCCATCACCCACTCGGCGGCTGACCAAAGGATCGGTACGCACAACAGCCAAGCCAGCCATCGGTAGCGGATGGCCAGCACGCCGGCTCGCTCGAACGATGTTGATTGTTCTGGGCGGTGTCGCATCTCGATGGTCACGGTTGACGAACCTGAAAGGTGTGGAGGAACCAGTACACAGCCGACCCAACGGTGCCGCACACTGCCGTTACCCACGGGGCGTAGTTGCGAATGAGTTTCCAGACCCAGGCCGCATGCTCGCGCTCGATGCGCAAGTTGTGCAGGAACGCCAGATCCTCGTCATTTGGCATGCGGGCTTGCAGCTCGGCCAGCGCGTCGCTCAAGGCGCGGTTTTCTTTCAGCAGCTCTTCAACGGCCGCCGTAGGGTCGGTGACGACCATGCGGCTGGTCTGGCGCAGCGGCGGCGCGTTTTCTTTCATGGGCGGGCTCTGGTCTGTTATGGCCAGACCACAGCGGCCACTTGCGCCAGCGTGCCGGTGTTGTTGTCGATGGCGCGCAGCTGGTCGCGCAGCGATTCCAGCGTGTTGCCCAGCGCAGCCACGGCGGCATGGCGCGCGCGGCCCAGGGCCAGCATCTGCGCTGCGCTCAGCAGCACGGCCGGGCCGTCTGCCGTGGGCCAGCGCTGTTGCCAGCTGGCGTCATTGGCGCGCTGGGCCAGGAAGGCGTCCATCATCGCCAGCGCCAGGTCGGGCTGGTCGATGGTGAACGTCTTGCCACCGGCGGTGAAGGTGCCCGCCATGCGCCGTGCATGCTCGGTGCGCAGCTCGGCCCACTTGGCTCGTTTGGCGTCGAACACGGCGGTCATCACGACATCTTCTCGGCCTCGAGCTGCAGGCTGCCCATGGCCAGTACCTGGCTGGTGTCAGCCGTCAGCGCGATGTAGGCCAGCGCGCTGGCCGTCTTGACGGTATCGACCACGCCGTTGCTGAGCTCGAAGCTCGGCTCGCCGGAGATGGCGTGCCAGGTGTTGAGCGCCGCGCCCGACATGGTGCTGCCGGATACCTGCACCACCTTCACACTGTAGGTCGATCCGATGCTGCTGGTGTTGGGCAGATACCAGTTGCCGGCATCGCTGGCGGTGTCGTTGAGCGGGTCGCTGTAGATGCGGCCATCGTCCTGGAAACTCAGCGCAGCCTGGGCCGTGCCGCTGGCGCCAATGCGCAGGTCCAGCGATTCGGCGGCGAACCCCGGCACCATGCCGGCTCGAGTCGAGCTCTTGGCCTTGGTCAGCGTGAAGCGCGCCGTCTGCGTGGCGTAGCCGGTGCGGGTGGCGGTGATGTCGACGTAGCCGCTGTCCACGCTCAGCGCGCTGACGGTAAGCACGTTGGTCGACAGCGAGCTGGTCACGCCCGTGCCGTTGGTGCGGCTAAACGACCAGTTGGCCGTGTCGTCCGCGGTGCCCAGCATCACCTTCATGGTGGTGGTGGCGTCGGTGAAAGAGGCAACGATGCCCGACGAATCAGCGGCCAGCGTGACGGCGTACGTGGTCAGGGTGTTGGAGACGGCCGGGTCGCCGTCGCTGCCGTTCGCGCCATCTGCGCCGTCGGTGCCGTCGGCCCCTTTCACGAGCGCCCAGGTGTAGCTGCCCACGCTCAGGCTGTCGGCGGCTGTGAAGTCGGTGTAGGTGCCGATGTAGTCGCCCGGCGTCTCGCCGCTGCTGGCGGTGAAGGTGGCGCCGCCGTCGTTGCTCCACTTGATGTGCAGGTAGCTGGTCTGCCCGTCTTCGCCCGGGTCGCCCGGTATGCCGTTGGTGCCGTCGGCTCCCTTGATCAGCGCCCAGCTGTAGTCGGCCACGTTGGAGCTGTCCGCCAGCGTGAAGTCGGTGTAGGTGCCGATGTAGGCGCCGGGCGTTTCGCCGGCGCTGGAGGTGAAGTTGCTGCCGCCGTCGTTGCTGTACTTGATGTGCAGGTAGCTGGTCTGCCCGTCCGCCCCTGGCGCGCCAGGCGTGCCATTGGTGCCGTCGGCACCCTTGATCAGCGCCCAGGTGTACGCGCCCACGCTGCCGCTGGCCGTGGGGTTGCTGTCGGTGTAGGTGCCGATGTAGGCCCCCGGCACGGTGCCGCCCGATCCGGTGAAGGTGCTGCCGCCGTCGTTGCTGTAGCGGATGTGCACGTAGGCCGAGGTTCCGTCGGTGCCGTCGGTTCCATCCGTGCCGTCTTGCACCAGGTCGCCGGCCGACACGACCACGCTGTAGCTGGTGGCGTTGGTGCTGTAGTTGCCGCTGGTGTCGATGTGCTTGATGCGCGCGGTGTAGG
>JBEEPT010000104.1:0-3298 GCA_041190985.1 Pseudomonadota bacterium
CTGTGCAGCACGCACCAGCAGTTCGTCCTTCATGCTCAGTCCTTTTCGCTTCGGGTAGGGCCGCCCAACAGGCCGGTCAACTCGGACTTGCCTTCGGCAAGCCGGTTACCGGCAACGTTAGGCGCTCTTGCTCACCTTGAACGTGAACATATTTTGATCTGTCGATGCGTCATGCACGTTGATGGTCTTGTCTTCCGCTCCATCATCAATCCACGTACACGAGTCCGGCCAGATCGTTGCTGCACTGGCGCCAGGCGCGATGGCATCTGCCGATGCAGACATAAATTCTTCCAACGCTTTTGCCTGCGCCATGCCGTCCGCAATCTCACGCATGCACAGCGCAATCTTGTCGGCAGGCACCTTTTCGTAAACATCGCGCAGCGTGGTCAATTCGTATGTCGTTGTCATGTTTCCTCGCTTCGGCGCCACCGCGCCTAACAACTCGCTGAAGCGCGGACTTGCTTCGCAAGCCGCTTAGCTCGGGACGTTCGGCTTCACGGGGCGGGGTGTGCCGCCCTGAACGCTTCGTGCTCTGCCGTTTCCTTGTCCCACAGAGCTTGCGCACCGCCCAGCGCGCGGGCCTCGTCAATGTCGGGCAAGTGGCCGGGTCCGCACAGCGTGTTCGCAATCCACTGGATGCCCACGTCCAGGCCTTCCAGATTGGCCGCCACCACGGCTGCGCGCATGGCGATCACTTGGCTCTGCACGATGTCGCCGAACGTGATCGCCCGGCGCTCGCTCTTCGCGGCCTCGGCCAGCACGTCGCCCAGCACATGCGCCAGCATCTGCTTCGCCTGTTCGGCCGTGAGAAGGTTCGTGCCAGTGCGGCCGGGCTGCCCCGGCGTTCCATCTGGGTACACGTCGGCCGGCACCGGCCACGTCAGGAAGCGGTTCACAAGTTGGTCAATCGTGGTCATCGTCATGGTCCTTTCTGTTGCATCTACCCCCAGCCGAACTGGGCGTTGCAGGCGAGGCCCAACGGCCTCGCCGGTTACTGCGCTGCTCCAGGCCGTGCAGCCGTTGGGCCCGCCTGAACTTGGGCGTTAGGTGCCTTGATCGTGCGCGACAAATACCGCTGTACAGCATCCTCGTGGCTGTCGCCTTCAACCATCACGACGTTTCCGCTCAGATCGGTTTTCACTGGGTAGCGCCGTATCAATCCAAGTTGCTCCCGCACTTCTCGTTCGCCTTTCTGCGCCAGTAGCGCGTCGGAAACATAAACGGCCATCCCGTACTTGTAGCCAATCAGTTTTTTGTCATCCATCGTTATCTCCAAAAGTCGATGGTAGCGGTACGGCACCTAACCCGTCGCTCAACGCGGACGCCCCGCAAGCGGGTCGCCGGTTAGCTCTGCGTTAGGCCCCGGGGCGCCGCAAGACCATATCCACGCGCAGCGCGTTCGCGCCAGGAATGCTAGCCGCCACACGCTCTGCATCCGCTTGCATGCCGATCGGAACGTTGCCGTCAGGGCCTGCCGTTGGCCAGATGATCAGACCGCCGTAGTAAACCACCCACCCGCCGCCGCCTGGCGTCGTGTCAAGTTCGTATCCGATCAAGTCAATCGGCATCGTTCCTCCAAAACCGTGCCCTAACTCCTCGTTCGGCGTCTTCAGGTCGGGCGACTTCTTCTTCGGCCAATCGTGCATCTTGACGGCATGCGCCCTTGCCACCCGCACAATCTCTGGGTCGCCTCCCGCCGCCTCCACTTCGTTGGCCCAGAAGCACACGGTTTTCGAGGCGTGCTTGTCTTGCCCGCGCAGCAGGAACACCGGCTCGTCGTCGGGTATCAGGCGCGTGGTGCCGTTCGTGGTAATCGGGCTCATGGCCGGGGCGCGGCCGTGGTCGGTGATGCCGAGCACTTCGCGGGCGAGGCGTCGAGCCACAAGGCCCTTGTCCGTCGCCATGTCCATCGACAGCACCAGGTCGGCCAGCTTGCGGGCGGCCGTGGTGTCCTGAATCACGTTGTAGTCGTCGCGTGCGTGTTGCATGTTCATGTCCTTTATTCGTAGTTACCAGACGCCGAACCCGGCGTTGGTTCGGACCTGCCGCAAGCGGCAGGCCGCACAACTTGGTCGTCCCCGGCGCCGTCGTGCTGAAACCACCCGTCAGCACCGCACCTGGCGCCACGCTGTAGCGCGTGTCTACCGGTGCGGGGTGGCGCTCGATCTTCACGTGCTCGGGCACGATCACCCCGTCGCGGCGCAGCGATCCTCCCTGGCCCTTGTCAACCTTGATCACCGGCGGCCGTTTGCTGGGCTGCCTGGCCGTGCTCTTGATGCGCTCGCCGACGTCGACCAGGTGCGGCCGTGTATTGCCCGGCCTCGTCACGTTCATGCGCGCAGCCTCCCAGGCCTGCGCATGCGCGGCCTGCTTGAAGAACTGCGCCGCGCGCATGCCCTGCAGCCGCACCCGCGTGACGTGGCCGCCCTTGTGCAGCGTGTCCAGGTAGCCAAAGGCGGTCTGCATCTTGAGGCCCATCGCTTCGCGCAATCCCGCCACGTTGGTGCCTTCGGGGTTGTCGGCCAGCGCCAGCGCTTCGATCTGGCGCGGTGTCAAATGGCCAGCTGCTGCCGCGCTGGGCTCCGCTGCCTGCACCGGCGCCGGGCTGGTGGGCTCGCCGGGCTGCGCCATGTGCCGCGCCAGCTGCTCGGCGCTCAGCCCGCCGCGTCGCAGCAGCAGCTGGCAGATGTCGAGCACATCGGCCCGGGTAAGTGCCGGCTCAGCCATGGCCGGCCTTCTCGTGCTCGGGCGCGGCTTGCTCGGTCATGCAGCTGACGGTGGCGCCGGTGGCGTTGGTGATCATTGCGCTCATGGCGTCCTTCATCAGCGCCTTGAAGATCTCGAAGATGCCGGGGTTGCGCTCGCACAGCGAGACGAGGATGCTGCCCATCAGCACTGCGCCGGCCATGCTGTGCATGCTGGCGTGGTAGGCGTTGACGTAGCGCCCTTCCTTGCGGAACGCCAGGCGGATCTGCGGTGCGTTCATCGGTGGGCCTTTCGGTACAGCGCCAGTGCCACGCGGTCGATCGCGGTGGCCACGCTCGCCAGCCAGCGCCAGCGGCGCAGCAGGGCCTGGTCCATCACGGCGTCTGACCAGCGCAGCAGGCGCATGCACAGCGGCGGGATGTCGTCGGGCCGCGCCATCACAGCCGCGCCAGGTCGTGATCGCGCGCCACGCGAAAGCCCGCCGCCTGGCGGTGCCCGCCGCCGCCGAAGCCCTCGCAGATGGCCGCCACGTCCAGCCCGCCGTCGCGGCTGCGCAGGCTGAACTGGCGGTGCTCGGCCGTGTCCCAGTACA
>JBEEPT010000105.1:0-19431 GCA_041190985.1 Pseudomonadota bacterium
GGTCAAGCGCCTGGGCGCGCCGGAGGAGATCGCCTCGATCGTGGGCTGGCTGGCGGGCAATGACTCGGGCTTCACCACCGGCGCCGACTTCAGCTGCAACGGCGGCCTGCACATGGGCTGAGCGGGCAGGGCAGCCGCGCACCCCAGCACAAACCCCGCCGCGGCGGGGTTTGTGCTTTTCCGGACCGGCGACGATGGCCGGCGGCGGCATGAGCACGGGACGGATGCCTGGCCCGCTTCGGCGCCTGGCCTGGGGCGGCGGATGCAGGAGACGCGGGGAGGGTGCGCCAGTGCGGTCGCGAGCCGGATGCTTCCCGAACCGAAGCACTGGATTTGCGTCCAGTTGGACACTGGGCAGACGGATAGAATACCGATTCCAGTATCTTTGCTAGCACAACCTTGGCGTCACGGCAAGCACACAAGCTCACCGGCTGGGCAGCCGGAGTGGCTGCCGCGGTCTGGGTCATCCATCGCGGCGCGAGCGGTCCGCACCATGCGCTGGCGCTGGCGACGCTGCTGGCCGGCTATCTCGGCGGCACGGCGCCGGACTGGCTGGAGCAGGTCCCGTTCAGGAAAAACAGGAGATGGTGCCCGCACCGCTCCGTCACGCACTGGGTCCCCGCCTGGGGCTTTGGCGTTTACTGGTCCTTCTCGCATCTGGGACAGGAGTGGTGGTGGGCGCCGCTGCTGGGGTTCCTGGGCGCCGGCCTGCTGCACCTGGCCTGCGACTGGCCCAATCCGCTCGGAGTGCCGATCATCTGGTCGCGCCATTCCCTGCATCTGTGGAAATCGGGCAAGGCGGACTCGGTAGTGGTCACGCTGTGCTGGCTGGCCGCCCTGTGGTTTTCGGACAGCCTGCTGTTCGGCTCCGTCCATTTCCGCCGGGCATTCTCCTTGCTCGCCATGGCCGCCGAGTCATAAAGCCGCCTGTGCATGGGGGCGTTGGCGGCTGTGCCTTTCTGTCGGGGGCGTTATTTCCTGCCGGCGCACAGCAGGGCGCAGCCCGCCAGGCTCCAGACGACGACGGCGCCCGAGGGCAGGTCGAACAGCGCCGACAGCGCCAGGCCCAGCGCATAGCCGGCGACGCCGAGCGCCAGGGCCAGGCCATGGCGCCGCCTGCCCCGCAGTCCGCGGGTGGCCAGGGCCGGGATGATCAGGCTGGAGAACACCAGATAGACCCCGACCAGCTGCACCGAGGCGGTCACCGCGACCGCGAACGCGGCATAGAAGCCGAAGCGGCCCAGCCGCTCCAGCCAGCCACGCCACATGGCCAGCAGCAGGACCACCGATACGCCGCCCAGCCACAGCAGCTGGGCCTGGTCCACCCACAGGATCTGACCCACCAGCAGTTCCTTGAGATGCTCGCCGCCGTGGGGGTTGCCCGCCAGCAGGATGATGCCGGCGCAGGCCGCCAGGATGAACATCACCCCGATCAGCGCCTCCTGCTGGGCCGGCGCCCGGCGCTCGGTCCAGGTCAGGACCAGGGCGCCGAGCAGGGCGGCGGCCACGGCCGCGGCCTGCACCGCCCAGCCGCCCTCGGGCAGTCCGAGCGCATCGGCCGCGATCACGCCCAGGCCCGCGATCTGGGCGATCGCGAGGTCGATGAAGACTATGCCCCGCTCCAGCACCCGCACGCCCAGCGGCACATGGGTGCTCAGCACCAGGACGCCGGCGAGGAAGGCCGGCCCCAGCAGGCTCCAGTCCAGCGCGCTCCAGTTCACCTGCGACTCCCGGGATTGAGCAGCCGATCCAGCGTGTCGTCGAACAGGCCGAACAGGTCCCGGGCGCCTTCGGTGCCGCCCACGGTGAACGGGATCTTGACCGCCGGAACGCCGGCGTTGCGGCTCAGCCAGTCGGCGGCCTTCGGATCCTGGTAGGCCGAGAACACGGTCATGCGCGCCGACGTGCCCTTCAGCGTGTCGAGCACCTGCTGCAGGTGGGCGGCGCTCGGCTCCACCCCCGGCTTGGGCTCCAGCACCGCCACCTCCTTCATGCCCAGCCAGTCGTACAGGTAGGCATAGGCCTTGTGCTGCGACACCACCGCGCTGCCCCGCAGCGGCGCGGCCTGCGCGTTCCAGCGCGCGCTCGCCTGGCTCCAGCGCTGCGAGAAGTCGGCCAGCCGGGCGGCGTAGTCACCGGCGTGGGCCGGATCGACCTGCTGCAGCCGGGCTGCGAGCGCCTTGGCGACCAGGGCGATGTTGCGTGGGTCGGTCTGGATATGGGGGTTGCCCGCCGCATGGACATCGCCCAGTGCGCGGTCCAGCTTGGCGGGCACATCGAGCTTGCGCACGAAATCGGCCGCGGCGAAGTGGCCTGGCTGTCCGGGCTGGATGCGGGCGTTGCCGGACTGCTGCAGCAGCACCGGCAGCCAGCCGATCTCGAGCTCGGCTCCGGTGCACACCAGCAGGTCGGCGTTGCGGGTCCGGGCCAGCAGGCTGGGCCTGGCCTGGACCTGGTGCGGGTCCTGCAGGGCCGTGGTGGCGACAGCCACCTCGACCAGGCTGCCGCCGAGCTCCTGCGTCAGCGCGCCCCATTCGGGCTCGCAGGCAAATACCTTGAGGGCCGCATGCGCGGGCAGGGTCAGCGCGGCCGTGGCCGCAACGAGCAGCCCGGCGATCTTCTTGGAAAGCTTCATCTCACACCTCGGAACGAAGGGTCGGCGTCAATAGCCGTGGGCGCCGTGCGCGCCCAGGCTCATCTGGTATTGCAGGAACAGCTGCCGGTCGGCGGCGCCGGCACGGGCGCGGTCCTGCGCCAGCTGCAGGCGCAGCCGCGAGAACTCGCTCGGGCTGTAGTCCAGCATCAGGCTGCGCTTGCTCGGCTGGTGGCCGGCGCCCGCGAGCAGGGGGGCGTTGATGCCGTAGTCGGGCGCGCCGGCGTTCAGCGCCTCGGTGCGCAGCCCCAGGCGCCAGCGTGGCATGAACTGGTAGACGCCCTGCAGGTACCAGCCCGACTGGGCGCCGCGCATCCGGTCGGTGCTGTTCGTGCCGCCCGGGTCGTAGCTCAGTTCGCCGCTGCGCGTGCTGCGCAGGTATTCGCCCTGCAGCTTGAAGTGGGTGCGCGCCGCGTTGCCGTTGGGCGCCCATTTCCAGACGCCGTCCAGCACCCAGACCCGGGTGCTGCCGGTAAACCTCGCATCTGCCAGGGTGGCGAGCGGGTTGCTCAGGCTCAGTTCCTGCTCCGTGGCGCTGGCGTTGAGCACCGACAGGCCGGCGCGCCAGTTGTGGCTGTCGCCCAGGTCGCCGCCGGTGTGCGCGGTCAGCGCGCTCATGCCGGCGCCGTTGCGGCTGCGGTCGCTGCCGGGGAAGCTGCGGCCGCGGCCGAGCTCGGCGCCCAGCTGCAGGAACTGCTCGGTCGGCGCCAGCCAGCGCAACTGGACGCCGTCGTCGCCGTACTGCGTGCCCAGGAAGGCCTGGTAGGCCAGCGGGTTGTCGACGAAGTCCCAGCGGTGCGCGTGCTGAGAGTTGAGGTAGCCCACGCCGGAGTAGAAGCGCCCGCCCTTGAGCGTCAGCCCTTCACCCAGGGAGCTGGTCTGCACGAAGGCTTCCTCCACCGACACCGAGTTGTCGGGGTGCAAGGCGATATGGGCGGCGCCGCGCCACCAGGGGTCGATGCTGGCCGACAGGCCCAGCTCGGATTCCGCCAGGCTCAGGCCGCGGCTGCCAGGGCCGATCCCGGCGCCGGCAGGCAGCTGGAAGCCGGGCAGATGGTAGCTGGCCGGATCGCGGGAGCTGGCGGCGTAGAGGCCGGACAGGATCAAGGACAGGGCGGGATTGAAGGCGTTGGCGCCGGAGTTCGCTGCCGGGGTTGCAGCCATTGACGCAAGTGAGGCCGCTTCGCTGGCTGGTGTGGCGGGCAGGCCTGGCGCCTGCGGCGCGGCGGCAGCGGTCTGCTGCTCGGCGGCCAGCAGCCGGGCTTCCAGCGCCAGCAGGCGGGCTTCATAGGCGGCGCGCAAGGCGTCGATCTCCTGCCTGAGCTCCTGGATCCGGGCCGCGGAGTCGGGCGCTGCGGCGGTCTGGGCGGTTGCGCAAAGGGGCGCGGCAAGGGCGAACGCCACCCATGCCGTGGTCGGTGTTTTCATGCTTGTGCTTCGAAAGATGGGGGGCCAGGCGTCAGGCGACGCACCGGATGCGGCGCTCGCCTGCTGCTGGGGGATCAGTTCGAAGCGCAGGGCGGGGCGCGGCCCAGATAGGGCCGAAGCGGGCGCAGGAAGCAGGAGGGCAGGGCGTCCGCCGCCGGTTCGGCAGGGACGGGGGGCGGCATGACCCCTGGCGGCTCGTCGCCGGCGATCGCGCCGCCGACGATGGTCGCCGCCGTCAGGCAGGTCGCGCACTGCTCCTGGCTGACGGCCGTGTCTTCCCGCGACGACGCGGCGCCGGCGTGGCCGATCAGGTGGCAGGCGGCGGCGGCCTGGGCCAGGGGCAGCAGCAGCGCGAGCACCAGCAGCCACGCGTAGCGGTGGCGCCGGAGCTCGTGGTCGTGCCGGGCAGACATGGCCATAGTATCTCAGCGAAAGATGACAGTCGTGTCCGGGCGGTGCGCGCGGCATAAAATCCAGCCCCATGAGCCCGGACCCCGCCCCCATCGACCTGACCAACCATTTCCTGATCGCCATGCCCGGGCTGAACGACGAACTGTTCGGCCGGAGCGTGGTCTACATGTGCGAGCACAACGAGCGGGGCGCCCTGGGGCTGATCATCAACAAGCCGGCCGGCCTCGGGCTCAAGGAGCTGTTCGAGCGGCTCGACCTGCCCCTGCACCGCGACGACCTGAACGCCGCGCCGCTGTTCCGCGGCGGCCCGCTGCAGACCGAGCGCGGCTTCGTGCTGCACGAGGCCATGGGCGAGGCGCATGCGGTCGGCAGCGACGAGACGCCGCCGGCGGTGGCCGCGGCGATACGCGAGGCGCTGGCCGGCCTGGATCGGGGCCTGGGGAGCGCACCGCCCGACGCGGCGCAGGACCAGCCGCAGCAGGAGGCGGCAGCGAGCGCGCAGTCGGCCTATGCCTCCAGCCTGCAGATCGCGGGCGGACTGGAGATGACGACCTCGCGCGACGTGCTCGAGGCGATCTCCTCCGGCGCCGGCCCGCGCCGGGTGCTGGTCTCGCTGGGCTATTCGTCCTGGGGCGAAGGCCAGCTCGAGTCCGAGCTGGGCGAGAACAGCTGGCTGACCGTCAAGGCCGATCCGGCCGTGATCTTCGACACGCCGGTCGAGCAGCGCTACGAGCGCGCGATGGCGCTGCTGGGCCTGGAGCCCTGGATGCTGGCACCGGGATCGGGGCACGCATGACGCAGCAGGTCCCCCCCGCACAGATGAGCTTCCTGGCCTTCGACTTCGGCCTCAAGCGCACCGGAGTCGCCAGCGGCAACCGCATCACGCGCACCGCCACGCCGCAGGCCACGATCAAGGCCGAGGGCGATGCGCGCTTCGCGCCGATCGCGGCGCGCATCAAGGAGTGGCAGCCCGATGCGCTCGTGATCGGCGTGCCGACCCACCCGGACGGTGCCGCGCACGAGAACACCGCGCGCGCGCTGAAGTTCGCGCGTCAGCTGCGCGGACGCTTCCACCTGGCGGTCTACGAGGTCGACGAGCGCTACAGCACGACCGAGGCGCACAGCCTGGGCGCGAAGGACGCCGACGCCGCGTCGGCCTGCATCATCCTGGAACAGTTTTTGAGGAGTTTGCCTTGAGTTATTTGAATCTGGACGCGGAAGCGCTCTACGCCGAGCTGCTGCGCGGCGTCAAGGGCCTGATCGCGATGGCGGCAGGCCCGCTGCGCCTGGTCGGCGTGACCTCGGGCGGCGCCTGGCTGGCGGCACGGCTGCAGCGCGAACTCGGCCTGCCGGGCGAAATCGGCGTGATCTCGTCGGCGATGCACCGCGACGACTACAAGCAGCGCGGCATGAGCGCCAGTGCCGAGCAGACCCGCCTGCCCTTCGACGTCGACGGCGCCCAGGTGCTGCTGATCGACGACGTGCTCTACACCGGCCGCACCATCCGCGCCGTCATCAACGAGCTGTTCGACTACGGCCGCCCGGCCAGCGTGCAGCTGGCGGTGCTGGTCGACCGCGGCGGGCGCGAGCTGCCGATGCAGGCCGACTTCGCCGCCGTGCGCCTGACGCTGCCGGCCGGCCAGTCCTTCGAGCTGGCGCGCGACGGCCAGGGCCATTTCAGCTTCGTGGTGCAAGACAAGAACGCCTGAGCGAGTCCGACATGAAAAAACGCAATCCCCAGCTCAACAAGAACGGCGAGCTGATCCACCTGCTCTCGACCGAAGGCCTGCCGCGCGAGATCCTGAACCAGATCCTGGACACGGCGGCGAATTTCGTCAGCATCGGCGACCGCGAGGTCAAGAAGGTGCCGCTGCTGCGCGGCAAGAGCGTGTTCAACCTGTTCTTCGAGAACAGCACCCGCACCCGCACCACCTTCGAGATCGCGGCCAAGCGCCTGTCGGCCGACGTGATCAACCTCGACATCGCGCGCAGCTCGACCGCCAAGGGAGAGTCGCTGCTCGACACCATCGCCAACCTCAGCGCGATGGCGGCCGACATCTTCGTCGTGCGCCACAGCGAGTCCGGCGCGCCCTACCTGATCGCGCAGCATGTCGCGCCGCATGTCCATGTCGTCAACGCCGGCGACGGCCGCCACGCGCACCCGACCCAGGGCCTGCTCGACATGTACACGATCCGCCACTACAAGAAGGACTTCACCAACCTGTCGGTGGCGATCGTCGGCGACGTGCTGCACTCGCGCGTGGCGCGCTCCGACATCCATGCGCTGACCACGCTGGGCTGCCCCGACGTGCGCGTCGTCGGCCCGCGCACCCTGGTGCCGAACGACTTCGCCGACATGGGCGTGCGCGTCTGCCACACGCTGGAGGAGGGCATCAAGGACTGCGACGTCGTGATCACGCTGCGGCTGCAGAACGAGCGCATGAGCGGCGCGCTGCTGCCCTCCAGCCACGAGTATTTCAAGAGCTTCGGCGTCACGCCCGAGCGTCTGCGCTGGGCCAAGCCCGACGCGATCGTGATGCACCCCGGCCCGATCAACCGCGGCGTCGAGATCGACTCGCACGTGGTCGACGGCCGGCAGAGCGTGGTGCTGCCGCAGGTCACCTTCGGCATCGCGGTGCGCATGGCCGTCATGGGCATCGTCGCGGGCAACATGGCCTGAGCCACAGCGTAGAACAAGGACAAGAAATGAAGATCCTGATCCAGGGCGGTCGCGTGATCGATCCCGCCAGCGGCAGTGACCGCATCGCCGACATCGCGGTCGCCGCCGGCCGCGTCGTCGCCATCGGCCGCACGCCGGCCGACTTCACCCCGAACCGCACCATAGCCGCCGATGGCTGCATCGTCGCGCCGGGCCTGGTCGACCTCTCGATGCGCCTGCGCGAGCCGGGCCAGGAGCACGCCGGCATGCTCGAGAGCGAGATGGCCGCCGCGGTGGCCGGTGGCGTTACCAGCCTGGTCTGCCCGCCCGATACCGAGCCGGTGCTCGACGAGCCCGGCCTGGTGCGCATGCTCAAGTTCCGCGCCGAGAAGCTGCACCAGGCGCGCGTCTTCCCGCTCGGCGCGCTCACGCGCGGCCTCAAGGGCGAGGTGCTGACCGAGATGGTCGAGCTGACCGAGTCGGGCTGCGTGGGCTTCGGCCAGGCCGAGGTGCCCATCGTCAACACCCAGGTGCTGCAGCGCGCGCTGCAGTACGCCGCCACCTTCGGCTACAGCGTCTGGCTGCGCCCGCAGGATTTCTGGCTCGGCAAGGGCGTCGCCGCCAGCGGCTCGCTGGCCAGCCGCCTCGGCCTGTCGGGCATCCCGGTCGCGGCCGAAGTGATCGCCTTGCTCACCGCCTTCGAGCTGCTGCGCGGCGTCTGCAAGTCGGGCGGCACCGGGGTGCACCTGCACCTGTGCCGCATCAGCAGCGCGGCCGGCCTCGAGCTGGTGCGCCAGGCCAAGGCCGAAGGCCTGCCGGTGAGCTGCGACGTCAGCGTGCACAACCTGCACCTGACCGACGTCGACATCGGCTACTTCGACAGCCGGCTGCGCCTGCAGCCGCCGGTGCGCCAGCAGCGCGACCGCGAGGCACTGCGCCGCGGCCTGGCCGACGGCAGCATCGACGCGCTGGTGTCCGACCACAACCCGGTCGACGCCGATGCCAAGATCCTGCCCTTCGCCGAGGCCGAGCCGGGCGCGACCGCGGTCGAGCTGCTGCTGGGCCTGGCCTGGAAGTGGGCCGAGCAGGACGGCGTGGCGCTGTCGCGCATGCTGGCGGCGCTGACCCAGGGCCCGGCGGCGGTGCTCGGCCGCAGCCTGGGCACGCTGCAGGCCAGCGTCGGCCGCCTGGTCAAGGGCGGCGTGGCCGACCTGTGCGTGCTCGATCCCAGGCGCCACTGGATCGTCGGTGAGGACACGCTGCGCAGCCAGGGCAAGCACACCCCCTTCGGCGGCCACGAGCTGCCGGTGTCGGTGCGCGCCACGCTGGTCGCCGGCCAGCTGGCCTACGACGCCCAGGCCAGTCAGCGCGCCTGAGCCCATGAGGTCCCTGCGCGCGACGGTGCGCGTCGTTCGGGTGCTGGTGCACCTGGTCGACGGGCTGTGGACGGTACGCTGGCGCTTTGCCAGGGCCGACCCTGCGCAGCGCCAGGCCCTGGTGCAGGACTGGTCGCGCCGCATGCTCGGTCACCTGGGGGTGAACCTGGTCGTGCACGGCGAGCCGCCGGCCGAGGGGCCGCGCCTGCTGCTGGCCAACCACATTTCCTGGCTGGACATCATCGTCATCAGCGCGGCAGCGCCTTGCCGCTTCGTCTCCAAGTCCGAGGTCAGGCGCTGGCCCGTGGTCGGGCTCCTGGTCGAGGGAACGGGCACGCTCTTCATCGAGCGCGAAAAGCGCCGCGACGCGCGCCGCGTGGTGTTCCAGATCGCCGAGCGCCTGCGCGCGGGCGACATGCTGACGGTCTTCCCGGAAGGCACGACCGGCGACGGCCGCAGCCTGCTGCCCTTTCATCCCAACCTGCTGCAGGCCGCGGTCGATACCGACATGCCGGTGCAGCTGCTGGGCCTGCGCTACCGCCACGCCCTCAAGGGCGAGCACCACGACGCGCCGACCTATGTCGGCGACACGTCGCTGGTCGCCTCGGTCTGGCGTACCCTCGGCTCCCGCCACGTGCAGGCCGAACTGCACGTGGGCGAAGCCGACACCGCCCAGGGCCGCGACCGCCGCACCTGGGCGCAGTCGCTGCGGCGCGAGCTGGCGCAGCGACTGGACCTGCCCGAGCCCGACTGAACCAGAATTTCCCCATCCTTCCTTGCACAGATATATGCCGCTGTCCGATCCGCAAGCCCGAAGACTGGCCCACACCCGCGAGGTGGTCTATCGTGGTTACCGCCGCGACGATGGTCTGTGGGACCTCGAGGGCGAACTGCTCGACAGCAAGGCCGTGCGCTTCGAGATTCCGGGCGAAGGCGTCTGGCATCCGGGCCAGCCGCTGCACCACATGCTGATACGCGCCACCATAGATGGCGACATGGTGGTGCGCGAGATCGCGGTCGTGATGGAGGCCTACCCCCACGGACTCTGCCCGCAGGCAATGGCGAGCATGCAGCGCATGGTGGGCTGCACCATGGGGCCGGGCTGGCGCAAGGCGATCGAGCAGCACCTGGGCAAGATCCAGGGCTGCACCCACCTGCGCGAGCTGCTCTACAACATGGCCACCGCCGCCTACCAGACGCTGGTGGAGGCACGGCTCGAGAGCGGCACCGACGAGCCGCCTGCCCACCTCGGCCAGTGCACCGCCTGGGACCTGGCCGGGCCGGTGGTGCAGCGCGAATACCCGCTGCTGTGGCGCGGCCGCCACGCCGAGGCGGCGGACTGAAGCCGGCCCGTACGTAGTTCCCCTCTGCCTGTCAGCAGGCTGACTGGTGTAACATGACGACATTCCCGCTCCGTAACCGAGCGGGGGGTTGGCGGCCGTCCAGAGCCGCTGGCCACACTACCTCGACGCACAGGTCCTGTCTGGCGCCCGTCCAGGGTTCTTTCCCGCACCGGACGCGGGCCAGGCGAATTCCTGTCCTCTTCACCATTTCCTAGAAGGCCCAACCATGAGCATGGAATTTTTGGTCGCGCTGGCGCAGATCATGATGGTCAACATCGTGCTGTCCGGCGACAACGCCGTCGTGATCGCGCTGGCAGCGCGCAACCTGCCGCCCCAGCACCAGAAGATTGCGGTGCTGTGGGGCAGCGGCGGCGCCATCGTGCTGCGCATCATCCTGACCGTGATCGCCGTCTACCTGCTGCAGATCCCCTTCCTGCAGACCATCGGCGCGCTGCTGCTGATCTGGATCGCGCTCCAGCTGCTGACCGAGGAAGACGAGGGCGAGGGCGAAGGCCACAGCCACACCAGCCTGGCTGGCGCGGTCAAGACCATCCTGATCGCCGACGTGGTCATGAGCCTGGACAACACGCTCGCGATCGCCGGCGTCGCCAAGGGCAACTGGACCCTGCTGATCACCGGCCTGGCGCTGTCCATCCCGCTGATCGTCTTCGGCAGCGCCATCATCATGAAGCTGATGGACCGCTTCCCCATCATCGTCTACATCGGCGCCGGCCTGATCGCCTGGACTGCCGGCGAGATGATCGAGGGTGACAAGGCCATCCAGCCCTACCTGCCCGAGTTCCTGCACCACGGCCCGATCCTGGGCATCATCCTGACCGTGGGCGTGATCGGCTACGGCTGGTGGTTCAACCAGAAGAAGGGCCGCAGCGCCCACGACGTGCTGGTCGCCGACGAGCATGCCGCGATGCGCCTGGAAGACAAGATCGACTGATCCGGTCCTGATCGCCTGACGCAGCGCCGCGCCTCCCCCCGGGGAGCGCGGCGCTTTCTTTTTTGGCGCCGCGGCCCTAGGATGGGCGGCATGAACAGGATCCTGCTGGCCGTCGACGGCTCCGACTGCGCCCTGCGCGCAGTGGCGCGGCTGATCGAGCGTGCCCCTCCGGCGGTCGAGCTGGAGCTGCACCTGCTCAACGTGCAGCTGCCGGTCGACGGCCTGGTGCGCAGCTTCGTCAGCGCGGACGAGCTCCAGGCCTTCCACCACGCCGAGGCCGAGGCGGCCCTGGCTGCCGCCCGCGCCAGGCTGGCCGCCGCCGGCATGCCTTTCCGGCAGCATGTGCTGGTCGGCCATCCGGCGCGGGAAATCTGCCGCCTGGCGGCCGAGCTGGGCTGCGACGAGATCGTCATGGGAAGCCACGGGCGCACCGGCCTGGTCCGGCTGCTGCTGGGATCGGTGGCGGCCGAGGTCCGCGAGCAGGCCAGCGTCCCAGTCACGCTGGTCGAGTGAAGGGCGGCTGCGGCGCTGGCCGTGCAATCCGCCATACTGTCCGCATGAGCAAGCTGCCTGCAGTCGCCGCGAGCGCCGATCCGGCGCGGGCGGCAGAGTCGTCTCAGGTCGAGCCGGCCGCTGTCGTGGTGACCGTTGTGGCGACCCGGGGCTCGGCCCCGCGCGAGGCCGGCGCATGGATGGCGGTGTACGCCGGGCACCAGGTCGGCACCATAGGCGGCGGCAACCTGGAATGGCAGGCGCTCGGGATCGCGCGCGAGCTGCTCGCTGGCGGAGCGGGGCTTGGTTTCCGGGTGCCCTTGACCCGGCGCCTGGCGCTGGGTCCCAGCCTGGGGCAGTGCTGCGGCGGCACGGTCGAGCTGCGTTTCGAGCGCCTGTGCGGCGCGGCGCTGACGCAGCGGCTGGAGCGGCTCGAGCCCGCGCGCACGCCGGTCGCCATCTTCGGTGCCGGCCATGTCGGGCGCGCGCTGGTGCGGGCGCTGGAGCCGCTGCCGTTTGCCGTGCGCTGGCTGGACAGCCGCGACGACGCCTTCCCGCCGGAGCTGGCGCCCCAGGTGCGCACCGAGCAGTCCGAGCCGCTCGCGCGTGCCGTGCCCGATCTTGCGCCCGCCAGCCGGGTGCTGATCATGAGCCACAGCCATGTCGAGGACTTCGAGCTGGTCGCGGCCTGCCTGCAGCGCCAGCGCGAGCACGGCGACCTGGCCTTCATCGGCCTGATTGGCAGCCGCACGAAATGGGCCGGCTTTCGCTCGCGCCTGGTCGCGCGCGGTTGCGCCGGAGCCGAGCTTGCACAGGTCCGCTGCCCGATCGGCCTGGACGGCATCGCCGGCAAGGAGCCGGCCGTGATCGCCGCCAGTGTGGCGGCACAGCTGCTGATGCAGCGCCGGTCCGGCTGATCCTCAGGATTTTTCGAAGGGAGGGCACCAAAATTCCGTATTTTTTCTGAGCGAGGCAGGGGCTATCGTTGCGCATCTGCCCGCCACGGGCTGCTCAAGGAAGCATCATGGAATTTCTGCTCGACCCCAATGTCTGGATCGCCTTCGCCATGCTCACGACGCTCGAGATCGTGCTGGGCGTGGACAACATCATCTTCATCTCGATCCTGGTCGGGCGGCTGCCGGTGCAGCAGCGCGACAAGGCGCGCCGCCTCGGCCTGGCCTTCGCCATGCTGACCCGCCTGGGCCTGCTGGCCTCGCTGAGCTGGATCATGGGCCTGAAGTCCGACCTGTTCACGGCCTTCGGCCAGGGCATCAGCGGGCGCGACATCGTGCTGCTCGCCGGCGGCCTGTTCCTGCTCTGGAAGGCCTCGCACGAGATCTTCGTCGAGGTCGAGGCGCGCGAGCTCGACCAGGCGCCCGAAACCGATTCCGCCACGCTCAAGGCGGCTGGTGTCCGCCTGTTCTGGGCCATCATTGGCCAGATCGCGGTGATCGACATCGTGTTCTCGCTCGACTCCGTGATCACCGCCGTGGGCATGGTCGACAACCTGGTTGTGATGGTCGCTGCCGTGATCGCCGCCGTCGGCGTGATGATGTTCGCGGCCAAGCCGATCGGCGAGTTCGTCGATTCCCACCCCTCGGTCAAGGTGCTGGCGCTGGCCTTCCTCGTGATGGTCGGCATGGCGCTGATCGGCGAGGCCTTCGAGCAGCACATCCCCAAGGGCTACATCTACGCCGCCATGGCCTTCTCGCTCGCGGTCGAGGCGCTCAACCTGCGGGCGCGTCGCAACCGCCAGCTCAAGGAGATGGTCGCCACTCCGGAAAAAGCCGTCTGATGCCTGAAGCTGGCAGTGCATGGGGAAGACGCCCGGCGCAAGCCGGGTGTCTTGGTCTCTGCACCAGGTGAAATCCGGTGCCGGGTTCAGGCCGCGCGCTGCGCCAGTGCTGCCAGCAGCTGGCGCAGCGCGCGGCTCTCGGCATTGTCGGCCAGTGGGCGCAGATCGGCCGCGTCCTGCACCAGGCGTTCCAGCGTCTGGATATGGGGCAGCAGCACGCCGAAGAAGACCGGCGCGCCGCCGACGCCGATCAGTGCCGTGGGGAAGTTCTCGACGTCGAGTTCGTCGACCAGGTCGGCATCGTCTTCGACATCGACCCAGTGGAAGCGCGCCTGGGGCTGCTCCCGAGCCAGCCGGGCAAAGGCTTCGGCGTATTCGCGGCAGGTGCCGCACCAGGCGGCGCACAGGCAGACCACATCGACGGCGGGATTCGGGGCGGGGGCGGCATCACTCATGGCCGGCTAGCTTACCAGCCTCATGCCCGGCCTCACCGCCCACGGAGATGTCGGATATTTTTACAACTGGTCTGTTTGTCCTAAGAAGACTATTAATAAATAGTTGATTTGTATGGGTTTGTTTCGGCTGGCCTAGGATTTGCTTGGGTGTTTTTGCCTTATTACAAACCAGTACAGGGAGCAGTCCAGATGAGCGCAACTACAGCCATCACTTCGTCCCGTGCACTGCGAGCCTGTCGTGGACAGCGCTTGCTGCGCGGCCTCCTGATCGTCGCCGCGCTGGCGGCGGGCGCCCAGGCGCAGGCGGATGTCTTGTGGAGCCAGCCGCTCAGCGCGGTCGACCAGAACGGCTATGCCAGCCAGAAGTTCGACAACCCGCCGGACGGGCTCTCGGCCTTCAACATCTACCTGGCCGACGACTTCAGCAGCAGCTCGGCCTGGAGCATCAGCTCGATCTTCGTGCCAGGCACGATGTGGAACGGCGGCACCACGCTGGCGAGCGCCAGCAGCCTGAACTTCGCGATCTACGCCTCGAATGGCGGCCTGCCGGCCGGCTATCCTGGTGGGGTCGCCGCGCCGCAGTGGAGCCTGTCGCTGGCGCCGGGCGATGGCCAGATCGCGCTGAGTGCGGGCAGCGACGGCCTGGCTTCGAACACGAAGCTGACCCTGTCTTCACCGTTCGAGCTGCCGGCGGGCGACTGGTGGCTGACGTTCTATCCCGACATGACGTTCCAGGCGGGTGGCCAGTTCGGCTGGCAGGGCTCGGACACCGGCAAGGGCAGCGTCGCCCAGATCATCAACCCGGGCGGAGATTTCGGCCTTGGCACTGGCTGGGGCGACTGGAGCGCGCTGGGCACTTCGCTGTACGACCTCGCCTTCACCCTGGAAGGCACCGATCTTGCGCCGCCCCAACTGCTCACCGAGCGCGTTCCTCTGCCCGGCACGCTGGCGCTGCTGGGGGCCGGCTTCGCCGGACTCGGCTGGCAGCGCCGCCGCCGCGGCTGATCCGCTCCAGGGCAAAGGGCCCGGCGCCTGGTGCGACGGGCCCTTTGGTCGGGGGAGTGGCAATGGGCGGCCGGACTACGGGCTGCTCGTGCCCGGCTCTTTCAGTTCGGCTGCACCGTGACGGTCAGCGGCCAGGGGTTGTTGCCCACCTGCAGGGCGGCTGGAGCGGGCTGCTTGCTCTTGCTGGCATTGGAATTGACGCTGGGTGTCGCTTTGGGCATGTTGAAGCGGTAGCTCAGCGTGTAGTTGCTGACCGGCCCGGTGTAGGGCAGCGACACCTGTCCGCCGGTGGGTGGCAGCGTCAGCGGCTGGCCCAGGCCGTTGATCTGGATCGAGGTGTACATCGCCTGCTGCGCCGCCGGCACGCTGAAGATCAGGGTATGGCCAGCCCGGTCGTTGCTGCGCACCGTCAGCGTGCCGCCGGACGGGTTGTTCTTGTTGGCCACATCGATGTAGCCCTGCGCGATGTCCGGGGTGGTCGCGACCAGTTGGGCGGGCTGCTGCACCGTCAGCCTGGCATAGGGCTGGACCGTGGCGCTGACGGCCATCTGGCGGGTCTGCTGGCCTGACCAGGCGCTCAGGGCCAGCACGGCCAGCCCGCTGGCGGCCAGCACGCCAAGCGCCGTCAGCCGACGTGCCCCGGTCTTGAATTGTTGTCTGGAGCCAGCGGCCTGCTGCTCGGGGTGAAAATGCTTCATGGGGTCCTCCGGCCAAGGCGTGCTCAATAGGTCAGCGTGACCGAGAGCGATGTGGGTTCCGAGTAGGAACCCGGTACAGCATTCGGGTTCACGGGGATCCGACCGTAAACGGTGTGCGATGCAGTCGAGTTGGTGGTGCACGAGCTGATGGTGCCGCTTACGCCGGTGGTGTTGTTCCAGACCACGGTGCGTCCCGCGTCGGAATACAGGTTATAGCCCAGGGTGGTGCTGGCGCCGCTTTTCACCATGCTGCGCGCGGCGTAGTTGCCGCTGTTGCCCGCCGAGATGGCTAGGTTGTAGCTGACTGAGTTGGTGCTGCCCGTGCAGGTGCAAGTCACGGTCAGCGTTGTGGCGCCGGTATCCAGGTTGGAGCCAGTCTCGGGGTGGTAGGCGCCCAGGTTCAAGCCGCCAGAGGTAGATACGCTGCAGGTCTTGGTGCTGGCGGCATGGACGACGCCGGCCAGCAGGGTGGCCAGAGCCGCCAGCGTCAGCCTGCGCCAGCGGCTGGCATCGGGCGGCTTGGTGCTCGTGAGTTGGAACAGGCGTTTCATGGCGATTCGCTCCGGCAGACATGTTGGCCCAGATGCGGCAGCGGGTCTGCGCCCGGTGCCGGGGGCGTGAAGGGCAGTTCGAGCGCGCAGCGCGTGCCGGCCCAGCTGACTTGCAGCCGGTTGCGGGGCACCAGCCCGGTCAGGTAGACCTCACCGCCGTGACCGACGGGGAAGGACTCGGCCTGGCCGGCCAGCCGCACGCTGGCGCCGGCCGGCAGCGGCTGGCCGTCGGGCTGCAGCAGCGTCAGCAGCGCGCCATGGACACGCATGACCGGGAAGGGCAGCAGCAGGCCGCTGCGGAACCAGGGCACCGCCTCCAGCTGCAGCGCGTCGATCTTGGTGTCGTAGGGCAGGTCGACCTGCTCGATCGAGATCGGGTTCTTCTGGTAGGGGCGCAGGCGCGGCAGCAGCAGTTCGCCGCTGGCGTCGGTCTGGCCCGCCAGCTGGTTGTCGGCGTATACGCGCACATTGGGAAAGCCCGGCAACTGCACCAGCGCGAAGCTGCCATCGACCCGCCGGCTCAGGTGCGCGCTGCCGCCCAGGAAGGCGGCGCCGCCCGACAGGCTGGCGCGCTCCGCGGTCTGGCCCTGGAATTGCGAAAGTCCGATGCTGCCGCTGGCGTAGCGGCCTTGCGCGCTGAGGTCGCCGCGCACATTGCCCTGCTCACCCAGCTGGAGGGCGTAGCCATAGCCTTCGCCGAGCGGGGGCGATTGCCTGACTTGGAGCAGGCTGTCGCTGCTGCCCTGCTGCCGGTTCAGGCTGGCCGAGACGCTGCCACGTTCGCCCAGGGGCAAGGTCCAGAACACGCCGATCGAGGGGCCGACGCTGCCGCCGAGCGGTCGGTTGAATGAGGCCCCCACGAAGCCCCATGAGCCCAGGCCCAGGTTGTAGCTGAGCGAAAGCACCCGGATCTTGTCGGCGTCGCGCGGTGCCTGCGAGGCATAGGACAGCGCCAGGCTGCCATTGCCTACCCGGCTCAGGCTGAGGTAGGCGTTGCCCAGGCGCTGCGGTGCCGGCTTGTCCGGCAGCAGGCCGATCTGGCGGAACTGCGGGCTGGTGAGCTGGACGTTGGCACCCATCTGCAGGCGATCGCCCTGGCGCTGCAGGCCAAGGTAGGCCAGCCGGCCCGATCCGGCATTGCCGTCGCTGGCGGCCAGCGCCGCGTTCAGCGAAGCCTGCAGCGGCGCCGACAGCCAGACCCCGCCCAGCCCCAGCGCGCGCTGGCCCGGCTGGGCCTCGGCATGGACCTCGCCGGTCAGGGCGGGGCTCAGGCCCTGGCGGTGGGTGGCGCTGGCCTGCCAGTCGCCGTAGTCGTTGCTGGCCTGGCCGTAGCGGTTGCGGGCGCGGCCGATCTCGTAGGAGTAGTCCACCATGCCCGGCGCCAGCGCGCTGGCGCTCTGGAAGAAGGGTTGGCTGATGACCTGCTCGCGCCCGAGCAGGTCGCGCACCACCACGCGCACGTCGCCGGCGCCGGTCACCACCGGGATGTTGTTGATCGAAAAGGGGCCGGGCGGGACCTCCTTGCGCGAACTCAGCGCATTGTTGACGTAAACGTCCACCGTGGAGGGCAGGGCCGCCTGGCCGGCTATGTTCTGCAAGGGCTGGGTGATCAGGTTGGGCTGGGTGGCGAAATTGGTTGCGTACTGCAGGCCACCCAGGCGTACCGCGCGACCCCAGGTGCCGGGGCGGCTGATGGCGTCGCCCAGGCGCAGACTGGCGGTGCGCTCCGGCAGGTCCATGGTCCAGGTGCTGTCGAGCCGGGTGAGCTGGCGCTGGCCATCCGTGTCGCTGGCCAGCAGGTTGGCCACGCCCACGCCCCAGGCATTGAAGAAGCCGCCCTCGAACATGCCGGAGGCGTGGCGGGCGCCAGTGCTGTGCTCGGCGTAGAGGTCGTAGTTGAGGAAGCCGCCCGGCGTGGGCCGGCTGAAGCTGCGCTGTTGCTGGGCGCGGTCCTGCAGCGCCAGCCCGCTGAAGGCCTGCGGCGCGACGGTCAGCGCGAGCTGCTGCCGCGCCTCGTTGAACTGGTAGTCGGCGCCCGCCAGCGCCTTGAGCGGGTAATAGTCCTGCCCCTGGTGCGACAGTGGCGCGGCGTCGGGCAGGCGCAGGCGCCAGCGCTGCAGGTCCTCGGCGGCCAGCAGCAGCTGGCCCGAGGCATCGCGCAGCAGCAGCACGGTCTCGTCCAGGCCTTGGCGGTTGACGTCGACCTGCAGCAGCAACTCCTGCGGCGCGGTGCCTTGGGCGGCACAGGCGACTTGGGCCTGCAGCAGGGCGCAGGCCAGCGTCAGCGCGCTGGGCCAGGCGCGCAGGGGCCCGCGCTCAGTCGATCGCGAGCGGCAGGTCGACCGTGGTGGTGTCGGCATAGGCTTTCAGGCGCAGGCTGGCGCCAGGCGGGATGGCCTTGCCCGGCAGGGGCTTGAGCGGGAATTCGCGCGTCTGGCGCGGCAGCACGTAGCCAAAGCCGGCGTAGCCGGCCAGCACATCGCCACCATCCGGCAGGCTGAAGGCCAGGTTGGCCAGCTGCACATGGGCGTTGCCCTCGTTGCGCACCGCCAGGCTGATGCCGCCGTCGGGCTGCAGGCTGGCCTGCCAGCGCAGGTCGGGCTGGACTGGCGCCGCCGGCTTGATGAAGACCGGCAGGCTCATCTCGAGCTCCAGCTGTACGCCGGGCTTGTTCGGGTCGGGGGCGGCGGGCACCTCGCGCACCAGCAGGCGGTAGGACTGTTCCTCGGACTGCGGCATCGGGCGGCGGTAGGCCACGCGCACCACCTGGGCCGCGCCGGGCGCGAGGGTGAAGATTGGCGGTGTGGCCAGCACCTCGTGGCTGGGGGCCAGGATTTCCTGTCCCTGGTCCTGCGACCAGGCCATGGTCTGCAGCTGGACGACGACGGCGTCGTCCTCCGACTGGTTGCGGATCGTCAGGGCGAAGCTCGGCTGGCGCGGCGAGAGCTCGACGCGGATCGGCTCCACGGTGAAATTGGCGGCCTGTGCCGCGTTCAGCACGGCCAGCGCGCCTAGCGCGCCGGCCGCGAGGGCCTTCAGGGTCTTGACAATGGACATCTTGTTTTGCTGGCGGCGCCGTGGCGCCGTCCCCTCCCTGCTTCCTGTCTGATGGCCTTCAGGTGGCGCCCGGCCTGGCGCCGGGCGCTTGTACATGGCCTGATTCCGGCGGCAGTCGCCGGGCCGGCGGCGCAGGCGGCTCAATAGGTCACGGTGATGGCCACGGTGTCGCTGTAGTTGCCCGGCACCGCATCGAGCTGTTCCGAGATCTTGCCGTAGACGGTATGGGTCTTTTCCGTGCTGTAGCCCGATCCGGTGCCAGCCACCGTGTCGGTGCCAACCGTCTCGCCCCAGTTGGCGGTGCGGCCGCTGTTGCTGAACAGCTGGTATTCCAGCTTGTCGCTGCCCTTCATCGCGACCCGGGTGGTGACGGTGGCGCCGGTGCCGCTGCCCGCGCCTAGGCCGATGTTGTAAGGCGTGGTGTTGGTGCACTTGACGCCGATGGTCGAGGTGGTCGTGATGGTGCCTTGGCTGGGCGTGAAGGCCGGGAAGCTCAGGGCGCCGTTGGTGGTCACGTCGCACCTGGAGCTGACGGAACCCGAGACGGCGACCGTGC
>JBEEPT010000106.1:0-5445 GCA_041190985.1 Pseudomonadota bacterium
TCGTCGTGGCGTTCCTGTTCCCGCTTATCGCGACCATCCTGATCGAGCGGGTCAAGGCCGTGGCGCCGGGCGTGGCGGATGACCTCGGCGACCTGCCGACGGAGCTCCGCGCCGCCGACACTACGGAGTTCAGCACCGACCGGACGACCATCGTCCGCGAGCCAGGCAAGCCCTGATCTTGTGTTCGGGCTGCGCGCACAGGTGATCGCCGCGCTGCTGGTCATCGCGCTGCTGGTGCTGGCCGGTGGGGTGTACGTGGTGCGCTACCTGCTGGACGAGAACCAGGCGCTGGCGGCTACCGTGGCCAGCCAGGCGCAGACCATCAAAGCCCACGAGGCCACCGAGCGCGCGCTGCGCGCCGACCTGGCGTCGAAGGAACAGGCCCATGCCGAAGCACTGGCCGCGCGAGACCACCTCGCCGCTGCGCTACGTTCCCAACGTGTGGAGCGCGCGCGCCTGGTCGAGAACGTGGCCGAAGTGCGCGCGTGGGCTGAGCAGCGCCTGCCTGATCACGTGCTTGCAGGCCTGCACGACAAACCCGCTTCCGGCGCCGCCGAAGGTGATAGTGCAGCTGCCGCCCGCGGCGCTGCTGAGTGACACGCCGGTGCCGACCTTCGAAGGCGCCACGAACGGCGATCTGTGGGACTACCAGGACGTGCTGAAGGCCGCCCTCGGCGCATGCAACGCGGACAAGGCGGCGGTGCGCGGCTGGGCTGAGCGGGCAAGCGCGCAGGAAAGCGAATAGATCCGCCCCTCCGACGGGTATGGCTCTAACACGACGACGAATTGACCAACGCTCGCGCGCGGTATGCGCCGACCAGGCGCATCAGCCCGGCTGAGCGAAGTAGCAGGACAAGCGGCCATGCCGAAATCGACGCCGACATGCAACAGCATCATCAATCTGATGTATCGCGCGACCGCATGGGCCAACGTCGCCGACAATGCGGCGTCGTCGCCGTTGACCAACACGCACGTCGGGCTGCACACGGCCAACCTCACGGCCGGCACCAACAGCCAGGCGGAGAGCGAGGCCACGTACACCAACTACGCACGCCAGGCTGTTGCGCGCTCGACCGGGTGGGCGGCCGCCTCGGGTGGCGCGACGCAGAACGCCAACACCATCAGCTTTCCGCAGTGCGGCGTGACCGGCAACACGCTCACGCACGTTTCCGTGGGTGTTGGCAGCTCGGGTGCAACTGCGGTGTGGCACTACGGTGCGCTGAACGCCTCGCTGGCGGTGTCGTCCGGCATCACGCCGCAGTTCGCGGCCGGCGCACTGACGGTCACCGAAGCGTAAATGCCTGACCAGCGCACGCCACTCGAGAAAAAGCTGGCCGATCTCATCGGCCCGCCGCTCTACTACTGCTCTGACTGCCTCCGCGCCGTGCAGGTAACGCCGATCGAAGGGCGCGAGCCTGACGTCGTGCGACCCTGCGGGCAGCAGTGCGGTCACCAGATAATCGCGCCTCGCAAGGCGGTGGCGGTAGGCGAAGGCGGCATGAACCTCCCGACCCGCCTGAAGGTGGGAACGCAGCAGCTGTTGGCCTCGCTGACCGGCCGATGCGTCTGAATGCACGCTTGCTGGCGGAGGCGGAGGATGCGGGCGCTAGCCGCTTCTCCGAGTGGACCAAGTACGTCTCCCAGATCACGAACCAGGGAGTGTGGTTCGACCTGACCGGAAGCGCGGGCAACCCGCGCTCGAAGCAGTGGTTCGACGCTACGCCGCTGGCGGCGCAGCCCATCCGGCAATCAACGGACGGCGGCATCTATCACAGCGGCAACGTCGCGCCGGCTCGCAAGTACCTGCGCTTCTGGCGCTGCGGGACCGCAGGCGCGGCAGCGCTGCCGATGTCGCTGATGCTGTGCGACTACCTGGCTTACTACCCCACGATCGAAGACGGCAACCCTGATCCGCAGGTCATGGACAACACGCAGCCGCTGCCGCGTTACGCAGACGGCAGAGGCGTGCAGATGATGGCCGTCACGATTGCGTCGCGGACGGGCGGGCAGCAGTTCACCGTGACCTACACGAATTCAGACGGCGTCGCCGGCCGCGTGACGCCGCCCGTCACCCAGAACGGCCTGGGGTCGCCCGGCATCATCACCACGTCGGCGAACAACGTGGCCGGCG
Source organism: Pseudomonadota bacterium (assembly GCA_041190985.1). Lineage (GTDB taxonomy): Bacteria > Pseudomonadota > Gammaproteobacteria > Burkholderiales > Burkholderiaceae_C > Malikia. The sequence goes on from JBEEPT010000106.1 coordinate 2,132, forward strand.
CATCGCCGACGCCCTTTATCCCGCTCGCGGCCGGCGACTCCGGCGTCCGCCAGGTCGAGAGCGTACAGATGCTGGGGTCGGACACGGGCTTCTTCGCGCTCGTGCTGGTGCGGCCGCTGGCCAGCAGCATGCTGCGCGCTATCGACGCGCCGTACGAGAAAGACCTGCTGCTGGCGTCCAGCGAGTTACCGGTCATTGAAGACGACGCGTTCCTAAGCCTGCTCGCAATGCCGAACGGCTCGCTTTTCAACCTGACGGTCCGCGGCTCCATTGTCGCGGTGTGGGAATAAGGCTAATCGCATGCCTGGCATTGCATCACACGACCAGCTGCTGAACGCGATAGCGGAAGGCCGCACGTTCAAGTCGATCTGGGGCAAGAACTTCAACCCCACAGCTGCCGCGGTGGCCAACGAATGGCACACGCTGTTCCGAGGCGGCGGCAACCCGCCGGCCGACGCGCTGTTCAACACCGGCACCAACCTGACGTTCCAGCCGGTGCGCGACACTACTGCGAACGCCGGCGCCATCCAGCACAGCGGCAACGTGCAACCGTCGTTCTATAAGTACCTGATGTCGGGCAGCGCGCGCACGGCCGCCGCGACCGTGGCGCCCGGCACGCTCGCGCTGGTCGACGTGATCGGCTTCTACCGCGTCACCAGCGTGACCACGACCACCGCGCAGGCGACCACGAACACGCTGGGGCTGACCGACACCTTCACGGCGGACGCTGGCACCGATCTGTGCACTTGGACGTCGACCGCCAACATTCCGTCGAACCTGCTGACCGGCACGCGCGTGCGCCTGACGACCTCCGGCACGCTGCCGGCCGGCCTGGCGACGGCGACTGACTACTACCTGATCCGCATGGACGACAGCACCTTCGAGCTGGCGTCGTCCTACGCCAACGCGATTGCGGGCACGCAGATCAACATCACCGACGCCGGCACCGGCACCCATACGGTGAACTGGCTGCTGCCTCGCTATACCAACGGCGCGGGCGTGAACGCGATCTTCTTCAACGCCAACGCCACCGCGCTCGGCGCGGCCACGCCCAACCTGTCGCTGGGCTACACGAACAGCTTGCAGGCCGCGTCGCGCGCCACGCCGACCGTGCTGCCCATCGGCAAGTCGGCGGCGTCGAACTCGCACATCCTGTACACCGGCGCGACCGGGGCCGGCAAGTACAATTACGCTATGCCGCTGCAGTCCGGCGACGCCGGCATCGCCGAGGTCAACACCATCCAGAATTCCACCAGCTACGTGTCTGGTGAGTATTCCGTGGCGCTGTTCCGCGAGCTGGCGCAGTGGCCGCTGTCGACGCTGGGCCTTCCGGCTGAGCAGAACTTCGTGTTCGGCTACCCGTCGCTCCCGCGCATATTTGACGGCGCGGCGCTCTACTGGCTGTGGGGCTCGGGCCTCGCCACCCCCGCGAACTCGGCCTTCTCCGGCGACCTGAACTTCGTCTGGAACTGAAGTGCTGCTGGCGAATTACACGCAGGCGAATCGGAACACGGGCCAATTTGTCGGCTCGCCGTTCACGAACCCGGCGATGCAGTTTCGCCCGATGGTCATGGCGTGCTTCACGTTCAGCGAGGGCCTGGCGCGCGCGGCCCTGCCGCATGGGTACGCCAACGGCGTCGCCTTCGCGCTCGCGAAGTCTTCGGGCGGCATCGCCTCGACCACGCAGATCGAGGGCGAGGGCGGGATCTCCGCGTCCGCCCTGGCGGTGCGCCTGGCGGAGGCGGGCCTGACCGGCGCAGGCGACCTCGCCGCGCTGGGCAGCCTGGTCGTGCAAGCCATCGCGGCCATCACCGGCAGCGGTGGCGTCACCAGCGCCAACCTCCAGGCGTTCCTCCAGGCCGTGGCGGCCATCAGCGGCAGCGGTGGCGCGGCGGGCGCGCTGGCCGGCCTGGGCGCGGCCGTCGCCTCGCTCACCGGCAGCGGAACGGCGGCCGGCTCGACGCTCACGGGCACGGGCGAGCTGGAGGCCGCGATCACTGTCACCGGCTCGGGGCTGTCAACGGCCAATGTCGCGGAGGCAGTGTGGTCGGCGCTGGCATCGGCCAGCAACGCTGCCGGAACGATGGGCGAGAAGCTGAACGACGCCGGATCTGCCTCGAATCCTTGGACCGAGGTTATCGAGTCGGGATACACGGCCGCAGAGATCCTGCGCCTGCTGGCGGCCGTGGCGCAAGGTGACGCTACCGGCCTCGAAAACGGATCCCCGATCTTCAAAGGCATCGACGGCACCACGGATCGTGTTACGGCGACGTACGAGAACGGCACAAGGACCATCACAGCCCGCGACGCGTCCTGATGTGGCTAGCGGCGGGTGATTGGTTCGGTGCGTGGTACGGCGCGCTCGAACCTGTCGAGTCCACTTCGGACGGCCTCGGCTATGTTGATCGGTATCGTGTGCCCCATTTCGCTGCAGGCGACTGTCTGCATCTCGGATGGCCCGGCGCGCCGATTCATGCAGAAGCAGTTCGGCTACTGCACGCGTCGGTCGGCCAGTTGATTGCGATGACCAACGGGTCGCGCGTCGAGTACGCCGCGGGTGAGGTCGCCGCGGTCACGGTCCGGCACACCGCGGGCTATTCATCTGGCAACCGTGTCGGGTACGTGGAATGAGCACAGCAGCACAACGACACAGCAAAACGGTGTCGGAAGTGCGCAACGTCTCAGTGGACATGCGCGGCGCGCTTGACGCCGGCGAGCTGCTCACAGGTACGCCGACCATCGTCGAGGTCACAAGTACTGACCTGACGCTGGACAATAAGCGGGTAAACACGGGCTCCGTCACCATCAATCAGGTGGTGTGCATCGCCGGCCAGGCCGTCCAGTTCCGAGTGGCGGGTGGTGTCGCCAGTTCGACTTACACGATTCGGATCACTGTCGGCACGAATGCCACGCCAGCCCAGACGCTGGTCACGTCGCTCCGGCTGTACGTCACGCCGGACTGATGCCGCGAATCTATGACACTGCGCGGTGGCGCGCCCTGCGTCGCCAGGTGATCGCGCGCGACATGCACTGCCAGCACCCGCAGTGCACCGAGGCCATCACCGACGTGGACCACGTGGACGGCGACACAGACAACAACAGCCTGAGCAACCTGCGCGGGCTGTGCCATGCGCATCACAGTCAGAAGACCGCACGCAACGACCGCGCCAACGCGAGCACCAAGCCGTACCCAGGGCACGATGCTGATGGTCTGCCGACCGATGGCCGGCACCCTTGGTGCTGATGCGCGCGCGTTCGCCGGCGCTGGTGGTAGGGGGTGTGGCAAAAATGTCTACGGCCTTTTGCTCTCCGAC
>JBEEPT010000107.1:0-19089 GCA_041190985.1 Pseudomonadota bacterium
GGCGGCTGACGACGGCCTCTCGGTCACCTTGAAATCACTCGAGGCAGCCGTTATTGACTGCACCCTTGCCACACCACCCGGCATGTGGGTCCGCACCGGGCGGTTCGAGATTTTGAGGTCAGGGCAGTCTTGGCACCCCTAGCCGATCGAAGTATGCAATGGTGAGCACTTTCTTGAGGAATCGGTCGCTCATCGGCTCGCGATTTACACTCCACACTTCCTCCCCACGCTCGGTTACCCTCACGCAGCTGCGCTTCACTTTGCTCACTGTGACCAACTCGCAGCGGGACTTGCACCCGCAGGCATACGCCCATGCTGGGCGCATCCAGGTCAAAACCCCTTCCGAACACCGGAAGGGGTTTTGTGCCTGTTGCTGGAAAGAGCGGGGAAGGCGATCATTGAGGCGGACGGCATGGAGCCGTGTCTCAACGCTGCCGCTTGGCGATCGGAGCCACGGCGATGCGCCACTGCCATCACGGCGTCAATGCCGCAGGCTCACAAGATTCTACATACACATACGGGCGCCAGCCGCACAGCAGTATCGGATTCGGGTCAGCCTGCCCTGCAGTCAACCTTCGGCGGCCAGGGAGTCGTCGAGCGCGATGACCGAGAACGACGCCGCCACGTCGAAGTGATCGTCCAGTTCCACTGCCCGCACCACCTCGGCAAAGCCGTGCACCGGTGGCGAATGGAAGGGCATGAGCGTGAAGCTGAAGCGCTGGCGGGGCCTGAACTGCTCCAGCGTCGAGAACAGGAAGCCGGAAGAACTGATGTTGCGCGTCATCCCGTGGCCGCCACGGAACTCCAGCGGAAACTCGATCTCGCGGCGGCGTGCGCTGCGCTTTTCCTGTTCTTGAATGGTCGACATGGCGGCTGATTTCCTTCTTGTGCAAGTCTGGAATGAACTGTCAAGCCTGCACCGGCTTGAGGAAGAGCTGCTTTTCCAGCGCCCGGCGCTTGACCAGCCCCGGCAACCTCTGTGGACCGGCGAAGACCCATTTGCCGAACTCGTTCGCCGCCTGTGCATATTGTCTCTGGTTGAGCAGCCTGAGCAGCGTGCTGTTCCTGAGGTTCTGGGCACCGGCGTTGTAGGCGAAATCCACCAGCGCGTCGAACTGGTTCTGGTTGATCGGCACGGTGACGTAGCGGTTGACCGCGGCCTCGTACTCCTTCAGGGTCTGGCGCATGATGGCGTCGGCCTGGGCCGTGGTGATCGGCGGATCCGACAGCTTCACGGGCCGGCCATCGGCATAGCGGGTGGAGCCGTAGCCTATGGTGGGAATGCCAGCTGGACACCGATAGGGGCTGGCCCGGAAGCCCTCGCAGGTCCGGACCAGGCTCAGACATTCGCTGGAAGATTGCATCGCCATATCTGTGCTCCATCTTGGCTGTATCGTTGGCGGCGCGACGGCTCGGCATCGCGCCCTCTGCCCTCTGGCAAGACCGTGCCGTCACGGCTAGCACCCGCTCGACAGCCGGACCACCCACTACCGAAACTCTACCCTCGGCTCAGCTGAAAGCCATAGAGAGAAACATCCCGCCTTGGGGCAAATGGTTCTCTCATATTTTCAGTATTTATCTCCTGGGTGCTGACCGAGCAATCAGGTCGAGGCACTGAATCGGCCTGCTGGGTGCAGGCACGCCCCCGCAACTGACTGCAAAGTGCGACGCAAGCGCTCAGGAGAGGCTAGGGCTGCAACTTGGATAAGGCGGTTTCTCACCGGCCACCCTGGGACACAGGGTCAGCGGCATCAATTGCTTCAGGCGCGAAGTCCATACGGGGCTATCGAGCGACAAGGGCTGCTTGGAGGCTGGCCCCCGCTCGGACCACTGCAGGGTGTAGACGTCCTGCTCGCCCTTGATGACGATCGCGAGCATGGACTCGCTGCGCTCAGCGCCGGCCGCGCTCACGCTGCCACAACTGATGACAGCGGCAAAGCCCTCGTGGCTACCCACCTTGATATTCCCCAGACCCTTGGCTGCATAGGTGCCGGGACAGGCGTAGCGGAAACCGGCCGCCAGGCCGTTGGTGAAGCGCACCGGGGTCATGTCTGCCTGCGTGGCCAGGCCCTTGGCGCCTGTGACGGTGATCATCTGGGTCCAGTTCTGGACGCTCTCGCCCTTGGGGACGGATTCCTGGAGGTAGCTGCCGTTGTTAGCCTCCTCGAATGCGGCAACGAAGCCCTTGGGATAGGAAAACGCCACCAGTTGGCTGAACACCGGCATGATCGCCCGCACCTTGTCGCCGGCCTGCACCGGGACATCGGCCTCGCTGCCAGACTGGGCGCCCTCCTGAGCCGAGGCCAGCGAGCACAAGGCGCCCAGGGCCGTCAAGACAAACAATTTCCGCATTGCCTCCCCCTTTTCAAGTGAATCAAATGACATAAAGACAGGTCACTATAGGAGAGGCCAACCCAGGTGTCAAAACCGGACCGATGCGGCAAACGCCGGACCCGATTTTCTGTGCATGGGAGTCAGACCCAGCGCAACACCCGGTTCGGCTTGAAACCGAAGCTGGCGTCCTTGCCCTTGCGCCCGCGCGGCGCGCGCGCGTTGTTGAGGCTGCGGATCTCCAGCGTCTCGTCGCGCAGCTTGCCGCCGCGGCCCACGCCTTCGATGCGCACGCTGCGGGTGTAGGCCGCCGCGCCCGCCAGGCTGTCCTGGTCGTCGAGCGCCAGCAGCTGCAGGCCGCGCCCGCCCTTGGGCTGCAGCTTGAGCTCGGCGAGCTCGAAGGTCTGGATGCGGCCGGCGGCCGAGACGCAGCAGACATGCGTTGCCGGCGGCAACCCGGCACTGGCCGCTTCGCCGCCCTCGCCCGCTGCCGGGGCGGGCGGCAGGGCGGAGCCGTCCTGGCCGGCCAGTCGCGGCAGCCCTACCCCTGCCACCGGTGATGGCGCGCAGACCGTCTCGCCCTCGGCCAGGGTGATGAAGGCCTTGCCGCCCTTGTTGCGCGCGACCAGGTCGCCGACCGTGGCCAGGAAGCCGTAGCCACCCGAGCCCGACAGCAGCAGCGTGGCGCTGGCCGCGCCGGCGAAGTAGTGCACCGGCTGGGTGCTGGCTTCCAGGTCGATCAGCGTCGTGATCGGCTGGCCGTCGCCGCGCGCGCCCGGCAGCGCCGACACCGGCACCGAGTAGACCCGGCCATTGCTGCCGAACACGATCAGCTGGTCGACGGTGCGGCACTCGAAGGTGCCGTGCAGGCCGTCGCCGGACTTGAAGGCAAAGCCGCCGGCGTCGTGGCCGTGGCCGGTGCGCGCTCGCACCCAGCCCTTGGCCGAGATCACCACCGTCACCGGCTCGTCGACCACCTTGATCTCGGCGACCGCTTTCTTCTCGGCCTGGATCAGCGTGCGCCTCTCGTCGCCGAAGGTCTTGGCGTCGGCCTCGATCTCCCTGATCATCAGGCGCTTCAAGCTGTTCGGATTCGCCAGGATGTCCTCGAGCTTGCCTTGTTCGGCGCGCAGCTCGGACAGCTCCTGCTCGATCTTGATCGCCTCCAGCCGCGCCAGCTGGCGCAGGCGGATCTCGAGGATGTCATCGGCCTGGCGCTCGGACAGGCGGAAGCGTGCGATCAGCGCGGCCTTGGGCTCGTCGCTCTCGCGGATGATCGCGATCACCTCGTCGATGTTGAGCAGCACCAGCTGCCGGCCCTCGAGGATGTGGATGCGGTCCAGCACCTTCTGCAGCCTGTGCTGCGTGCGGCGCGTGATGGTGGTCTGGCGGAAGGCCACCCACTCGACCAGCATCTGGCGCAGCGATTTCTGCACCGGCCGGCCGTCCAGACCGACCATGGTCAGGTTGATTGGCGCGGAGGTCTCCAGGCTGGTATGCGCCAGCAGCGCGGTGACCAGCTCCTTCTGCTCGATGCTGCGGCTCTTGGGCTCGAACACCAGCCGCACCGGCGCGTCCTTGCTCGACTCGTCGCGCACGCCGTCGAGCACCGCGAGCATCGACGCCTTGAGCTGGGTCTGGTCCTGGCTCAGCGCCTTCTTGCCGGCCTTGACCTTGGGGTTGGTGAGCTCCTCGATCTCCTCCAGCACCTTCTGCGCGCTGACGCCGGGCGGCAGCTCGGTCACGACCAGCTGCCACTGGCCACGCGCCAGATCCTCGGTCTTCCAGCGCGCGCGCACCTTGAGGCTGCCGCGCCCGCTGCGGTAGGCCTCGGCGATGTCGGACGAGCTGCTGATGATCTGGCCGCCGCCGGGATAGTCCGGTCCGGGGACGAGCGCGAACAGCTCATCGTCCGGCAGCTGGGGATTCCTAACCAGCGCGATGCAGGCGTCGGCGATCTCGCGCAGGTTGTGGCTCGGGATCTCGGTGGCCATGCCGACGGCGATGCCGCTGGCGCCGTTGAGCAGCGCGAAGGGCAGGCGCGCGGGCAGCTGGCGCGGCTCCTCGGTGCTGCCGTCGTAGTTGGGCACGAAGTCGACCGTGCCCTGGTCGATCTCGTCGAGCAGCAAGCTGGTGATGCGCGACAGTCGCGCCTCGGTGTAGCGCATCGCGGCGGCGCCGTCGCCGTCGCGGCTGCCGAAGTTGCCCTGGCCGTCGATCAGCGGATAGCGCAGCGCGAAGTCCTGGGCCATGCGCACCAGCGCGTCGTAGGCCGCCGTGTCGCCGTGCGGGTGGTAGCGACCGAGCACGTCGCCGACCACGCGCGCGCTCTTGACCGGCTTGGCCGGCGTGTTGTTGTTCGTGCCGCCGTAGCCCAGGCCCATGCGCTGCATCGAGTACAGGATGCGGCGCTGCACCGGCTTCTGGCCGTCGCAGACGTCGGGCAGCGCGCGGCCCTTGACCACGCTGAGCGCGTACTCGAGGTAGGCGCGCTGCGCGTAGGCGGCCAGGCTGTCGGGGTCGGCAGGCGGGGGAGCGGTGTCGATGGGAGGATTCAGCAAATCAGAGCTCATGCCTTATTGTCCACGGGCGCGGGCATGTTCATCGCCCCTCAGGCGTCGGGAACGCACCGCCGGTGTCACGGTCTTGACCGGGGCGCCCCCCCCCCCCCGCAATCGGATCTTGTCGTTGCCAGGCACGCCGCTTCGCCGTAGGATGACCTCGCTCACGACCGAGCGAAAGGAGAGCGCACCATGGCGACTGGTACCGTCCGACTTCACCGCGTATTGCGCGCCGCACCGGAGCGCGTCTATCGGGCCTTCCTCGAGCCCGATGCCATGGCGAAATGGCTACCGCCCTATGGCTTCACCGGCCGGGTTCAGCACCTGGACGCTAGGGTTGGTGGAACGTACAGGATGTCCTTTAGCAATTTCAGCACGGGAAAAAGCCACTCGTTTGGCGGCGAGTACCTAGAACTGGTGCCGTTCGAGCAGATCCGGTACGCAGACCGGTTCGATGACCCCCATCTGCCGGGGCAGATGCAGGCCACCATCTCGCTGCGCCAAGTGTCTTGCGGGACCGAACTCGATATCCTGCAGGAGGGAGTGCCTGAGGTCATTCCGGTGGAAATGTGCCATCTCGGCTGGCAGGAGTCGCTGGCTCAGCTTGCCAAGCTGGTCGAGCCGGAGATTCCCGACTGACAGGCGCTGAAGAGCGAGGCCTGCCCCCCCCCCTTCCAACCACCAGGAGCCCCCACACATGGCCATTCCCCACGCCATTTCCGGCCAGCCCGTCGATGTTCACCCCCTGGGCACCGAGCTGTCCAGCGCCCAATCGATCGCCCTGTTCAAGTCGCAGGACATCGAGGTCATGCGCGTCGTGCTGCTGGCCGGCAAGAGCATGAAGGAGCACCAGCTGACCGGGGAGATGACGATCCAATGCCTGGAAGGCCGGCTCGACCTCTGCGTTGGAGGCCTCGCCCAGCGCATCGAAGCCGGCCAGCTGCTTTTTCTGGCCGCCCACGTCCCCCACAGCCTGACCGCATTGGAGGACGCTTGCGCCCTCATCACCATCGTGGTCAGAAAGCCGTGAGGGCCAGTTCAGACGTCGATCTCGACTTCATCCCCGCGTAGCTCCATCAGCTCGCGCCGCGCAGCGGCCTCGCCCTTGCCCATCAGCTGCGTCATCACGCCCTCGGTGGCGGCGAAGCCGAGGTCGCCGAGCTGCACCGGCAGCAGGCGGCGCGTGTCGGGGTTCAGCGTCGTGTCCCAGAGCTGCTCGGCGCTCATCTCGCCCAGGCCCTTGAAGCGGCTGATCTGGCACTTCTCGCGCGCCACGCCGTCCTTGGCCGCCTTGTCGAGGATGGCGGTCAGCTCGCCCTCGTCGAGCGCGTAGGCCTTGCTCGCGGGCTTCTTGCCGCGTGCCGGCACGTCGACGCGGAACAGCGGCGGGCGCGCAACGAAGACATTCCCGGCCTCGATCAGCTTGGGGAAATGGCGGAAGAACAGCGTCAGCAGCAGCACCTGGATGTGCGAGCCATCGACGTCGGCGTCCGACAGGATGCAGACCTTGCCATAGCGCAGCCCGGACAGGTCGACCTCGTCGAGCGGCCCGTGCGGATCGACGCCGATCGCGACCGAGATGTCGTGGATCTCGGTGTTGGCGAACAGGCGGTCGCGCTCGACCTCCCAGGTGTTGAGCACCTTGCCGCGCAGCGGCAGCACGGCCTGCGTTTCCTTGTCGCGGCCCATCTTGGCGCTGCCACCGGCCGAGTCGCCCTCGACCAGGAACAGCTCGTTGAGCGCCAGATCGCGGCTCTCGCAGTCGGTCAGCTTGCCCGGCAGCACGGCGACGCCGCTGCCCTTCTTCTTCTCGACCTTCTGGCCGGCGCGCTGGCGACTCTGCGCGGCCTTGATCGCGAGCTCGGCGAGCTTCCTGCCGTAGTCGACGTGCTGGTTCAGCCACAGCTCCAGCGCCGGGCGCACATAGCCCGAGACCAGCCGCAGCGCGTCGCGCGAGTTGAGCTTTTCCTTGACCTGGCCCTGGAACTGCGGGTCGAGCACCTTGGCGCTCAGCACGTAGCTGGCGCGCGCGAACACGTCCTCGGGCATCAGCTTGACGCCCTTGGGCAGCAAGGCGTGCAGCTCGATGAAGCCTTTCACCGCCTGGAACAGGCCGTCGCGCAGTCCGCTGTCGTGGGTGCCGCCGGCCGGCGTCGGGATCAGGTTGACGTAGCTCTCGCGCACCGGCGCGCCGTCCTCGGTGAAGGCCACGGCCCAGGCCGCGCCCTCGCCCTCGGCGAAGCTCTCGTGGCCGGCGTCGGCATAGCCCTCGCCCTCGAACAGCGGGATCACCGGCTCGCCGTTGAGCGTCTGCTGCAGGTAGTCGCGCAGGCCGCCCTTGTACTGCCAGGTCTGGACCTCTTTGGCCTTCTCGTTGGCCAGCGTCACCGCGACGCCCGGCATCAGCACCGCCTTGGAGCGCAGCAGCTGCACCAGTTCGCCTTGCGGCAGCGCGGCCGAGTCGAAGTATTTCGCGTCGGGCCAGACGCGCACGGTCGTGCCCTGCTTGCGCTCGCCGGCCTCGAGCGGGCGGCGGCTCAGGCCCTCGACCACGTCGCCGGCCGCAAACGCCAGGCGCGCGAGCTGGCCGTCACGGTGGCTGCTGACCTCGAGCCGGGTCGACAGCGCGTTGGTCACGCTCACGCCCACGCCGTGCAGGCCGCCCGAGAAGCTGTAGGCGCCGCCCGAGCCCTTGTCGAACTTGCCGCCCGCGTGCAGCCGCGTGAAGACAAGCTCGAGCACCGGGGCGTTCTCTTCTGGATGGATGCCGTGCGGGATGCCGCGGCCATCGTCCTCGACGCTGACCGAGCCGTCGAGGTGCAGCGTGACCTTGATCTTCTTGCCGTAGCCGGCCAGCGCCTCGTCGGCGGCGTTGTCGAGCACCTCCTGCACGATGTGCAGCGGATTGTCGGTGCGCGTGTACATGCCCGGGCGCTGCTTGACGGGCTCCAGTCCCTTGAGCACGCGGATAGAGCCCTCGCCGTAGCCGGCGGGGCTCGCTGAATTCGGTTTCTCTGCCATGATGGGGCGGGATTGTAGAGAGCTGCCGTGACGCCAGCGGGGTATCCCGAAATTCGCTACAGTCTTGTGATGACCATCATGACCCGACGCCTGCCCTTGCTGCAGCTGCTCCTCTGCAGCAGCATGATCCTCACGCTCGCCATGGGCATCAGGCACGGCTTCGGCCTCTGGCTGCAGCCGGTCACGCAAAGCCAGGGCTGGACGCGCGAGACCTTCTCGTTCGCGATTGCGGTGCAGAACCTGAGCTGGGGCGTGTTCGGCATCTTTGCCGGCATGCTGGCCGATCGCTGGGGCGGCTGGCGCGTGCTGATCGGCGGCAGCGTGCTCTGGACGCTGGGCCTGTGCGGCATGGCGCTGGCGGACTCGCGGCTGCTGTTCACGCTCAGCACCGGCGTGGTGATAGGTGCGGCGCAGGCGGCCAGCACCTACAGCGTCGTCTACGGCATCATTGGCCGCCAGGTGACGCTGGAAAAGCGTTCCTGGGCCATGGGGCTGACCGCCGCGGCCGGCAGCTTCGGACAGTTCGCAATGGTGCCGACCGAGGGCTGGCTGATCGGCAGCTTCGGCTGGCAGGAGGCACTGCTCGCGCTCGGAGCAGCCACGCTGCTGATCGCGCCGCTGGCGCTGTTCCTGCGCGAGCCCGCGAGCTCCGACCAGGGCGCGGCCACCGGCGACCATCAGCAGAGCATCCTGCAGGCGCTGCGCGAGGCGGCGGCCTACCCGAGTTTCCGGATGCTGATGGCGGCCTATTTCGTCTGCGGCTTCCAGGTCGTCTTCATCGCCGTGCACCTGCCCAGCTTCCTCAAGGACCAGGGCCTGGCGCCGCAGGTCGCCAGCACCGCGCTCGCGCTGATCGGCCTGTTCAACATCTTCGGCACCTACGGCGTCGGCTTGCTGGGCCAGCGCTGGCCGAAACGCTACCTGCTCGCCGCGATCTACGGCACGCGCGTGATCGCGATCACGCTGTTCCTGCTCGCGCCGCTGACGCCCTGGAGCGTCTACGCCTTCGCCGCTGCCATGGGCCTGCTGTGGCTGTCGACCGTGCCGCCAACCAACGCCATCGTGGCGCAGATCTTCGGCGTGCGCCATTTCTCCATGCTCAGCGGCTTCGTGTTCTTCAGCCATCAGGTCGGCAGCTTCGCCGGCGTCTGGCTCGGCGGCTGGCTCTACGACCGCAACGGCAGCTACGACCTGGTCTGGCTGCTCTCGATCGCACTTGGCGTGATCGCGGCTGCCGCCAGCCTGCCGGTGCGCGAGACGGCCATCGACCGCGCCCCGCAGCGCGTCGCCACCAGGCCGACATGAAGAGCGGCTGGCTCTGGCTGCTGCGCGCCCTGGTCGCGCTGCTGCTGCTCGCCGTGTTCTCGCTCTACCTGCGGCCCGACTTCACGCGCAGCCTGGCCGACCTGTTCTGGTCCTGTCTCTAGAATCCCGGGCATGACGACCGCCCATGACAACCAGGCGCCCTCCGAATGGGTGCGCCGCTGGAGCCACCTGATTCCCGATCGACCCGGCGGCGCCCGGGTGCTGGACCTCGCCTGCGGGCGCGGACGGCACAGCCGCTGGCTGATGCGCCAGGGCCACCAGGTGACCGCGGTCGACCGCGACGCCGAGGCACTGGCCGGCCTGGCCGAGCTGGCGCCCTGGGTGCGCACGCTGCAGGCCGACCTCGAGCACGCGCCCTGGCCGCTGGCCGGGCGCGAGTTCGAGGCCGTGGTCGTGACCAACTACCTGTGGCGCCCGCTCTGGCCCGACATCCTGGCCAGCCTGGCCCCGGGCGGCCTGCTGGTCTACGAGACCTTCGCGCACGGCAACGCCAGCGTCGGCAAGCCGGCGCGGCCCGACTTCCTGCTTCAGCCCGGCGAGCTGCTGCAGGTCTGCGCCGGCCTGCGCGTGGTCGGATTCGAAGACGGCTTCCTCCACCATCCCGAGCGCTACGTGCAGCGCATCGCCGCCGTGCGCGAGCCGGCCCTGGCCGATCCCGGCACCGTGGGCGCGGCAGGGGCTGCCGCGCCACCGCGCTACGCCCTGCCCACCGCTGGGTAGAATGTGTGCCGATATTCCAATACCTCTCTCGAGACACCATCCGCCATGAAACCCATCACCGGCAGCATCGTCGCCCTCGTCACCCCCATGCATGAGGACGGCAGCGTCGACTACGCGGCGCTGCGCAAGCTGATCGACTGGCACATCGCCGAAGGCACGGACTGCATCGGTGTGGTCGGCACCACCGGCGAGTCGCCGACGGTCACCGTCGAGGAACACTGCGAGATCATCCGCGTCGCGGTCGAGCAGGCCGCCCGGCGCGTGCCCATCCTGGCTGGCTGCGGGGCCAACTCGACCTCCGAGGCGATCGAGCTGGCGCGCTACGCGCAGAAGGTCGGCGCCGACTGCCAGCTGCAGGTCGTGCCCTACTACAACAAGCCGACCCAGGAAGGCCAGTACCGGCACTTCAAGGCGATCGCCGAGGCCACCGGCGATCTGCCCATCATGCTCTACAACGTGCCGGGCCGCGCCGTCGCCGACCTGCAGCACGACACCGTGCTGCGCCTGGCCCAGGTGCCCGGCATCTTCGGCATCAAGGAAGCCACCGGCAACCTCGAGCGCGCGCAATGGCTGATCAAGGAGGCTCCGGCCGACTTCGCCATCTACTCGGGCGACGACCCGACCGCCGTCGGCCTGATCCTGATGGGCGGCCAGGGCAACGTCAGCGTGACGGCCAACGTCGCGCCGCGCCTGATGCACGAGCTGTGCGTCGCGGCGCTGGCCGGCGACGTGGGGAAGGCGATGGCGATCCAGCTGCAGCTGCTGCCGCTGCACAAGCAGCTCTTCGTCGAGGCCAACCCGATTCCGGTCAAGTGGGCCATGAAGCGCCTGGGCCTGTGCGGCGACGCCATGCGCCTGCCCATGACCCCCCTGTCTGCAGCCAACGAGCCCGTGGTCGAAGCCGCCCTGCGCGCCGCCGGCCTGCTCTGAAACCGGCGCCCCGCCAGATTCCTCACGCGCCGTTACCGTGTCCGTCATGATCAAGTTCCCGAGCCAAGCTGCCATCCACCCCGCCAAGGGCACCCGCGCCTGGCAGCGCTGGAGCGCCATCGGCCTGGCTGCCCTCGCGGCCAGCGGCTGCGCGGTGCTCACCGACGAAAAGGTTGATTACCGCAGCGCCCGCAAGGTCAGCACGCTGGAGGTCCCGCCGGACCTGACCCAGCTCAGCCGGGATACGCGCTACGTGCCCCCGACCGCCTCCGTCACCGCCAGCAGCCTGCAGGCGGCACCGGCGACCAAGGCGGCGGCTGCCACGCCGGGCAAGAGCGACCTGCGCATCGAGCGCGCTGGCAATCAGCGCTGGCTGGTCATCGACCGCACCCCGGAAAAGCTCTGGGATCCGCTGCGCGAGTTCTGGCAGGACAGCGGCTTCACGCTCGTGCTCGACAAGCCCGACATCGGCATCATGGAAACCGAATGGGCCGAGAACCGCGCCAAGCTGCCGCAAGACTTCCTGCGCGGCCTGCTGGGCAAGGCCCTGGACAGCCTCTACTCTACCGGTGAGCGCGACAAGTTCCGCACCCGCGTCGAACGCAACGCGCAAGGCGGCAGCGAGATCTACATCAGCCACCGCGGCATGATGGAGGTCTACACCAGCGAGCGCAAGGACCAGACCGTCTGGCAGCCGCGCCCGGCCGATGTCGAGCTCGAGGCCGAATTCCTGCGCCGCCTGATGGTCAAGCTCGGCACCAGCCCCGAGCAGGCCAAGGCGGCACTGGCCGCGACCGCGCCACCCGCGGCTGCCAAGGTGGGCAGCCAGGACGGCCAGCCCATGCTGCAGTTCAACGAGGGCTTCGACCGGGCCTGGCGCCGCGTCGGCCTGGCGCTGGACCGCACGGGCTTCACGGTCGAGGACCGCGACCGCAACCAGGGGCTCTACTTCGTGCGCTACGTCGGCACCGAGGACCAGGGCGGCAAGGGCAAGCCCGGCTTCTTCTCGCGGATCTTCTCGAGCGACGGCAAGGAAGCCACGCCGCAGCGCTACCGCATCCAGGTCAAGAGCGGCGCGACCCAGACCACGGTCTCGGTGCTCGATGCCCAGGGCAAGCCCGACGCTTCGGCCAATGCGCAGAAAATCCTGCAACTGCTGGCGGACGACCTCAAGTAATAGGCCAAACCCGCCTGCGCAGACGGCCCCATCGAGGGGCCGTTTTTCTTGCTGTGCCGCACCTGCTGCCGGCCAGCCCGGCACCGGCGAAAAAAAACCGCCTTGCGGCGGTTCTTAGCTGAGAGCAGAAGGAATTACTTCTTCTCTTCGGCAGCCGGAGCGGCAGCGGCGGGAGCAGCAGCCGGGGCTTCGGCAGCGGGAGCGGCCGGAGCAGCAGCCGGAGCTTCGGCAGCGGGGGCCGGAGCAGCAGCCGGAGCCGGCGCGGGAGCCGGAGCTTCTTCCTTCTTGCCGCAAGCAGCCAGAGCAGCGGCAGCCATCAGAGCGGCGATAGCGAGGGTCTTGTTCATCTTTCGGTCCAAAAATTAAATAGCCAGGACGATCTTTGAAGTGACCCGGACACCACCATCCCGACATGGCATCCGGTGAAACTTTCGCGGCGCCGACGCACACGCCTCAGCGCACAAGTTCAGCAAGAATGATATAGCCAAAATTGCAGGGGATAACCCTAGTACCGGTTTTTTTTGAAACCAGCTGAAACCGGCAGGGGCGGCCATCCCGCCTCTAGGCTGGCTTATCCCAGCGCCTCCTGCGCATGCAGCCAGCCGGCCATGAACCACTCGCCCAGCAGTTCCTTGGCGCCTGCGCTGGCGGCCCGCACCGAGCGGGCGTCGAGCCGGCGCTCGTCGGCCAGGCGGCGCATCAGGGCGGCGTCCTTGCCGGCGGCGCGGTAGGCCTCGCCATTGATGAAGACGTGATATTCATCGTACATCATGCGGGTGCGCCGGTCGAGCACGATGGCGCCCGGGATCCAGTCGCCCTCGGCCTCCTCGAACCAGACCTTGGGCTTGGGCTCGGTCATCACCTCGCCGAGGGCGCGCGCCAGCGCCTGCGGCTGCTCGAGCAGGCGGCGCAGGCCGTCGGCCGCGAACTCCTGCAGCCCGGCCGGCATGCAGGCCGGATGCTGCGTCGCCGGCTGGCTGGGGTCGCGGTAGAGCGTCTCGTCCTCGTGGTCGTCGGCCAGGCGCTGCGCGATCTCGCCGGCCAGCCCGCCGCGCTGCGGCACGCGAAAGCCGATCGAATAGGTCATGCACTCGCCGCCATCGGCGACGCCATCGTGGGCCCATTTCGGCGGCAGGTAGAGCATGTCGCCGGGCTCGAGCACGTATTCCTCCTCGGGCTCGAAGCGGCTCAGGATCTTGAGCGGCACGCCCTCCTCCAGGCTCAGGTCCTTCTGGCGGCCGATGCGCCAGCGCCGGCGGCCTTGGGCCTGCAGCAGGAACACGTCGTAGCTGTCGAAGTGCGGCCCGACGCCGCCGCCCTCGCTGGCCCAGGAGATCATGAGGTCGTCCAGCCGCGCGTCCGGCACGAAGCGAAACGACTGCATCAGGGCATGGACCCGGTCGTCGTGCAGGTCCACCCCCTGCACCAGCAGGGTCCAGTGCGGCTGCCTGAAGGCCGGGAAGGCCGACTTGGCGAAGGGGCCATGCCTGAGCGTCCAGCCCGCGTCGGGCTTTTGCACGATCAGGCGCGACTCGACCTCCTCGCGCTGCGACAGCGCGAACAGCTCGGCGCGCGACAGCAGGGCCTGGATCTGCGGGATGGCACCGCGCACCAGCAGCGGCTTCTTTTGCCAGTGACGGCGCATGAACTGGGCGGGCGTCAGTCCGCCGAGCAGCTCGAGCGGCTGGTCGGGCGCGGCGGGAAGGGGCAGGAGATTGGCGATCATGGGACAATTGTGCGATGAAAATCACACCCCAATGCGTCGTGGCGCTGACCTGGACGCTGAAAGACACCCTGGGCGAAGTGCTCGACGAGCTCGACGAGCCGGTCGAGTTCCTGCTCGGCGGCGACGACCTGCTGGACAAGATCGAACAGGGCCTGCAGGGCCGCGAGGCCGGCGCCGAGCTGGAGCTGCACCTGGAACCCGAGGACGCCTTCGGCGACTTCGACGACGGCAAGCTCTTCCTGGAACCCCGCTCGGCCTTCCCCGAGGACCTGGAGGAAGGCATGGCCTTCGAGGGCCTGCCCGAAGGCTGCAACCCCGAGGCCCCGCGCGACCTGGTCTACTTCGTCAGCGAAATCTACCCCGAGCATGTCGTGCTCGACGCCAACCATCCGCTGGCCGGCATCGCGCTGCGCCTCAAGCTCAAGGTCCACGCCGTGCGCGAGGCGAGCGCAGCCGAGATCGGCCGCGGCAGCCTGGGCGCGGGCTTCTTCCGCCTCGGCGGCGAATCAGCCGGCACCAGCCCGGCGCAGCACGGCAGCGGCCACACCCTGCACTGAGTGCCGGACTGGGCCGCAGGGCTGGTCAGCCGCGCCCGGTCGAGCCGTAGCCGCCGTGGCCACGCTCGGTCGCGGCGGCGAAGTCGTCGACGAGCTTGAAGCGCGCCTGCACCACCGGCACGATCACGAGCTGGGCGATGCGCTCCATGGGCTGGATCGTGAACGGCACCGCGCTGCGGTTCCAGGCGCTGACCATGAGCTGGCCCTGATAGTCGCTGTCGATCAGACCGACCAGGTTGCCCAGCACGATGCCGTGCTTGTGCCCCAGGCCAGAACGCGGCAGGATCAGCGCGGCATAGCCCGGATCGGCGAGGTGGATCGCCATGCCGGTGGGCACGAGCTCCCAGGCATTGGGCTGCAGCGTCAGCGGCGCGTCCAGGCAGGCGCGCAGGTCCAGGCCGGCGCTGCCCGCCGTGGCGTAACTCGGCGGCTGCTCGGCCAGCCTTTGATCCAGGATGCGTACGTCGATCTGCATGGGTAGGTGTCGTGAAGTGTGGCGAAAGCCGCCTCAGAGCCGGGCCGACTGCATGTAGCGGTCGAAGGACGCCTCGGCCAGGCGGTACCAGAGGTTTTGCTCGCGGCGAAAGCTCGCGTAGTCCGCATAGACGCGGCGCCAGCCGGGATTGCGCTGTCCGAGCTCGGCATAGAGCGCCATCGAGGCCTTGAAGGCCGCGTCGATGAAGGCAGGCGGAAAAGGCTTGACCCGAGTTCCTGCCGCGACCAGCTGCTTGATGGCCTGGGAGTTGAGCACGTCGTAGCGCGCCTGTATCGCCATGTGTGCCCTGGAGGCCGCCGCTTCGACTGCCGCCCGGTGCTCGGCCGAGAGCGCGCGCATCGACTTGCTGCCGCAGTACAGGCTGAGCTGCGAGCCGCCCTCCCACCAGCCCGGGTAGTAGTAGTTCCGCGCCACCCGGCTCAGGCCCAGCTTGCGGTCGTCGTGCGGGCCGATCCACTCGGCCGCATCGATCGCGCCGCGCTCCAGCGCCGCCACCAGCTCGCCGGCGGGCAGCTGCTGCGGCACCCCGCCAAGGGAATGCAGCACGCGCGCGGCCAGGCCGCCGAGCTGCATGCGCAGGCCCTTCAGGTCGGACAGCGTGTGGAGTTCGCGCCGGAACCACCCCCCCATCTGGGCGCCGGAGTTGCCCATGGGAAAGTTGACCATCTGGTGCGCAGCAAAAAACTCGCGCATCAGCTTGAGTCCGTTGCCCTCGAGCTGCCAGGCCGTCATCTGCCGGCTGTTGAGCCCGAAGGGGATCGCACCGTCGAGCGCGAAGACCTCGTCGATCCCGACGAACTGGGCAGGCACGCCATGCAGCGCGTCGATCTCGCCCTGCTGCAGGGCCTCCAGCAGGCTGGCCGGAGAGGCCCATTCGTCGCCGGCCTGCACGCTGACCTGGAAGCGGCCGCCAGAGAGCAGCCCCAGCTCGCGCACGAACAGCTCGACCCCCGCGGTGACAGCGTCAAGCAGCGGGTTGCAGGTCGTCACGATGCGCCAGCGCACCACGGGCTGCGCATGTACCGCGGGAGCGCTGAGGGTGGCGAACACACCCGCCAGGCCCGCTTGTCGAACGACCGAACGACGCCTCATGTCTGCCCTCCCTGGTCTGATGCGCCCCCGTCGGGCCCCGGCACAGCGCACCTGGCATCCCATGCGACGGCAACGGCGAAAATACTTGCTAGTGAAAACGGAAACCCTGCTGGCTGGCCACCACCGGCAGCGGCGACCGATCCATCCGATCCCGCCGCGCTTCGCATGTCAGGCGCCAGCTCCTGCAGGAGCTCCAATACGGCAGGATGTTAGCACGGTGACGCCTCGCCACCTCCTAGTTGCCTCCTAGCCGCCACCGCCAGGCCGCTGCGGCGACGCGCCGTCAGGCCTCGTCGTAAACAGCCCCACACGCACCCCTGGCCGGAAATATTGAGGACAATAGGGCCCAAACGGCCAGGGAACACCCCAGCCGGCCACGGAAAACAAGACCATAACGAAGGAGACACCGATGTCATTACTACTGCAACTGGCTGCCGGCGTGGACTGGCTCAGCCGGCGCTTCGGCCAGCTGGCCGCCTGGACCGTCCTGCTCTCGGCCCTGATCAGCGCCGGCAACGCCTTCGTGCGCTATGGCGTGGACTGGAGCTCGAACGCGCTGCTCGAGATCCAGTGGTACCTGTTCGCCTGGATGGTGATGCTGGGCGCACCCTATGTGCTGCTGGTCAACGAGCATGTGCGCGTCGACCTGTTCTACGGCAAGCTGCGCGGCAAGCAACCGGTCTGGGTCGACATCTTCGGCCTGGTGGTGTTCCTGCTGCCTGTCATGGGCTACCTGGCCTGGCTGTCCTTTCCCTATTTCCTGCAGACGTTCCGCACCGGCGAGATGAGCCAGAGCATCGGCGGCCTGATCCGCTGGCCGGCGACGCTGGCCATGCCGCTGGGCTTCGCCGTGGTCTGGCTGCAGGGGCTGGCCGAGCTGATCAAGCGCGTGGCCTACCTGCAGGGACGCTACGAGATGGACACCCACTACGAGAAGCCGCTGCAGTGAGGCACTGAGCCCCTGCCAGCCTCACTCCCTCGTACCGCCAGGACACAGATATGCAAATGGAAAATTTCGCCCCGATCATGTTCGCGGGGCTGGTCGTCGTCATGCTGATCGGCTTCCCGGTCGCCTTCTCGCTCGCCGCACTCGGCCTGGCCAGTGGCTTCTATGCGATCGAGATGGGCTGGTTCCCGGCCGCCTTCATGGGCAACCTGCCGATCTCCATCTTCTCCATCCTCAGCAACGACCTGCTGCTCGCCATCCCCTTCTTCACCTTCATGGGGACCATCCTCGAGAAATGCGGCCTGGCCGAGGACATGCTCGACTCCATGGGCCAGCTCTTCGGGCCTGTGCGCGGCGGCCTGGGCTACTCGGTCATCATCGTCGGCTTCAT
Organism: Pseudomonadota bacterium; assembly: GCA_041190985.1. GTDB lineage: Bacteria > Pseudomonadota > Gammaproteobacteria > Burkholderiales > Burkholderiaceae_C > Malikia. The sequence continues at coordinate 17,275 of JBEEPT010000107.1, forward strand.
CCTCGGCGCGATCACCGGCACGGTGGCGGGCCAGGTGATCGCGATGGCGCTGATCTCTCTGCCCGTCATGATCCGCTACGGCTATGACATGCGCTACGCCACTGGCGTGCTGGCCGCCTCGGGCACGATCACGCAGCTGGTGCCGCCATCCCTGGTGCTGGTCGTTCTGGCCGACCAGCTCGGCAAGCCGGTGGGCGACATGTACAAGGGCGCCTGGGGCCCGTCGCTGCTGCAGATCGCGATGTTCGCGCTCTACACCTACGCCGTCGGCGTGATGCGGCCGCACTACGTGCCGGGCGTGCCCAAGGAGGCGCGCACCCTGCAAGGCTGGGCCCTGTGGGGCAAGTGCCTCAAGGGCATCATCCCCTCGATGCTGCTGATCCTGACCGTGCTCGGCTCCATGGGCGGCCTGCCGGGGCAGGACCACGCGATCGCCACGCCGACCGAAGCCGGCGCCATGGGCGTGGTCGGCGGACTGCTGCTGGCCGCCATACACAAGCGCCTGGACCGCAAGCTGCTGTGGGAGGCCATGCACGGCACCATGCGCCTGAGCGCGATGGTCGTGTTCATCCTGATCGGCTCGCGCGTGTTCAGCCAGGTGTTCCAGGGCGTCGACGGTGCCAAGTGGGTCGAGCACCTGCTGACCGGCCTGCCCGGCGGCGAGGTCGGCTTCCTGGTGGTTGTCAACATCTTCGTCTTCTTCCTGGCCTTCTTCCTCGACTTCTTCGAGATCGCCTTCATCATCGTCCCGATGCTGGCGCCGGTGGCGGCCAAGCTCGGCATCGACCTGGTCTGGTTCGGCGTGCTGCTGTGCGTGAACCTGCAGACCAGCTTCATGCACCCGCCCTTCGGCTTCGCGCTGTTCTACCTGCGCGGCATCGCCGACACCCTGTACAAGGAAAAGCGCCTCGCCAGGCCGGTGAAATCCTCCGACATCTACATGGGCTCGATTCCCTGGGTGCTGATGCAGATCCTGCTGGTCGTGGTGGTGATCTTCGTGCCGCAGAGCGTGACCGCCTTCCTCGACAAGGAAGAAGCCGTCGACCTGGACAAAGTGATCATCGAGGCGCCCGAGGAGCCACAGCCTGCCGGCGAAGCCGCCCCGGGAGCAGCAGCGGGCTCCGAGGACGAGGAGCAAAAGCGCCTCGAGGAACTGTTCAACAAGAAGTAAGCCGTGCCAACTGAGTCATGGCCCGGCCAGGGGCCGGCCGCATCGGCGCCGTTCCGTTTCGAGCCCAGCGCGGGGCCGCTGCGCTGCGCGGCCTACGGGCGCGGCTTCAAGCTGCTGGCCTGTCTGTGCTCGCTCGGCCTGCTGGCCTGGGGCCTGCGCCTGGACCTGGACTGGAGCCGGGGCAGCTGGATGCTGGCTGCGCTGGCCCTGATGGCAGTCACCCTCTGGCACATCCTGCGCGGCCACACCGAGCTCGACGCCCGGTCGCTGCGCCAGAGCTGGATCTGGCGCAAGGAAACGCCGCTGGCCGACCTGGCCTATGCCCGCGTGATCCGCGTTCCCGGTCTGGACGCGGTGATCGCACCACGCCTGTACGTGCGCACACTACAGGGCAAGGGCGCGGTCTATTACGCGAGCGATCCACGCATGCTGGCCGAGTTCGCGCGCCTGCAGCGTGAACTGGCCGCCTGGCGGCGCGGCGGCTGAAGCCAGCCCCAGGCGCCGTCAGCTTCCCGCGCCGGACTCATACGGATCTCATGAAGTTCTGAGAGAATAGAGCCATCAGCCACGACAAGGGTGCATGATGAAGAAAGGCCAGGCCGCGGTCATAGCCAAAAAGTGGGATGCGCAAGCCCTGGAGGAAT
>JBEEPT010000108.1:0-2675 GCA_041190985.1 Pseudomonadota bacterium
GGCGCAGTACGTCAGCAACGCAACACGGGACGACGGGCGCGAGCTGATCGAGAGCCTGCTGGCGCGCTGGAAGGCCGGGCGCGCGGATATCCCCGCGCACTACAACCCGGACCTTCGAGCGCCGAAGGCGGCTTCATGGCCGTGATCCGCGGCATCGCGCAGCCCACCACGTTCTGATCGCCCGCAGAGGCGCGCCTTCACCACCACGGCAACTGCTACAGGAGAACCGAGATGCCCTTCGCCTTCCCCACCCCGACCACCGTGAAGCTCGCGCACATGAACGTGCGCATCGAGAAGCACGGCGACGACAACGAGACCGCGCTGGACTTGAAGTTCACCCGCACGGCCCCGAACAGCGGCCTGTCGATGCTGCACCCGAAGCTGCAGGCCATGCTCTACTGGCGCAGCAAGGACACCACCGACCAGCGCGACATCTACGGGGTCGAGCAGATCCTACCCGACCTGCGCTTCCCGTCGCTGGCGATGCCGCTCGCGTGGAATCTGGAGATCACCGCCCGCGTGGCGATCGAGACCGGCACCGGCCAGATCGTGCTGAACCCGGTGAAGGTGAACCAGCTGCGCATCGACGCCCACCAAGGCGGCAGCGTCGACTACACGTTCCGGGTGCAGTCAAGCAACATCCCCGACGGCGCGCTCGACGCCCTGGGCCGCATGCTCGACGGCGACGTCCAGATCACGCTGGAGCCGCACACCGACAAGCCGTCGGAGGCGCCGAAGAGCAAGAAGGGCGCGAGCACGGCGCCCAAGGATGGCGAGGCCTCGAAAGCCGCGCTCGACGCCAGCGGCAAGAACCCCTTCGCGCAGGGCACGCCCGAGGCCGCGCTGGCGGGCACGCAGCACTGAAGGCCATGAGCCACATCCCGCAAGACGTCGCGCGCCGCCTGGTCGACAAGCCGCCGATGCACGCCTGGAGTTCGCAGGCCGCGCTTGATGTCCTGGCCGAGCGCCGCCGGCAGATCGAGCGCGAGGGCTGGACGCCCGAGCACGACGACGAGCACGACAGCGGCCAACTGGCGGCGGCAGGGTCTGCTTACGCGCTCGCCGCGGCCGACCATCTCCATCCACTGTCGCAAGGGGACGGCTGCTACGACGTGCACGCTACGCCGATGGCGTGGCCGCAGGATTGGGAGTTCAAGCCTGACACGCCGCGGCGCATGCTGGTGAAGGCCGCCGCCCTGCTGCTGGCCGAGATCGAGCGGCTCGACCGTGCGGCGCCCCTCCCCGAGCCGCAGAAGGAGGGGACGTGATGGACGATAAAGAAACCGGCGGGCCGGCGTTCCCGCGTGACCACAGAAGCGACGGGCACAACGGCATGTCCCTGCGCGACTACTTCGCCGCGAAGGCGATGCAGTCCATCACGTCGGTGCTGCACAAGGGCATCAGACCGGCGGATCTCGATGCGATGGCGCGTGACGCCTACGGCATCGCCGACGCCATGCTGAAAGCGAGGAACTCGTGACCACCGACCACACCCCCGCCGCCGCGCCGAGTGCGCCTGCGCAGGCCGATGTGCCCACCGAGCAGGCGGCGACGCTGATGAAGTTGATCCGCGCAGCCTGGGCCGGAGACCGCCGCATCGCTGAGGCATACGGCACGCTGCTGGCTGACCGCATGGACGCCGACGACCCCGGCCGTGGTCGCTACGTGCGGCAGATGCTGGAGGTGTTGCGCGGCGAGAGGCCGGAGGTGTTCGTGGTCGCTTTGGAATCAAGGCCCGATGATTCGCTTCCCGGGGAGGCGAGCGGTTCGGGCTGAAGGACTTGGACCCGAGTGCCGGTCGACATGACGAGCCGCTGCCGGCGTGCAGCTTCTTCTGTGAGATCGCCGAACAGGAGTACGGGGCGTGAGCCGCGAGCCGAGCCGAGAGCGTCCTATCCTCTTCTCGTCGCCCATGGTGCGCGCGCTGCTGGCGGGGACCAAGACGCAGACGAGGCGGGTGGTGAAGGGTGCGCCCGAAGATTGGGCGCCAGTTGGGCCACAGTGGTTTGCTCCGACGGTGATCGATCGGCACGGCGAGGAGCAGCCAGGTACTGAGCGCTTCGGCGCTGGCAACGCTGACGGCTCGGAGTGGATCGTTTGCCGACACGGAACGCCCGGCTCGCGGCTATGGGTGCGGGAGAGCCTGGGCTACTGCAGCGAGTACGGCCACTTCTTTGCGGCCGACCGGACCTTCCTGTGCAGCCTGTTCGACAACGAGGAGGCGCAGACCGGCTACAGCTACGAGTGCAACATGCGCGAGGGTTCAGTGCCCTCGATCCACCTGCCGCGCCGCTACAGCCGCATCACGCTGGAGATCACCGGCGTGCGGGTGGAGCGGCTGCAGGAGATCAGCGAGGCGGATGCTGGCGCGGAAGGGGCCGAACCATATCGACTCCCCGTGCACCCAGCCCGTGAGGGACTGCGGTACGTTGACGGTTATCACGTGCTGTGGGAGCAGATCAACGGCCCCGGCTCCTGGGACGCAAACCCTTGGGTGTGGGTGCTGGAGTTCCGCAGGCTGGAGCGCAAGGGCTGACCATGACCGAAGAGACCAACACCGAAGGACCGCGCGGCACCTACGGCTGCGCGTGCGTGAGCCGCAGCGCCCACGCCTGCGCCGAGATCCGCTACGGCTACCGCGAGATCCCGGAGCCCTGCGAGTGCCCGTGCCACGA
>JBEEPT010000109.1:0-3562 GCA_041190985.1 Pseudomonadota bacterium
CACCGGCGCTACACGGCCAACCGCATGTGCGTCACCTGCAGCGCGGCCCACCACGTGGCGCGCAAGGCCGGCACGCGGCGCGAGCCGCCGCCGCCGGCGCCGCTTCAGTACATCGCGCCCAGCCTCGAAGTCGGGCGGCGCCTGGGCTTGGTGCACTACCACGGCCGGCCGCACACCTGCGGCTCCACCGTGCGCTACGTGCACAGCACCAAGTGCGTGAAGTGCGAGGCCGAGCGCCAGGCGCGCCGCTGGGCGACGAGGGCCACCCGATGAGCAACCTGGTCCTGAACGAAGCCTGGAAGCTCGCGCTCAAGAGCTCGCCCAAGCTGGTGCTGATCTCGCTGGCCGACCAGGCCGACGATGACGGCTGGTGCTTCCCCAGCATTCAGTCGCTGATCAACCGCACCGGCCTGTCCGAGCGCGCGGTGCAGATGCAGCTGAACGAGCTGGAGGAGATTGGCGCGATCACCCGCCACCGGCGCCGCCACGCGACCACTGTCTACCGGGTCACGCCCGAGGCGGCCACATGCGAGCGGATCCGCAAGCAGGAGCGCACCGACAACCCGCTCGACACCATAGGTGGTGGCGCGTCCCAGCCCCGGAAATCCAGACCCGCAAAATCTGCGGGTCTCGAAAATGAGGCCGCCGAGACCCGCACCACGTGCACCCCAGACCCGCAGATTCTGCGCCCTGACCCCGCACCAGATGCACCCAAACCATCAGTAACCATCACTAGAACCCCCATCCCGCGCGAGCGCGCGCGAGGAGGGTGGGGGGAGTTCGCCAGGCTGTACCCGAAGAAGGGAAAGGCCGGCGAGGCGCGCGCCATCTGGGGCCACCTTGACCCCGACGACCAGGAGCTCGCGCTGGCGGTGCTGCGGCGGCAGCTGTCGACGCCGGCGTGGCAGGGGGCGCAGGTGCAGTGGCTTCCGACCATGGCGCGGTGGCTGGGTGAGCGGCACTTCGAGCTGTACGCCGATCCGCGCTCCAGTGTGGGGCCAGCGTCCAGCGCGGAGGCGGCGCCCGCGCCGCTCACCGCCGAGGCGCGCGCCACCGGCGCAGCACAGGTGCGGGCGGCCAGGGCGGCCATCGCAGGGCGCGCGGCATGAAGCTCCCGCTGCCCACCTGGTTCGTCAACCGCCTCATCGCGCGCGCCCAGCGCACGCCGTACATCCACCTGGACGGCTACATGAACCGCTGGTGGCTGCTGCCCTACAACCGCACCGGCTACGCCGCGCGCGTGCACCAGTTGGTGTCCAGCGACCACGGCCGCGACCTGCACAACCACCCTTGGCCCTACGTGACCATCATCCTGCGCGGCGGGTACTTCGAGCACACGCCCGGCGGGCGCTGGGACGCGCCGACCGTCCGCCGCTGGTATGGACCCGGCAGCGTGCTGGTGCGCCCCGCGGACAGCTTTCACCGCCTCGAGCTGTGGCGCCGCCCCGATGGGACGGATGAGCCGTGCTGGACGCTGTTCCTGACCGGGCCCAAGCGGCGCGACGCCGCGGCCGGCCATTCGTGCTGGGGCTTCATGGTCGACGACGTGTTCGTGCCTGCTGACGTCTACCTGGGCGACCAGTACATCGACACCAGCTACACCGGCGGCACCCATGGCTAAGACGCAGGCCGACACGCTGGCCTGGGCGCAGCTGCACGGCGCGGTGGGCGAGTCCTGCGCCGCCTGGCAGGACAGCCGCGAGCACCACCGCGCGCTGCTCGCCGACCTCCGAACCGAGCCGCGCGAGGACTGGCCGTGGTTCACGGCGATGTTCAAGGCCAGCGCCGCGGCGGCGCGCGCCGCCCGACAGACCAACCTGGGGAGGTAGGCATGGCGAAGTTCTCGGTGGGGGAGATAGCCGTCGTGGCTCCGAACGCGAAGATCACGCACACCTACACGGCGCTGATGCCGGGCGATGAGGTCGAGGTCGTTGAACTGGCCGGGAACGAGCGCCGGCTTCATCGCCCGTCGTGGTTTCGACGTCTGCTCGGAGAGCATGACACGCACGTCGAGGTCAGCTGGGACTACAAGGTCCGCGACGCTGCTGGCTGCCTGTACATATGCGGCGAGGGAGCACTCCGCAAGCGCCCCCAGCGCGGCATTCCTGAGTCGGTGCTGCGCATCTTCGAAACCCCCATCAAGCGCGGCGAGCCGGCATGACCGCGCAGCTGCAGCTCGCGCTCCGCGACCAGGTGCTGCCCTACAAGCGGGACAGCCAGACCTCGCGCGCCGCGGCGGAGAAGTCCCGCCCGAAGGCGCCGAGCTACCGCGCGGCCTGCCTGGGCTTCGTCTACGGCCGGGCCGGCTACGGCGCCACGAACGAGGAAATCGCCACCTTGCTGGGCATGAAGATTCAGACCGTCTGCCCGCGGATGAAAGAGCTGCGCGAGACCGGCCAGCTGGTCGACTCGCAGATGCGGCGCCCCACCGAGAGCGGGCGCGACGCGGTGGTGTGGATCCATCGCGACTTCTGGGTGTGAGCGAGCTGGCCTACCGCGCCGGCGTGGTGCTGCTCTGGGTGAGCGGCATCTCGTTGGTCGTGGCGGTGGTGGCGCTCGCGGTCATCGCGTGGTCGTCGCGCGACAAGAACGGGCCATGGTTGGGGGACTGATGGGAAGCACGCTGTCGATCCAAGTCGAAGAATTCATCAACGAGGCCGGCAAGGTGCCGCGCGTCCAGGTCTACCGCCGGTTCGAACTGGTCGGCAAGCGGTTCGTCGACCAGGCGCTCGAGGAGCTCGCGCAGTCGCGGCGCCTGGTGGTGGGCGCGACGGAGGTGGCCCCGGTGCGGTCTGCGCTCCGCGCGGCCGAGCGGGCGGTGTTCGGCGAGTCTGCGACCCACGAGTACGCCACCACCGAGTCCGAGGTCGAGCGCGCGCGCCGGGGGCGGCCCAGGCCAGCACAGACCCTGCCGCAGCGGGTGTCGGAGGCCTTGCGCAGCGGCGAGGCCATGTCGGTGCGAGACCTACTGAGCGCGGTCAATGCGGAAGGCCCTCGGGTGTCCGATCGAGACCTGCGCAAGGTGCTCACCCGCATGAAGGGGCGCGACGTCGAGAACCCGTCGTGGGGCCGCTGGGTGCTGCTCAGCGCGGAGGTAAATCAGCCCGGCGTCAGTCTGCCGAAACGGCTGATGGCGCTGTTCAAGCCCGGGGTGGTGCTTTCCCGCCCCGAGATCCGCGCGATGATGCCGGACGCGAACGACGGCTCAGTCTCGGCAGCGCTGACCGAGCTGGTGGCGGCCAGGAAGCTCTGCAACCGACGCTGCCACGGCTACTGGCTGCCGGGCACCGTGTCATGAGCACGGCCGTCTGGGAGCCGGGCATCACCGACTTCTACACCCAGTGGGGCGACTACCGGGTGTGCCACGCGCTGACGCCGGAGGGCGAGTTCTACCTGCCGTTCCTGAAGGGCAAGCTCATCGGCCCGCGCTGCGCGATGGAAGATCAGGCGCAGGCGTTCTGCGAGAGCCACGCCGCGCGGCTCGAGGACGAGGCGCAGACCGACTGATGGCGCGCGTCCGCCCGTTGTCGCTGGCCTCCCGACTGCTCAGCCGGGCCGGGCC
>JBEEPT010000110.1:0-70943 GCA_041190985.1 Pseudomonadota bacterium
CGCCACGGGCCGGCGACGAGCTCGGCGTTGTCGAACCCGCCGTAGGGGTTGAGCTTCTGCCAGCGGCCGGGCTTGCCCATCTGCCGCGCGCCGTCCGGCTTGTAGTGGCGGAACCGGTAGATCTCGGTCGTCTGGACCTCGATCAGCAGGTCCGGATCTTCCGGCGGCGAGCCTTGCCGCCACTGGCGGGCCGGAGGCTCGGCCTGGGGTGCCGCCGGGGAGGCCGGCGACTTGCCGACCCGCCAATCGAGGTTCTCGCCCTCGACGGGGATCTCGGCCGCCCGCTCGCGCAGCGCCTTCGCGAAGTGCTCCATCGTGCCGCGGGAGATCGGCGAACGGGCGTCAAAGCCGGCGCCGAAGGTATCGGCTGCCTCGGCGGCGAACAGGAGCAGCAGCTTCTGCAGCAGGCGGGCGTCGTCGACGCTGCCGTGCATCTTGCCGTCCTCGCGCCATGCCTGGACGCGGCGGAAGGCGACGTCGTGCGCAATCGCCACGACATTGTCGAGTGCTTGAGACATCAGTGGGGTCCTTGCTGGGGTACGGGTTGCTGGGATGGTGAGGCCCACGAAAAAGGGCCCACGAAATCGCGGGATTCCGTGGGCCGTGGGGCAGGGGAGGGGCTAGGCCTGGGCGGCCTTGACCCATTCTTGGACGAGAGCATCGCCGTCGGGCGTGGTCCATATCTGGCCGTCGGCGCCCTCTACGAGCCCGAGCGCTACCAGCCTGAGCCAGACGGCCGGGTCGGGCGACCCGATCCGCTTGTCGCCGACATGCACGATGCCGACGCCGCGCATCGACACCCGCGCCTTGTCGCCGGCGCCCGCGAGCGCCACCAGCGACAGCGTTTGCGAGCTGGTCAGCCGGTGCACACCCAGGTCCACCCCGTCGTAGCCCCGGAGCGAGACGCTCGGGGCACGGCGAGGAAGCGGCGGGCTCATGCCGCGACCTCGGTCGCCGGCGCCGGCTCCTCGGTCAGGCACTCGATCTTGATCGCCTTCACGTCGATCGTGTCGGGCAAGTCCATGCCGTAGAGGAACTTGCGCAGCGCGGCGCGCTCGCTGGTCTCCATGAACTCGTCGACCAGCGTGCGCTTGGCCTCGAGCCGGAAGGTCCCATCCTGTCGCAGAAACACTCCCCAGTCATTGAGGTCTTGTGGGTTGAAGCTGGTCGAGAACAACAGGTCGCGGACCGCCGAGGCGATCGCCTTCACGTCGCCTTGGAACGTGTCGACGAAGGTGTAGGACACGCGGAAACGGGGCATCAGGCAGCCCTCCCATGCTGGGTACCATCGGGGATACCGCCGTCCTCGGCGAGGATGGCGTTGATGCGGTCGACCAGGTCGTCCCGCTTGATCCGGACGTGGGCGTTGCCGTTGAGGAACCACCGCATGTGCAGGTAGTCGTCCTCGAACTCCATCGGCGCCTTGGTCAGGGTCGGGTGCGCGGCGTTGAGCCGAGCCCAGAACGTCGCGACGTGCTCCGGCGGCGGCTTGCCGTCGAGCACGTAGAGGATCCGCTCAAGATCGACGAGCTGCTCGTCCCGCCAGCCATAGCCGCGGCTGAGGTGCGCGCCGTCCCTCCACTTCGACACCGAGAACATCCCGTTGACGATGAACCGGTGACCGTACTTGAACGGGTCGTGGGTCTTGAACCGCGGGTGCAGCTGGTGGAACAGCGTCTTGACCCCGCGCTTCAGGACCTCCTCGGCCTGGCTGATGTGCGCGAACAGGGTCGCCTGGACCGACTCCAGGGTGCACTCGGGGATCACGGCTTGGTGCCCGCGCAGGCTGTCGCGGAACTCGGTCCTGGCCTTGTGGTCCATGACCTCGGTCAGGCGCGACCGGGTGATCAGGTGCTCCCACAGGCGCAGGTCGAGCTCGCGCCGGACCACGGCCATCCACTCCTCGCGGCTGCGCCGCGTGCTGGTGGCGTGGTTGCCCTGCGGGCAGTAGCTCAGCTGCTGCTCGGTCAGGCTGAAGTGCTGGCCCGGCATCGCACGCCGGGCGGCGTCGCCGGCGGCGGCCATGGCCTCGGCCGCCTCGGCGAACTTCTCGAGCGCCCGCTGCCGGTGCAGCAGCAGCTCTTCGATCGTCTCCTTGGGGACCAGGTCGCGTCCTGACACCGTCATGACGGCTGGCCCTCCATGGCGGCGAGCTGGTCTTCCGTAAGATCGTCCGGCAGCCAGTCGCTGTTGGTAGGCTCGATCTCGGCGTCGCAGCCAGGGCAGTGATCGTTGCACTGACATGACCAGTCGTCGGTCCATTCGGCGCCGCACTGGTCGCACTCGTAGTGGTTGCGCCAGACACAGGGTTCGCCGTCGCTGTCCGTCTCGAGCTCGTCGAGATTGGGCATGGGTCAGCCCTCCTTGTGCTTGGCGATGGTCTGGGCGGCACGGTGCTTGGCCGTGCTGAGGCCTAGGCTGTCGTTAGTTCCGTGCGACAGGGGCAGGGCGGCAATCCACTCCAGCGCCGCCAGCAGCTCGGCCTTGTCGGCCTTCAGCACGGCGTTATCGCCGACGAGCTGCACGTACTCGGCGTGGACCCGATCGAACCAGGCCTCGAGGTTGTCGATGATCGCCTTGATGTGGTCCGGCGTGATCCCCTCGGGCAGCCGCAGCTTGGCCTTGGCGAACCACTCCTCTGTGGCCTCGGGGATGTCGGACGTGTCGATGGCGTCGTCGGGCCCGCAGTTGATGCGCTCGCAGAGGACGTTGATCTCCGCCGACGACAGCGGCTTGGTGAACTCGAAGTGACCGGCGTCGAGCGGTGGCGACCCGTCGGGTGCCATGTGCCCCTGCCAGTAGCGGAGCGCGGCCAAGATGGTCGCACTCTCCTGGTAAGAGAGCTTCATGTCGGTTGTCCAAGTGCTGGGCCATGTCCACTTTTGCCGCCTCCGATGAGGGCGGAAAAATAAACATGCAGACGGTGCACGAACGCACCGGTATCCCCGGGGGTCCGGGTCCGGGGATACCGCTACGCTCGATCTGCTGGGGAAGGGCGCCCCAGCCGGCGGGCGCCGGCCGGGGCAAGCGAGGGATTAGGGAGGCACCGTCTGACTTGACGGCACCCCCTATAGCATCCCCGCCGCGGTGGCGGGTGGCGAAGGTTCAGGTCAGGCGAGGTTCATCGGCACGCGGCCGAAAGCGCGCTGGAAGGCCCGCAGCATCTCAACGTCATCGTCCCGCCAAAGGGTCGTAGCGCCGCCGCCCGTCTGCATCGCTGGTTTGCCGTCGTGCGGCCCGAAGAAGGTAGCCACGCGGTTGGCGTGGTAGGTCCGGACCTCACCGTTGTCGTAGGTCACGTCGTACTCGACGACGTTTCGGCGAGGCCGCCGTATGTCAACCTTGGTGGCAAGCATCGTGTTTCTCCTGCCGGGGAGAGGATTGGAGCCGTCCTTGACTGGCGCTCCGCTATCCGCCCCGATCGCACCGGGGCGGATGCCGGAAGGTCAGTGCAGGTGCAGGCCCGGCGCGGGCGCGCCGCCATCGTCGGGCATCGGCTGGAAAGTCTCCATCACCGCCTTCGTCGTGCAGGGCGGGCAGTAGCGATCGGACACGACCAGCGAGACTTGCTGGGTCAGCCGGTTGAAGATGCCGGTCAGCGCGGCAACGCCGTCGGTTTCGATGAACTGGCTGATCCGGCCCAACATCGCCGGCTGGCGCGGATTGCGCAGGTGCAGCCACAGCAGCGAGGTCATCATGTGGCCGACGCTCTCGTTGTCGGCGGCGAACCCCTCGATCCCGTCATAGATCACGGCTTCGATTTCCATGTAGCCGTCCCACGACTTGATCAGGTCGCCCCACCGCCGACCTTCCTCGTCGACATAGTCGTCGAGCCTGTAGACCTCCCCGACGCAATCGTAGGGGATCAGGGTGCTCACGATCAGGCCGGGCGGGATGATGATCGCCGTGACCAGGATGTCGCGCGGGTCCGGCTTCATCTCCAGCGGCTTGTTGAGGTCCAGGTCGATCCGCTTCAGTCCCCTCATGGCGTCACTCCCAGACACCGGCGCAGCTCGCGCTGCAGGTTGGTCCGGCCGGCCTCATTGCCGCGGCGCAGGCCCTCGCCCAAGCCGTCGAGGTAGCGCATGACTTCGACGGGAAACCACGTCGGCGGCAGCTCCACGATGGTGTCGCCGCCGTCGTGCACCATCCAAGGCCCGGTGCCGCCGGGCCGGTAGAACTCGTACTGGCCGTGGCGGTAGGTCGTGTGATCGGGGGCCGCCATGGCTCAGCTCCAGACCGGGCGGTGGAACAGCACGGCCGGCCCGTAGATGCGCGGCAGCGCGGCCGCGACCGGGGTCGGCTGCTGGTGCTGCAGGGCGTTCGCCCGATAGATCATCGTGGCGATGTCGTTGATCGGCAGCCGCTTCAGTTGGCCCTGGTCATCCACGAACATGTCCAGGTACTGCTTGGTGTGCCAGACCCGCACCCGCTCGAGCAGGGCAGCCGCGAGCACCGGCTCGACCAGGCGCCGGATGGTGTCGTAGTCGGGCTCGAGCGGCCACTGCACCGTCATTCCCTGCGGCTCCGCGCCGACCCGGATGACGGTGTAGTCTGTCTTGATCAGCTTCATGTCTCAGTCCCGTTGCTGGGGTTGGTGCCGAGTGCACCAGGAACCCCCGCCGGGGAGCCCCCGACGAGGGTTCTAGCTGGACTCGGCTACTTCGACTTGGGCGGCGTCACTTGGGCCAGGACCGCCAGCCCCTCCGCGGTGATCACCGCTCGCTCACGATGGACCGGGTTGTGCGGCTGCTCGAACCGGACCAGCCCGTGTCGACGCAACCGCTCAAGCTGCGCTGGGGCCTGCACGACCGGCATCCCATCGTACATGGGCGACTTCCATCCGGAGACGGCCTGCAGGGTCCGCAGCAGCTTTCCTCCCAGGCTGGCGGCGTTGATGACGGGCTTCTTCGCCTTCGTCCGGTGGCGCCTACGGCAGCCGTCGCAGGTCACCGGATGGCCGGGACTGTCATCGCTCTCGACGTCGATGACGTCCCCGCACTCCTGGCACAGGATGCCTTCCAGCATCATGTCGGCGATCTCACCCATGACGCTCTCCGTAAGCCTTGCCCCAGGCCCCGGAGCGGCCGACGACCTCGCCGGTGTCGGGGTGGAGCTTCACGTAGCCCTCGTACTCGGCCGGCGCGCGCTCGGGCATCGGGCGGGTACCCCGGAAGGTCTCCCACCACCAGTCCTTGTAGGCCCGCTCCATCCGCTCCGGGTCGCGTCGGACCCGCAGCACCGAGGCGATGTAGGCCCGGGACTGCCGCGCCAGCTCGTTCTCGTAGGGCTTGATGACGTAGGGCTTCCAGTCGTCGAAGGCGTGCTTGGACTGGTAGCTCAGCGTGCCCGGTGCGCCCGGCTTCACCCGTGACGTGCTTCGCGGCTCGCGCAGCTTGCGTCGGGGTTCCGGCGGGGGTACCACCGGCGCCGCGCTTGCGGCCGGTTTTGCCTTGGCCGGCTGGAGGGCAGGGGCAGGCGGCGGGGGCATGGTCGTGCGGATCGCCCTCGCCGCCACTGCCGCCACCGCCGCGAGGTTCGCGGCGATCGCGGCGTAGTCCACGCTAGGCTGCTGCATCGGCGTCCTCCGCGTCCTCGGGCCAGCCCGGCGCCGAGAACGGCACCGCGAAGTCCCGGACCTGTCGCATCAGGGCGAGCTCGGCTTCCAGCTCTCCCTTGGCTACAAGCTGGTCGATATCGGTGACCGACAGGAACGGTTCGCCGCTGTCGGTGGCGGAAGTCCACTCCCGCTCTTTTGCGATCTCGGGCGTCCACAGGACGCAGCTGGCGGCATAGCTGTAGTGCCCATCGTCGCCGCGGGCGTAGGACAGCCCGACTGTCTGGCAGAAGCCCTCCAGATGGTCGTGGCTGCCCCACGGGCGCTCATTGTCGTAGAGGCACAGCGGCTTGCCGGCCTCGTGATCCTCGCGGATATGCTGTTCCGCGTCTTCGCCGAGCACATCGTCGTATTCCAGGCCAAGCTCGGAGATCAGTTCGGCGAACTCTTCGACGTGCTCCTCCTTGAGGACGCCGCCGATCTTGATCCACATCGCGCTGCAGTCGGGCATCAGTCTACCTCCACGCCCAGGGTGCGCAGCTCGCCGGCGACCCGCTCGATCTCGGCGTCGATGGTGGCGATCAGCAGCGACTTAACCGCCATGAGCGTCGCCTGGGGGATCTGGACGTAGTTCCAGGTCTCCTTGCGCTTCACCGGGAGGAAGCCAACGCCGTTGACGTTGACGCCTTCGGCGACAGCGACCTTCGTGCGGTGCTGGCGCAGGTAGCTCAGCTCCTCGCTGAGGTCTTTGACCCGCTGCAAGTCGTCGATCTTCATGTGCCTTGTCCCGTTGCTGGACGGTGCATGAGCGCACCAGGGACACCAGCCGGGGATACCGGCTGGGGTCCGAGCTGGGCTCACGCGGCAGGGAAGGTCAGCACCCCTCCTCGCGGGCGAGGCCGCCGAGCTGCACCTGCCGCGAGTTCAGGGCCTGCTCGTCGGTGGCCGCCGCGCCCTTGAAGTCCATCGCGAACCAGATCGGGAACAGGAACAGCCCGCCGATCCCCGCCGCGACGTTCTGGGCGAGCTTGCCGCTCTTCTCGGCCTGCAGCTGGGCGATCTTCTGGCTGTTCGCCGCGATCTCGCCTTCGATCTGCTGGCAGGTCATGCCATCGTCGTGGGCCTGCACCACCGCCACCGGCTGGGCGTCCCGGCCGGCACAGCCGGCGAGCGCCACCAGGGCCAGGGCGAGGCCCATCCTCTTCATCACCATGATCATCTCCGTTGCTGGGAGTTCGGTGCCAACCGCACCATGGTCCGCCCGGCACCGCACGCCGGACGGACAGAGCTACGGTCGGATCAGCTGCAGGCCCGGACCCGGCACTTGGCCGGCGACCGGGCGAACATGGCCTCATCGGCGCTGTGGACCTCGATGCGCCCCGCGGCCTCCAGTGCCCGCAGGATGCCGTCGAGCTCCTCCGCGCTGCACCACGTCGGCCGCATTTGGTGCGGGACGTGCCACGCGCGCAGCAGGTCGAGAAGGACCTCGGCGCGACGGGAGATCGGTCTAGGCATAGCCGTCATCCGGCTCCAGCAGGTAGAGCGCAGCGCAATCCACCGTCTGAAGCCTCTCGTCCCAGGGGACGATCGACCCGTCCGGCAACCGTGCGTGGGTGGGTTCGCGATCGCCGGTGTCGACCATCGCGACGGCCGCGGCCACGCCCTCCGCCGGATAGGCGGGGAAGCGCGGATCGTCGGCCTGCGCCTTGTGCTCGGCGATGGCGCGCCGGGCGATCTCGGCGACGCTGTCGAGCCACGCCGATTGTTCCTCGGCGGTGAACTCTTCCCAGCGCGCGCCTTCGTCGCCCTCCTCGCACTCGCTGCCGTCCGCATCCAGCCACCGACCGGTGTGGTCGGAGCCGTCCGCGATCTCCTGCAGCGCCTGCAGGAGCCGTTCGCACGGATCAGGCATCGGCGGCCTCCCCCATCAGCGCGAGCGCCGCGGCGTCGGCCGGGCTTGGCGTCAACAGGCCCAGCTCGTCGAGCTTCTTCTCGATCCACTCGGCCGTGCTCATGCTGTGCACGGCGTCGGGCGTGATGACGTACCCGGCGCCGCCGAACCCATCGAGCCGCATCTTCGAGCAGGTGAACGCGATCTCCATCGTGATCACCGGCATCCCGCAGCGTCCCATCAGCCCCTGCAGGTAGTCGAAGATCCCCAGGCACTCGGCCTCGCCCAGGATCTCGTCGACCTCGTCGGGGTCGAAGTCGTCGGCGAGCTGGTCGGCATCGAGCTCGTCCTGCCAGCCTTCCTCGCAGGTCAGGTTGAAGCTGCCGTTGCCATCGTCGTGAACCTCGAAGCCGAAGGCGCCCAGCAACAGCTGGTCGCGCTCGGTCAACTTGTCGGCCGGGAAGTCTTCGTGGACCACGGCCTGGGCGAAGTAGTCGGCCATGGCCTCAGCCTCCCAGGACACGCAGGGCAGGGGAGGGCGAACTATCCGAGATTCCCGGAGAGTTGCTCGCACCTGCAGCATTGCGCCGCTTGGCGGTCTGCTCGGCCTGCATCGCGTTCGCCATGGCGATCAGGCCGGTGGCGAGCTCGATCAGCTTGGTGGGCTCGGCCGGCAGCTTCAGGTTCGCCGCGTCGCTGACGTGGCCGCGGCTGCTGATCGCCCGGACGATGATGTAGGACCCGACGTCCCACACATGGACGCCGGTCTGCTTGACCGACCCGTTGCGGCCATAGGCCTGCAGGGTCCCGTCCGGCGGATCAGGCCACCGGACCGTGAACTCGGTCATGTCGTGTCTCCGTTGCTGGGATGGTGCGGGCGCACCCTGTATCCCCGGCGACTGCTCACCGGGGATACCGCCTGCGTCCGTTAGTTCGACCTTGGCAGGAGCCGTCCCGTGGCCGGATCACGACCGCGCTGCGCGTTGTGCAGGCGGTTGTGCTCGACCCGGCTGATGCACTCCAGGTTCTCCAGCCGGTTGTTGGTCCGGTCTTCATCCCGGTGGTGCAGCAGGTAGCCCTTCGGCGGCCGGGGGTTGCCCGCGGACACCCACACGACAAGGTGCTCGTAGGCGTATCCACGGCCGAAGGCGAGGGGATGGGTCTTGCCGACCCGGATCTTCACGTAGCCATCAGCGGACAGCATCTTGCTTGGGGACCAAGCTGGGTGCTTGCCGCCTCGGGCATGATTGCCGTGACAGCCCCTCATGGCAGGCGCGGGAACTGTTTCCAGGCCACGCCGTCGAGAAGCGATCCGCCTTTACCATGCGGATCGAGAGCTTGGGCTTCGTAGATGCTCTTCTTCTGTTCAACGACCAGCGGGTTGTTCCAGTAGGTCCCCCACTGCTTGAAAAAATACTTGACGCCTTGCTCCAAGCATTGATCGCGAAGTTCTCTGGCCCATGCCGGCTTCATTCGCCGGGCGCCCGGACCACTTTCGCCGCCGCCGATCACCCAATGGATGTCGGTGAGGTCCATCTGACCAGGCTCGGCAACCATAGGCTCCACCGACAGGAACCGGATCGAGGCCGGCACCTGGCGCAGGATGTCGATGCGGTCGCGGACCCGATGATCCTCGACCGTGCAGCCGAGCCAGAGATTGTCCGGCAGCTTCTCCTCCATCCGATCGAGGATCGGCTGGATGTTCTGCGGCCGCTTCGTCAGGACCTGGAACTGGTGGCGCGGGCAGCGTCGCATGATGTCGAGCGCTTCCTTGCGCCATTCGTCCTTGGCGTTCTCGTGCCAGAAGTCAGACATCGAGTTGACGAAGAACAGATGCGATCCAGGCTTGCGCAGGGGCATCTGCATCGTCGCGTCCGAGGATCGGTTGATCCTGCCGGTCCAGACCGTGTTACCGTTCACGACCTTCGTCGTGCCCATGTACGAGGCGGTCATCATGCCTTCCAGCCGATGCGCCATCTTCATGGCGTAGCAGTTGGTGCACCCTGCGGACACGATCTCGCACCCGACAAACGGGTTCCAGGTTAACTCCGTCCATTCGATTGTAGTCTTTCCCACGAAACTCCTCCGGTTGCTGGGAGTGAAAGTCCCTATTGTATGCTGCAACAGATGAAATGAGAAGATGGACCGCCCGGCGCGCGGCCGGGCGGTGCCAATGCTAGGCGGCCTGCTTGCCGATGAAGTGCTTGACGAACTCCGGGCTGGCCCGGAAGCTCTTGCCATCGGCGCCCTTCAGGATGATGCAATTCTTCCCGCGAGCGGTCATGCCGACGATCTTCATGCGACCTTGCCGCGGATGCTCGAACTCCCGATCCAGATCGCTGGCGCTCAGGCCGTAGAGCGCGGCGCAGGTGCGGAAGAACTTGCGGTCACGCTCCTGATGGATGGTGGCCCCGCCTGCCACGGTGAACTCCAGCTTCGTCACGCAGCTGGTCTCGCCGTAGGTGCCCCCGGCGTACTTGACCGACAGTCCCATTTCGCGGGCGAGGTCAGCCGCGACCTCGGCCATGCGGCGGCCGATCAGGTCCGCAGCTTGGCGGCTCATCTGCTCGATCTTCATCCTGGTCTCCGTTGCTGGGAGTGTGGTGCGGCCGATCTGGCGGCACCGGCAGGCCTCGGCCTCGACCGGGGACTGCCGGAGCATCCGAATCTTTTCGGTGGCGGCGGGCGGATTCAGCCGCCATATGGTCGGCTGTCCTGTTGCTGGGACGGTGCCGGCCGGGGAGCACTCCAACTCCCCGGCCGCACACACTGGGCCTACCAGAACAGGCAGATCACGATCAGCGGCCCGAGCAGGGCCACCACGATGGCCGTGGCGAGGGTCTGCATCAGGCAGCCTTCAAGGCCAGCTTGACCTTGGCTTCGGCCTCCATTTCGCGCATACGCCTGCCGCAGGCTGTAGATCCCATTCGGGATGCTGTGCACGTCCAGCTCGACGTTGCGGCCGGGGTGGTTGATCTGCTCGACGATGATCTCTGCCTTGAGCCACAAGGCCAGGCACCTGACCTTGTCGCCAAAGTCGACCGGCTCGTGCCGCTGGTAAGCGCGGCTGGCGCTTTCCAGGGTCTTCACCATCCGCTTGGCGCGAGCGATGTCGACATCGTAGGGCTGCCGGTAGGTGACCCAACCGACATCGACGATCTGGCCGTTCGTATCCGACGCGAAACAGTCGAGCTGCAGGCTCTCGAGATCGAGCTTCTCGTCGTAGGACGACACATAGCTGCGCAGGAAGCGCAGGCTGCGATCGTCGGCGTGCACGAGTATGGCCGGCCACGCGATCAGATGGTCGGTGCCGTAGCGGTTATCGCGACGAAACCCCACCGCGACGCGGTGTTTGTCGTTCGACATGCTATCCTCCGTTGCTGGGAGAGGTGCAGAGCGCACCATGAACGATCCGCGATCGCACCGCGGACCGTTCCAGCTGGGCTCTACTTCAAGGCGGAGCGGGCCTGAGGCCCGCCGAGGCCCGGATTCAGCGCGACCCGATCGGCTGCGGCCATGCCGGCCAAGGCGGCAGCGGCGTCGCTGACCCGCCCGGAGGTGCTCTTCTTCGACCGCAGCTTCAGGTCGAGGCTCTTGAAGCTCTCCTCGACGGCCTGCTGCTTGACCACGACCAGGGAGGTGCCCGTGGTAGCGGTCACCTCGGTGTCCCGCGCCCGCTTCATCGCCACAAGGCGGGCGCCGAGCTTCTTGCCCATGGCGTTCCTGAACGCCCAGGGGTTCACCTTCAGCCCGTGACGCTGCTGGTCGCGCTTCCAGGCCTCGTACTCGGTGTCGATGGCGGCCCGCATCAGGCCGACGAGGTACTGAGAGACGAGGACGTCCTGGTGCTCGCCGAACATCACCACGAACTTGCGGTTGTTGCGCGACGACAGCCAGACCTTGACCTCGCAGAAGGCCTCGACGCCGTACAGGGCGAACTGCACGGGGTGGATGAACGTCCCTGTCGCCAGGGTGAGGTCGAGCGAACCACGGATGTGATTCGCGTTGCGCACGACCTCTTCGGTGAGGGTCAGGTTGTAGTCCCTGAGCAGCTGGTCGACCTTGGCGGCCGCGGCCATGGCCTCGGCTTCGGTCGAACCGCGCTTCACCGTCTTGGCCTGGAGCGCGCGGATCTTGGCGATCAGCTTGTCGCGCTCTCGGTCGGTCAACTCCATGCTCTTTCTCCGTTGCTGGAAGCGGTGCCAAGCGCACCATCGGGTCGGCCGGGGATCGCACCCCCGGCCGCCCTAGCTGGGCTCGGACCTCAGTCGATCTTGACGTCGTCGAGCAGCTTGCCGGCGACGGCCTCCATGGCGAACCGATCATCCTGGTGGTGATTCAGCGCCTGGGCGTGCGCCGTGATTGCCTGGGCGAACTCCCAGACACTCGACGGGCGAGCACCCTCCTGCTTCTCGCCGGTCAGGATGATGTCCTTCGCGACCTTCTGGCTGAAGCCGAGGTCGACCAGGAACTCGACCTGCTTGTCCTCGGTCCGGGCGGCGATCAGGCCCTTGGCCGCCGCGACACCGCGGCTCAGCCGGGAGGCATCCAGGCTGGCGTAGGAGTCGAGCGAGGGCATGATCTCGTCGACGAAGCGCTCCGGGGCGGCGTTGTTGTGCCGGATCTCGATCTCCTTGAAGCCTTCCACGCCCCAGAGGATCCGATTGCAGCACACGCCCCGCAGGTACATCGTCGCGAGCCTGAACTTCCCGGCCCCCGTCTCCGAGTTGGAAACGATGAAGCCGCGAAACATCAGGTCCGGGTCGCCGTTCCTGAGCTTGCCCACCTCGATCGGGTGGGTGTCGTCGCACAGGAACATGAAGACGTCGCGGTCGGACGCGAACAGGGTCGTCGTGTCCTTCGTCACCGGCGTATGGGGATCGTAGCTGCCGTCGGCCCAATTGAGGCACCCAGGCACCTTCCAAGCCCCCGACTTCGCGATCCGCTGCACGTTCTGGACCACGTCCGCATCATAGATGCGGCCATAGGCCGGTCCCGTGAGCGCCCGCATCAGCCCGCCGCTGCCGAGGTTCTCGACGTACTCCATGGCCTGCCCGCCGGTCTGCATCGCCATGGTCTGCACGACCGCGGCGGCGAGATACACGGGCAGCTTGCGGAGCTCCTGGGCGCTGTAGCCCACGGTCGAGCACATCTGACCGAACGACCAGTTCGTGAAGGTCGCCGGCCCGTAGTCCGTATCCACCACGATCTCGTCGCGCTCGGAGTCGCCGTCGAACTGCAGCTTGGGCAGGTCGACGACGGTCTGGGCGCTGCGCTCGCGGCGGGTCAGGACGTGCTCGGCCAGGGAGTCCAGGGTCAGGAACTTCTCGTCGGCCGGACGCCTCGCCCACTGACTGGAGACCTCCGTGTTTGCCGATCCGCGGCGGGTGTCAACCTGCCGACGACCGACCTCGGGGGCATCCAGGGTGGCGATGTCTTGCGTCATCTGTCTCTCCATCCGTTGCTGGGAAGCGGTGCGAAGTGCACCACGAACCGTCCCGCGCGCGACTGGCACACGGGGCGGTTCTCCTGGTGAACTCCGGCTAGGCCGGGATCATGACGTTCAGGGCCACTTTCAGCCCCGGGCAGCCCGGGACGTCGACCGGGGAGGCCCCGCCGGTGCCGGCGAGCAGCCTGGTCTTGCCGGTGCTCGACAGCTTGGCGGCCTGCTGGGCCGGCTTCGACGTGTCGAACTCGAGCGTCACCTTGGTGCCGTTCGTCGTGATCTTCAGGTTCTGCATAGCTTCCTCCGTTGCTGGGAGCGGTGCGCTACAGGTGCACCATCGGGTCAGCCGCCCGCTGGTGAGCGGCACGGCTGCCCTAGCTGCATCTGCGCTAGGCGGCCCGACGACGGGCCTCCCGACGCTCGCGACGGCTCGGGGCCCTCTCGGGCGCCGCCGGCGCGGGCTGCTCGATCTCATCCACGACCTCCGAAGTGCCCTCGATCACGAGGCCATCCTCGACATCGCCCTGGATCTCGGTCGTCTCGACCGTGGGCGCCGGCAGCATCAGGATGGCACCGCCATCGGTCTGCTGCTGGGGCTCGCCCTCGCTCTCGCTCTCGACCTCGCCGGCGCCCGTGATCACCGCCTGGGCGGCTTCCAGGGCCTTCCGGCTCGCGTGGCTCGCGAAGATTCGCGCGACCTCAGCCATGATGGCATCGTCGCACGCCTGCAGACGCTGCAGGACCAGCTGCCGGTCGACCTCGATCTTGCCGGTGAGCTCGTCGCGCACGGGCTTCTTCGCGGCCTGCGACTGCTGGATCTCGGGGAAGCGCTGCACAAGATCGGCGATCTTCTTGTCGATCGTCGTGATCTTCAGCTGCGCCTCATCGCGATACCGCTTCTCGGTCGAGGTCAGGAGCGGCTCGACCTTGCTGCGGGTCGCCTTCAGCGCGCGCAGCGACAGCCGGGCCTCGCCCGCGGTCTCGATCGTCTTGATCTTCGCCATTTCAACTTCCTCCGTTGCTGGACGGTGCAAATGCACCATGAACCGCCCCGCGTCTCGCGCGGGACGGTTCCAGGTGAACTTGCTAGAAGAGCCGCCGGACAACCACCGCCGGATTGCTCCGGCGACGGTTGAGATACCGATGGGCTCGCTTGGCACTTGGCGTGTAGACCGTGCGGCTCTCGCCGGACGGCTTGGTGATCACGACCATCCACATGGCCGTTACACCGTGAACGCCAGATTGCCGTTCCAGAACTCGACCTCGCGCCTGAGCTGCTCGGTCGCCGCCTGATATTCCGAGGTGCGACGCTCGCGCAGCGTGGCTTGACCGGCCAACGTGAGCTGACCGCGTGCCCACCGCCTGGCGTAGTCGCCTTTGCGATGGAGCTGCTTGACGCGCACCTGGATCTTGGCGCCGTTCGACATGTTCTCTCTCCGTTGCTGGGAAGGGAGCGAAGCGCTCCCGCATGGCCCGACTTGGTCGAGACATGCGGGAACGCCCGCCGGACTAATGCCCGACGGACGCCCCGTAGTGTGCAACGTGAGAAAGCAACGGTTAGGAGCGCGCTTTTGCCCAATCTTGCATTGGGTGACTTGCGCTAGGAAACCATACGATTAGAACGATCAAAGGCCATCGCTTGTGTTTCGTACAATCTAGCCGATGCGATACTAGGTGCCGCGTTTCCTACTGGATTCAGAACTCGCTATCCCTAGCTGGGGATCGCCGGATCGCCGAAACGCCCGGGCGGGGAGGTGACCGGATGGCCGGATGGCCGGATGGTCGGACCTTGCCCATGGGAGTCGATGTTGCCCGCGCCAGCGGTTCCTAGGGGCAAGCCTAGGCCCGGGTAGTTCGCGGGCGGCCGGTTGGGTTCAAAGAGCGCCCCCGCCCCCGGAGGGGAGGGGAAGGGAGGGGAGCCCGATGGCTCCGCCCCGCCCCGAAGGGCAAGGGAAGGGTAGGCGCATGGGTTGAAAAATCCAGAAAAATCGGATGGCCAGGGCAGGAGCATATTCCCAGCCCGGATAGGAACGCCCGGACCGTGAACGAACGCGAACGGTCCGCCCGGAAGGGTGAGGGTAGGGCGGGCAGGCCGCCGGGCCCTGGTGAGGCCCTGAGGGGCCCTGGGCGCGATCGGGCCCTGAGGGTTGCCCTTTGGCGGGGAGGCCCCGGGGAGGGGAAAGGCCCAGGGGAGGCCCTGGGAGGCCCGTAGGGAGCCGAGGCCCTGGGGAGGGGATGAAGGGGAGGCCCTGGGAGCCGAGGCCCTGGGAAGCGCCCCCAGGCGCCCCAGGGGAGGCCCTGGGAGCCGAGCTGAGGGGAGGCCCTGGGAAGGGAGGGGAAGGGGAGCCGAGGCCCTGGGAGCCGAGGGGAGGCCCGCCCGGTCCGGCCTGGGGAGCCGAGGGGAGGGGAGCCGAGGGGAGCCGAGGGGAGCCGAGGCCCAGGCCCTGGGAGGAACCCCCAGGCGAGGCCCAGGCCCTGAGGCCCGCCGGATGGAAGGGGAAGGGGAGGCCCAGGCCCGCCCGAGCTCCCCAGGGGAGGCCCTGAGGCCCCGCCTTGCCGGACCGGACGGGGATAGGTGCGGACCTGAGGCCCTGAGGCCCTGGGAGGCCCTGAGGGGAGCCCTGGAAGGCCCTGGAAGGCCCTGAGGCCCAGCCCTGAGGGGAAGGGGAGGCCCTGGGCGCCTGGAAGGCCCTGAGGGGAGGCCCAGGCCCCGCCGGCGAGCCCTGAGGCCCGGTCAAGGTGCAAAAGGTGCGGGGAAAATGCACACCACGGCGAACGATCGGCGAACGCTGGGGAAAGTGGAGCGTTCCCCAGGCCGTGGCCCAGATAGGACGCTCGCCCCATGAACCGCGCGGGCAAACGGCCAGGATGCAAGAAAATCGGACGCTGCAGGCCCCGATTGCGGGCATAGGACGAGGCGTCAAAGCATGGACGGCTTGGACCCTTAATGGCGAACCCCTACACGAAGTTCACCTACGACCAGATCAAGCACGCGCTCGAGGTCAGCGGCGGGATCATGGCGGCTGCGGCCCGCTATCTCACGAAGACCTACAAGATCTCGATCACCCGCTCTGGCGTCGCCGAGTTCGTGAAGCGGCACCCGGAGCTGCGCGAGATCAGGGAAGAGGCGCGCGAGGAGCTGCTCGACCGGGCGGAAGAGAACCTGCGCTACCATCTGCTGCGGCGGAGCGAGAAGACGACCTTCTACGTGCTGAATCAGATCGGCGGCGCGCGCGGCTACGGGTTCACCCGGCTCGAGCACACGGGCGCCGGTGGCGGCCCGATCCTGCACGATACGGCCGAGGACCGCCCCGACTTCAGCCAGATGACGGACGAAGAGCTGCAGGACTTCCTTGCCCAACGCATGGCCCGCGCTTAGCCCGGCCCAGCCGACACTCTTCGACGACAAGGGCAGCCTCGACCGCGCGCTCTTGCGGGCGGAGATCGTCCGGCGGGCCGAGGTCTACTGGCTGGGCGGGGTCGACGCGGAGTTCCGCGCGTATTGCCTCGACCAGGCGCGCCGCGACGTCTGCTGGTTCTTCGACAACTTCGTCTGGACCCTGGATCCCAGGCTCAAAGCCTACATCCCGATGGTCATCTGGCCGCGGCAACGGGAATACCTGAAGTTCGTCGAGGAGCGGGTCGAAGCGGCCGAGGACTTCGCGGCCGAGAAGAGCCGCGACGTCGGTGTCACCTATCTCAACTGCGGGCTCGCCACCCAGAAGTGGCGGTTCGACGCCGGCTGGAAGACCAGCTTCTGCGCCAACAAGCTCGACCTCGTCGATCAGCGCGGCAACCCGGACAGCATCTTCGAGAAGATCCGCGGCATCATCGAGGGGATGCCGAAGTGGGCGCTGCCGCCTGGCTACCGAGCGAGCCGGCACGACCGCGAGGCCAAGATCATCAACCCGGCGTCGCGCAACATCATGACCGGCGAGGGTGGCGACAATGCCGGCCGCGGCGGCCGCTCGACCTTGTACGTGCTAGACGAGGCGGCGCACATCGATCGCGCCGACAGCGTCAACGCCGCGACCTCGGCCAACGCCCGGACCCGTGGCTGGACGTCGAGCGTCAACGGCAACGGCAACCTGTTCTACCGCCTGACCCACGACGGCGAGATCCCGGTCTTCCGGTTCCACTGGCGCGACGACCCGCGCAAGAACGATGAGTGGGCGGAGAAGACCCGGCGCAAGCTCGGGCCGGAGACCTTCGCGCAGGAGTTCGACCTCGATTACGGGGCCAGCATCACCGGCCTCGCCATCCCGTCGGCATGGATCGACGCGGCGCGCGAGCTCTACCGGCGGATGCCCGACGTGGTCGAGAACTACCGGGCCAAGAAGGGGATCGGCGGCTGGGACATCGGCGGCGGCAAGGCCGAGAGCGTCGTCATTGGCAAATGGGGACCAGTGATCGGGAAGCCCCATGCCCGGCGTGATCCGGACAGCGTCGACGTCGCGTTCTGGGCGCTGGACTATGCCCGCGAGAACCGGCTCGGGCTGCTCAACTACGACAGCGTCGGCCTCGGCTACGCCATGGGCAGCATCCTCGCCCGCGCTGCCACGCTCGACGTGCAGATCGAGGGCGTCAATGTCGGCGTGCCCCCGACGGCCCGCGTCTGGCCCGACGAACGCACGTCGCAGGAGAAATTCACCAACCTGAAGGCCGAACTCTGGGGCCGCGCCCGCGAGGCCTTCCAGCGCAGCTGGCTTCTTCTTCGGCATCTGCAGGGCGACCCCGAGGGTATCGACTACCCCGTCGACGAGGTGATCCTGCTGGCCGAGGACGACGACCTGGCGCGGCAGCTCAGCACCCCCAAGCGGTTCCGCAATGAGGCCGGGAAGATCATGATCGAGACCAAGGAGCAGCTCGCCAAGCGGGGCGTGAAGAGCCCCGACCGGGCCGAGGCCGCGATCCTGTCCTTCCACGACCAGGGCGACGGCCCGCTCTTCTATGTGGGTGTCGCCTGATGCGGCGCGGGCTGCGGCGCTTCGAGGTGCCCTACTGGTCGCGGAGCAGCGTGCTTGAGCGCAAGGCCTCAGCCGTTGGCCCGCTGATCTCGCAGTACGTCCTGGGCCAGCCACAGTTCACGCCGCGGCGCTACGACCGGCTGGCCGACGAAGCCTACGCCAAGAACGTCATCGCCTACCTGTGCGTCCGGCTGATCGCCGACGCCGTGGCGTCGCTGCGCTGGATGGCCTTCGCCGGCGACCAGGAGCTCGAGCAGCACGAGATCAAGAAGCTCTTGAAGCGCCAGAACCCGATGTGCACCGGCGCCAACTGGTGGGGCGAGCTGGTGGCCTATCATCTGCTGGCCGGCAACGCCTACATCGAGGACGTCGGGCCAGGGCCGGATCAGCCGCCCAAGGAGCTGTGGAACCTGCGCCCGGACCGGATGAAGATCATCCCCGGCCCGTTCGGGATGCCTCAGGCCTACCGCTACGAGGTCAACGGCCAGTCGCGCGACTTCCCGGTGGATCTGGTCACGGGAGCAATCGGGCTCCTGCACATCAAGACCTTCCACCCGCTGCACGACTGGTACGGCATGAGCCCGGTCGAGGCCGGCGCGCGCTACATCGACATGGACAACGCCGCCTCGGACCTGAACATCAGGACGCTGCAGAACGGCGCGGTGATGTCCGGCATGGCTGCCTTCAAGCAGCCCCTGAAGGACGACCAGATCGCCCAGGCCGAGGCCAAGATCCAGAGCCGGATCGGCGGCACCCAGAACGCCGGCAAGGTCCTGATCCTGGGCGGCGACTGGACCTATACCCGCATGTCGGACACGCTGGTCGACATGCAGTGGCTGGAGGGCATGGGCGAGAGTGCCCGCCGCATCTGTGCCGCGTGGAACGTGCCCCACATTTTGGTGGTCGCCGGCGAGTCGACCTACAACAACCGCGAGAACGCGCGGGTCGAGTTCTGGCTGCACACCGTGCTGCCCTATGTCGACCGGCTGCTGGGCGACCTCAATCCGTGGTTCCAGCGCCTCTACGGCGACGACGAGCTCGAGATCCGCTACGACCGGCAGGCGATCGACGCGCTCGAGCCCGTGCGTCGGGTGAAGCGCGAACAGGCTCGTGCCGACTTCCAGGCCGGGATCCTGACGCTCAACGAAACCCGCGGCGAGATCGACTATGGCGAGGTGCCCGACGGCGATCGCCTGCAGCCCATGGTCGCCAACGATCCGAACCAGGCCAACAACCAGCAGCAGCACGAGCTGGGCGAGGAGGCCAAGGACAAGGACTTCGGCCGCCAGGACGAGCTGGCGAACCGCAACCTCGAGCGCGACCTGAAGAAGGGCGAGACCGAGAGTGCGCGGCAGCGCATCGACGCCCGCACCCAGCGCGACTGGTCGGTGGAGGACAGCGACACTGCGCACCGGCGCGCGATCGAGCTGGAGGATCGGCGCGAGCGCAACACGGTCCGACGCAAGGACGAGGACGACGACCCCGAGGCCGAGGAGAAGGCCAAGGGCGGAAGCAACGGCGGCTGGCGCAAGGTCGGGCGCAACAGGGACGGCAAGTGGCGGCTGGGGGGCGGCTCCGGCGACAAGCCCGCTGCTGGCGGCGGCGACAAGAAGCCTGCGCCCAAGATCCCGACCAAGCCCACGGGCGGCCTCAGCCCGGCGCAGCGCGCCGCTGCCACGCGCCGTGCGAACGCCGAGGCCCGACTACAGGGCGCCGACCCGGCGAAGAAGCCCAGCACACCCGCGCCGAGCGACCAGAAGCCACTGACCGCGGCGCAGAAGGCTTGGCTGACCAGGAAGGCCAAGGCCGACGCCGCAGCAGCTTCGGCGGCCGAGAAGCCAGCTGCAACCACGCCCAAGCCCGCCGCGCCCGCCGCGCCGACCGCGCCGGCCAAGCCCGCTGCGCCGGCCGCGCCCGCCGCGCCGAAGCCGGTCACCGCAGCCGACAAGCCCGGCAAGCCCTTCAACCCCGAGGATCACTTCGAGGCCGGCAAATTCTCGCCCCAAGGCCGCCAGGCGGTGGCGGACGGGATTGCCGCGATACCCGAAAGCCACCGTCGTCTGCTAGACGAGCAGATCGGCGGCATCAACATCAAGGCGTGGGAAGGTGAGGTTGCCAAGCAGCTCCCCAACGCAGCCGGCATCTTCATCCCGCGCACCCCGGTGGGACAGATGAAGCTGTTCGAGATCGCCGTCACCGACATCAAGAAGGCCGATCGACAGGGGTTCGGGGCTGTCACGCCGGATCAGGTCAAGAAATACGCCGTCCATGAAATAGCTCACGCACTGGACCTGTCGATTGGCATGGTGAAGGGCGAGCGCAAGGATTGGTTTATCTCGACCGAAGCGGATCTTCGGAAGTATCACAAGAAGTACCGGAAGATGGGCGGCTGGGAAAACACCGGCTATCGCGAGCAGGCAAGCCTGTATGCCGCGACGAACCCCATGGAGACGTTCGCCGAAGTCTACGCCGGCCGGGTAACCGGCAGGATACACCGTTACATCGTCTACAATAAGGGCGCATTCGACCTGGATCAGACCACCAAGAACGAGCTAGATAATCGCCAGAGGCGCGAAATTCGGCAACATGCCGCGTACCTCAACGGCGCGTCGAAGATCGTGGACAAGATCCTGGCGGATTCCGAACTGGAGGCTCTGCCGTGAACATCATCCCCGTGTTCGACGGTGGCCCGCACCCGATCATCACGGTGACGCAGCTGTTCATGGCCGACGGGCAGCTGACGCGCGAGGAGGCCGTGGCGCAGCTCGGATTGGAGCCGGAAGCGCCCGACGGGTACTATCTCGATACCGGCGAGCTGCTGAGCCCGATCAAGGGCAACGCCAGCCCGCTCGAGCCCCCGGAGCTCAGTCAGCCGCCGAGCGCATGGGCGACCTACCTCGATGCCGCCGAGGGGCTCGACGAGGCCTGGACGAAGGTCGTCGATACCTACGTCGACGAGTACCAGAACCAGCTCTACGAGCTGGGCTTCGACGTCCCGTTCTTCGACGTCAGCGACGAGGACTTCGCCGCGGCCACGACGGGGGCGACCACGGAGACTGGCGCAGGCGACGAGGAGGGCGCGGACGGCAAGTCCGAGCCCCCTTTTCCTACTGAGGACGACGGGCTGGCGACGCCCGTCTTCGCCTGGCTGGAAGTGCAGGAGCCCGAGCGGCTCGCCGACTGGTGCCGCGAGGTCGGCATCATGCCCCTGGTGATCCCGGCCAAGCCCACGCTGCATCCGGCCTACCACCTGACCACGGTCTACGGCGGCACGGTGGGCGAGGGCGACCGTGAGCCGATCGACGATGTCGAGACCCTGGATCCCGCAACCTATCGCTGGGCGCGCCTGGGCGCCGACGGCCGGGCCCTGGCGCTGGTGGTCGAGAGCCAGCTTGCCCGCGCCTGCAACATGCGCGCCACCGAGGCCGGCGCGGTCCACGGCTTCCCGGCCTACCTGCCGCACATCACGGTGAGCTACGACCACGACGGTCCGGTGCCCGAGCGGCTGCCCGACTTCCCGATCACGGTCGGCCCCGAGGTGATCCTGGGCCCGGCCAAGACGACGAAGTCGACCTGGGGCGAGGAGCTCGAGCTGAAGGTCGACCCCGGCAACTATGAGGGCATCGGCGACGAAGTCCCCGACGAGGATCTGGCCGCCGCGGCCGCGGAATCGATCGAGGACATCATCCAGGACTTCGGCCGCCGGACCTATCGGGTGATCGACGTCGAGGCGTCCTTCACGGTCAAACGGCCGGCGGTGATGGACTTCCTCAAGAAGTTCGGCGCCGAGCGGATCAAGGAGCTGGTCGGCACGACCACGCGGCGCGAGCTGGCCGACGCCATGGCGAAGGTCACCAGCGACGGCCCGACCTTCCCCAAGCTGGTCAAGGCGATCCGCGGCGTCTTCGCTCGTGCGAAGGGCGTGCGCGCCGAGATCATCGCCCGCACCGAGACCACGCGCGCCGCCGGCTACGGCGCGCAGGCGGCGATCGCCCGCGGCAACGTCGAGCGCAAGATGTGGCTCAGCTCGCGCGACGCCTTCGTGCGCGACGCTCATTCGGCGCTGGACGGGCAGATCGTCGAGGCCGACAAGCCCTTCGTCTGGGAGGGCAATGAGGCCATGTACCCGGGGGACTTCGGCAAGCCCAAGCTCGACATAAACTGCCGCTGCCTCTCGATCCCGCTGCCGGACGAGAAGAGCGCGGCCGAGCTCGCCGACAAGGCCGCACGCGACACAGCCTGGAAGGCGGTCGAACAACGGCTGCGGCATCACGAGGAGATCCTGGCCGCGGCCCTGCGCGAGGGCTTCGCGCGACAGGAGCGGGCGGTCCTGGCGGCCCTGAGGCGGCGCCTGCCATGATCGTCGCCCTGGAGACCACGCCGGTGCTGAGCAGCCGCTACGGGAAGGTCCTGGGCCATCTGACCCTGCCCGCCGGCGAGCGTCGCGCGCTCCTCTTCAAGGGCGGTACCCGCGTGCCGGTCTGTTGGTACGACCGCGAGCGCAAGGCATGGGTGGCCGACCGCGACTTCCCGCTGACCAAGCTGCCGTGCTACGAGCCGCTGTGACCAAGCGATGGAGTTCACTCTGGCCGCGGTATCCCCGCGGCCTTTCTTTTTGACCCGCCACCTCGCGCGGCGTGGTACCCCCGCTGTGTGTCCCGGGGCTCCCCGCCCCCATGACACCGACTTGCGACTTGAGGCTTACTGCCCCGACTGTGAGGCCCGGCCCTGCCGCCGGGCCTCTTTCTTTTCCATCCGCCACCCCGCACCTGCTGCTATGCAATCACCGCTCCGGTGGGTTCCACCCTGTTCAACCCGACATGGGCGGACGCCGGCTCACCGGAGCATCCCGGTCAGGTAACGCACAGGTCCTGACCGGCGAGTTTCGCGGTTCCCTGCGCCGGGGGAGGGCGGGCCGGACATCCCTGGCGGAGGCCCGGCCCGGTCCCCGGGGCGGACCGCAGCGACCATACCCAAGCCGAGAGGGCGATCGGGTGTGAGGGGCGGTCGGCGGGTGCCTGAGGGGCTCGCCGGCCGCTGCCGCTTTCCAGCCGCGTCAATACCCCATCCGGCATCCCCGTCGAGACTTTCGGCAGACCCCGCGCGCAACCCTCCGTAAGGCTCGCCCCGGCCTATCAACCGGAGTGCGACCTTGGCCCTCGAGACCAAGTTCATCGACGCCGAGAGCTGCGAGCTGAAGTTCCGCGAGGGCGACGACGAGCCCGTGCGCGTGAGCGGCTATGCGTCGGTCTTCGGTGGCGAGCCGGACAGCTACAAGGACGTGATCGCCCCCGGCGCCTACAAGGCGGCGCTGGATCGCTACGCCGGCGCCAAGCGCCACATCCCGATGCGGCTGCAGCACGACAGCATCGTCATCGGCAAGTGGACCACCTTCCGCGAGGACGGCCGCGGCCTCTACGTCGAGGGTGAGCTGACCCCGGGCCATAGCGTCGCCAACGACGTGGCCGCCCTGCTGCGCCACGGCGCGATCGACGGGCTGAGCATTGGCTACAAGGCGCTGAAGGCCGATCGGGACGCCAAGGGCATCCGCACCCTGCGCGAGATCGACCTGCGCGAGGTCAGCATCGTCGACAACCCGGCCAATCCGGGCACGCGAGTTCTGTCGGTCAAGAAGGCCGACCAGATCGTCACTGCGCGCGACTTTGAAGCCTGGTTGCGCGAGGACGGGGGATTTTCCCGCCGGGAGGCGGAGACGATCTCGATCAAGGGTTTCAGCGCCCTGCTGCGGGCTCGGGATGAGCCGTCAGAGGGCAGCGGTACCGATGAACGTCGGGACGACGGGAAGGCGGTCGCGGGGTGGCTGGATCAGCTGAAGCGGATCCGGCCGGCGTGACCACCAATCCCGAAAGGACCGGCAAATGGCCGAGCTGGAGCAGGTCGCCGAAGAGGTGAAGCGCGAGATCGCGCGCATCGGCGACGACAACAAGAAGCTCTTCGATCAGGTCCAGAAGGACCTCCACGACGCCCGCCAGCTCGCCGAGGGCAAGGCCGGCGCCGACGAGGTCAAGGCCTACGCGACCTCCATGGCGGAGAAGTTCGCGGCCCTGGAGCAGAAGGTCCAGCAGAAGATGGACCTGATGGGGACTGCCCTCAACCGGATGGGGCGCAGCGCCGGCGTCGCCAACTTCGACATCCCGCGGCCCGAGAACGTCGAGGCGCTCGAGTTCAAGCGCGCCCGCATGTCCTTCGCCGGGACGCCCAACGACCAGCTGGAAGACATCACGGTCAGCGACGCGGAGATCGCGGAATACAAGGGCTATCGCCCGGCGTTCCGGCGCTACCTGCGCGCCAAGAACGAGAAGCTGCTCTCGGTCGAGGAAAGCAAGGCCCTGACCACGGGCTCGGACCCCGATGGCGGCTTCTTCGTCACCCCGGCGATGTCCTCGCGGATCATGGAGATCGTCCGCGAGAGCTCGCCCATGGCGCAGCTGGCCTACGTCGAGACCATCGGCACCGACCGGATCGAGATCCCCTACGACGAGGGCGAGGGCTCGGGCGGCTGGGTCGGCGAGGAGGAGGCCCGGACCGAGACCGGCACGCCGCAGGTCGGCTCGTTCATGATCCCGGCCGACGAGATCTACACTCACGTCAAGGCGACCCAGCGCGTGCTGGAGGACGCCAACGTGAACGTCGAAGAGTGGCTGGCGAAGAAGAACGCGGAGAAGTTCGCCCGCATCGAGGCCACCGCCTTCATCAGCGGCAACGGCGTCAAGAAGCCCCGGGGCATCCTGGGCTACACGATGACTGCGAGCCAGGGCTCGCGCACCAGCGGCGTGCAGTTCTACACGACCGGAGACGCCAATCTCCTGAAGCCGGACGCGATCAAGAAGCTGCCGCTGCTGGCGCTGAAGGAGCCCTACCACCCCAACGCCCGCTGGCTGATGAAGCGCGCCACCCTGGCCGCGATCTCGATCTTCCGCGACGACAGCGGCGCTTCGGCAGGAACCGGCCAGTATCTCTGGGTGCCCGGCTTCCGCGACAACTCGGTGCAGTCGCAGCTCTGCGGCTACCCGGTGTCCCTGGCCGACGACATGCCGGCGGTGGCGGCCGGCACCTACCCGATCGGGTTCGGCGACTGGCGCCAGTTCTACACCATCGTCCGGCGCCTCGGGATCACCACCCTGCGGGACCCGTACACCTCCAAGCCGTTCGTCACCTTCTACTCGCGGATGCGGGTGGGCGGCGGCGTCACGAACTTCGAGGCCGCGGTCTTCCTCAAGGTCAGCACCTGATCTGAGCCGAGCAGATAACCGGGCCCACAGGCCCGGTTATCGCCCGCCTCCCACACCAGCTTCGGAGTGCCCCGATGGCACAGATCAACGTTCACGAGCTCCACAACAGCCTGGACTATGCGGTCGGCCTGGCGCCCGTGGCCGCGGCCCAGACCGACAACACCGCGCTGGTCTCGGCGATCATCGATTCGCAGGACCTCGAGACCTTCGAGTTCGTCATCATGACGGGCACGCTGGCCGACGCGGATGCGACCTTCGCGGTGACCATGGATCACGGCGATGCGGCGAACCTCTCGGATGCGGCCGCGGCCCCGACCGAGTGCCTGATCGGCACCCTGGCCGCGGCCGGCTTCACCTTCGCGGCGGACAGCGCCATCCGGAAGATCGGCGTCGTGCCGCGCAAGGGGGCGGGCAAGCGCTACTGGCGCCTGACCGTCACGCCCTCGAACAACACCGGCGCGGCGCCGATCGTCATCCTGGTGGTGAAGAAGGGCTGGAACGTGCCGTTCACGCCGGTCGGCTGATCTTCGGCAGACCGTCAACAGGCGGCGTGGTGACAGGGGGCGGGCTTCGGTCCGCCCCTTCACATTGGAGACCACGACATGCGTGCCACCGCCTTGAAGGACTTCCCCTACAGCCGGGACGGCCTGACGATCCTGCACGCCCGTGAGGGCCAGGACTTCGACTGCCCGGATGCTCTGGTGCCCGGCCTGCTCGGCGCAGGCTACATCGCCGAGCCCGACGCGGCGGCGCCCAAGCCCCAGGACCCACCGAAGACCGACGAGGCGCCGAAGACCGACGAGGCGGCGGCGCCGACCGGCAGGCGCGGCCGCAAGCCGGCCGAGGACTGATGCGCACGCTCCTGGTGGCGGCGCTGCTGCTGGCAGCGCCTGCCGCCGCGGCGCCGCGCGAGGGCGGGCGCACCGGCGACTGCTGCAATCCCTCGGGGACGGTGAACCTCCTGCAGGGCGGCCTGACCCTGCAGGACCTGTTCATCCTGGCCGCGATCGACCGGAGCCTGCACGGCCGCAACAGCGACGAGGACCCGCCCAGCCCGCCCGCTGGCAGCGCGGACCGAGACGCTCGCGGCCGCATGAGCCCGACGGCCCAGGCCTCCCGAGATCAGGCGCAGCGACAGCGGGATGCACGGTGCGGCTGCAACAGCCTGGATGCCGGGCAGGCGGGCAAGGCGGGGTTCTGACCCATGGCGATCGTCTCCACCACCACCATGGCGAACCGGCGCAGCCTCACGACGGCGAAGCGCTACCGGGAAGTCATGCCGGCGACCAAGGCGCTGGACGTCAAGATCGAGACCATCATCGGTCAGTGCTCGGCGGCGATCGAACGCTATGTCGGGAGGATACTGGCGCGCGAGCGCGTCACCGAGAAGCTGCGCGAGGCCGCCGGCACCGTGCTGCTGGTGATGAGCCGCAGGCCGATCCAGACCGTGCACAGCCTGAAGATCGACGGGGTGACGCTCGAGGCCTCGAAGTGGTCCGTGGAGCATCCCGAGGCCGGCGTGATCCGGCTCCTGGCGGAGAGCAACTTCATCTGGGACGAATTGGCCGAGGTGGGCGCCGGCGGCGACTACGGCTACCGCAGCGGTCCGCAGCGCCTGTTCCAGGTCGAGATCGACTACACCGCCGGTTGGATCCCGCCTGGGAGCACCGACGGCGAGGCCAACCTGCCGGAAGAGATCGAGGCCGCCTGCCAGATGGCGGTCCGGGCGCAGCTGGAGCGACAGGAGCGACCGATCGGCGTCACCTCGGAACGGTTGGGCGATGCGTCCTGGAGCTACACGCCCGGCACCATGGGGCAGGGGCTGCTGCCCGACGAGCTCAAGCTGCTGCTCGATCCGTTCCGGACCGTGAGCTTCTGATGCCCATCATTTCCGATCGGATGCTGCCGCAGAGCGTCCGCGTCGAGCGGATCGTGCGGACCCCGAACGGACGCGGCGGTCACACCGAGACCAAGACGACCGTGGCGACGGCTTTGCGCTGCCGGATGACGGCGGCCTTCCTCACCCAGCTCGCCGACGTCGACGGCCAGCTGGTCAGCCAGCCGACCCGCTACGCCTACTTCGACCCCGACGCCGACCTGCGCCCCCAGGACATCCTGACCACGCCCGACGGCCGCGTGCTGATCGTGCAGGCCGGCGAGGTCCAGGCCGACGGGATCTACTTCAAGGCGAACCTGAACGAGGAGCAGCCGGCATGAGCGACGGGGAACAGAACCTGGATCGCGTGCTGAGCCCGAAGCTGATCGTCCGGGACTACGGCACCATGAAGCTGCACTACCACTGGTGCCCGGGCTGCGAGGTCATGCACTCGATCGCCGTGGAGCAGCCGTTCCGCAACGGCGCGCGCTGGACCTTCGACCGGAACGCCGAGAAGCCGACCTTCAGTCCGTCGATCAATGTCGGTCCCGGGACCAAGCTGCAGTGCCACTACTTCATCCGCGCCGGCCGGATCGAGTTCTGTGGTGACAGCCACCATGCCCTGGCCGGGCAGACGGTGGACCTACCAGACATTCCCGAGGAGGAGCTGCGTTGAGCCAGAACGTCCTCCTCGACGACCTGAACCTGAAGATCAAGCTGCGGCGGATCCTGATCGACGCTGCCCACAAGGGCGGAGCCGGGCTCGCCGGCCACCTGCAGATCAAGCTCAACGTCTCGGCCCGCGTCGGCACGCCGGCCTCCGAGCGCGCGCGCAAGGCCCAGGCGAAGAAGCGCCGGCGACGCGCGGCGCGCTTCCTCTACCAAGCGTCCAAGCCGGGCGAGCCGCCCAGGAAGCGCACCGGCACGCTGCAGAAGTCGGTAGGTCACGAGGTCTTCTACGACCTGCGCTACGACCAGGTGACCGTGCGCGCCGGCACGAATGTCCCCTATGGCCGCTTCCTCGAGTACGGCACGCGCAAGATGGCGGCGCGGCCCTGGCTGCGGCCGGGGATGGTCGAGTACCTGCCGCGGTTCCGCGGCGTCGTCATGGGCGAGATCCGCCGGCAGCTGCGGGGAGGGATGTGATGGCGGTCGGCCTGGGCAAGGCGATCCGCGACCTGCTCCTGCAGGACGAGCCGTTCTGCGCCTACCTCTCGACCTACATGGGCGAGAAGGCGATCTTCACCGCCGACCGGGTGCCGCCCGACGCCAACATGCCGTTCCTGATGCTGGGCCCGCCGGTCACCGACGAGCCCGACCGGATCATGGATGGCGAGAGCGGCCGGCGCACCGTGACGAAGGACCTGAAGCTCTACTTCCCGGGGAACGCCGACGAAGGCCCGCTGGAGGAAGCGGCCGAGCGCCTGCGCAACATCCTGGCCGACCGCAGCCTGACCGTGCCGGGCTTCAGCCGCGCTCGGATCGCCATTGTCAACGGGCCGATCGGGCTTTCGGCAGACACCGACGCCGACGGCCGCCTAGTCAGCATCCGGGTTCACCTGACGCGCTGAAGAGGCGACATGGCAACGCTTTCGGTCCAGACCCTCACGGGCAAGGGGAAGGTGATCCCTTCCTTCGCGAACGCTGCCGGCGGCGGCGACGTGGCTCCGAACGCCGGTGGCGGCATCACCATCGTCGTCCGTAACGGGGATGCTTCCGCCAAGACGGTCACCTTCAAGAGCTTCGCCGAGACCGCGCTCGAGGGCACCGCCGTCGCGGACAAGGCGTTCTCGATCCCGGCCGGCGGCTTGCTGATCTTCGGCCCGCTCGACGTCAAGCCCTGGAACAACGGCTCCAACCAGGTCGAGATCACCTACTCGGCCGTGACCTCGGTCACCGTCGCCGTCATCAAGGGGGCCTGATCCGATGCCGGTCACTCCCATCGACAGCCAGGGAACGCAGCTGTTCTGCGACGGCCTCAAGGTGATCGGCGTCAAGGCGGTGACCGGCCTCGGGTCCGGATCCTCCACCGTGCGCGACCGATCCACGCTGGACGACAGCAAGTTCAAGCGGATCGGCGTCGGCTTGCGTGATTCCGGCACGGCCTCGGTGCCGCTCCTGATCGACACGACCGATGCGGGGCAGCGCCGGCTCTACAAGTACTACAAGGACGGCACCCGCGGTTACTTCCAGGTGGTGCTGCCGAACGGCTCGCAGCGTGACTTCTACGCCTACGTCCAGACCTTCCCGGAGGACTTCGGCACGGATGCCGACGCCATGGCGACGGTGACCCTGCTGGTCGACGGCGAGATCGGCGGCTTCCCGGATCCGAGCTGAGGACTGACCCTTGCTGAAATCGGAACCGGTACCGGTCTCGATCGGCGGCCACGACCTGCTGCTGCGCTATCCCGCCAAGGTGCTGGCGGACCTGCAGCGGCTGCTCGAGGTCCGGACGCTGCTCGACGTTCTGGCGCGGATCGAGGCCCTGCAGCCCAACGTCGGCGAAGAGGGTGTGGACGCCCAGCTGCTGGCCTTCAGCATGGACGATCTGATCCTGGTCCTGTGGGCCGGGATCGGCCCCGCGGGTGGGCATGAGGTCTATCGGTCGCCCAACGCCATGGGCCTCGAGATCGACGTCCACATGGTGCCCGACCTCCTGATGCGCCTGCAGCTCGCGGTGGCCCGGCAGATGGTCCCGCCACAGGAGGCCGCGGACAACCCCGACCCCCCTCCGCAGGCGGTGGCGGCGCCCTCACCCTAGAGGGCTGGATCGAGACCGCCGTCGGCGTCCTCGGCCTCGACCTCGCCGCCGCCTGGGACCTGACCCTCTCCGACTATCGGCTGCTTTGCCGGGCTCATCGCCGCAGGGTCCGCGACGACCATGCGCGCGACCTCCGGATGGCCTGGATGACGGCGAACCTGACCCGCAACCCGATCAGCCACGACGAGGTCGAGCGCCTGATCGCCGGCATGGGCGGGACGGCGGCCATGGAGGAACAGAACCGCCTCAACCGGAACGGCTTCATCCTGGCCGAGTTCGACGACGCCTACCGGGCGGACAAGGCCGCCGAGCTGGCGGCCGCGGCGACAGCCAAGGAGCCGGCCGATGGCGGGTGAGAAGGTCGGCGAAGCCTATGTCGAGCTCCACTACAAGCTCGACCAGCTGGCCCGGGATCTCCGGGTAGCGAAGGCCGCGGTCGAGAACCAGGTCGGGCAGCTCAACGACACGGTCAAGGGCAAGACCGACGGCATGTTCGTCGGGGTCAGCAACCAGATCGAGCGGCTGACCGGCCAGATCACCACCCTGCGCAACCTCGCCGTGGTCGGCTTCGCCACCGCGATGATCAGCTCGCTGTACGGCATCGCCCAGCAGGTGGCGACGGTCGGCAACGAAGTGCAGCTGATGCGGGGGCGGCTCGACAACGCCCTCGGCAAGGGAACCTTCGAGGACGTCGTTGACCTCGCCAACCGCCTGGGGATCGAGATCACCACGGCGGCCGACGCTACCTCCCGCTTCGGCATGGCCGCGCAGGACATCGGCCTCACCAAGGCCGAAACGATCAAGCTGGTGGAGGTCGTCACCCAGCTCGGCCGCGTGGGCAACTCGAGCGCCCAGGAAATGTCGTCGGGCATGTTCCAGCTGGCGCAGGCCCTGGCCTCCGGCCGGCTCAGCGGCGACGAGCTGCGCAGCGTCCTGGAGCAGATGCCCGAGGTCGCCCGAGCCATCGCCCGCGAGTTGGGCGTGGGTATCGGCGAGCTGCGCAAGATGGGCAGCGAGGGCAAGCTCACCGCCGATGTGGTCGCCAACGCGCTGCTGGGTGCGGCGGACGAGGCCGCTGCCCGGTTCGCGCAGCTGCCCGAGAGCATCGAGCAGAGCCAGGCCCGCTGGAACAACGCCGTCAAGATGCTGATGGCGGGGCTCGACCAGACCCTGCGGACGAGCGCGTTCTTCAAGTGGTGGAACAATTTCAAGACCGGCCTCGCCGAGGGGTTGGCCGTCGACTACGGCGGGGCCGACACCGAGACCACGATCTCGGTCCTGGAGAAGCGGCTGGCCGGCCTCCGCAGCGGCAATCTGCTGGGCGAGAACAACCGGCTCATCGCCGAGGTCGAGGGGCAGCTGGAAGACCTGCGCCGCCTCGATCGGGAAATGCGGCAGCTGCAGGACAGCGACGCCCCGGCGGCGCCCAAGGCGAAGGGCCCGCTCTCCTGGTCGCTCTATCCCGAGCGGACGGTCGAGGACGAGAAGGCGGCCCGCGACTACCGCGAGGACGCCAAGCAAATCGCCAAGGATCGCGAGCAAGCCGCGAGCGAGGCCGAGGCCAAGCGCAAGCGCGAAATCGCCGAACAGAAGCGCCTCAACGCCGAGGAGGAACGCGAACAGGCGCGCGCGGCGGCCGAGAAGAAGCGTCAGCTCGACCTGGTGACCCGGCAGATCAACGACGCGGCCGATGCCCGCTGGGCGGCGCAGCAGACCCTCGCCAACCAGCGCCGCGATGCGACCCTGGAGGCGCTCGCCGAAGAGGAGAAGCGCTGG
Source organism: Pseudomonadota bacterium (assembly GCA_041190985.1). GTDB lineage: Bacteria > Pseudomonadota > Gammaproteobacteria > Burkholderiales > Burkholderiaceae_C > Malikia. Next base: position 31,528 of record JBEEPT010000110.1, read on the forward strand.
AAGGAAAGCGACCCGCTCGGGTACTACCAGAAGACCGGCGATACCGAGTTCGCGCCCCTCTACGACCCGAAGACGGGCGCGATCGACGCCATGCGCGAGCTGGGCCAGGAGGCGGCACAGCTTGGCCGGATGACCGGCGACTTCGTCAAGCAGGGTGCCGACACCGCCGCCCAGGCCCTGACCCAGATGGCGCTCACGGGCAAGCTGGCGGTCGACGATCTGCTCGAGAGCTTGGCCGAGCTCGCCCTCAACCAGGCCTTCCGGTGGGCGATCGGCTCCATGCTGGGCGCCGCCGGCAACTACTTTGCCGGCGGCGCCGCGGCCGGCGGCGGCGGGCAGGCGGCGGCAGCCGGCTTCGCCCGTGGCGGCGTCTTCAACCGCGGTGAAGTGGTGCCCCTAGCCCGCGGCGGGATCGTCTCGGCCGCCACCATCGTCCCGCTGGCGCGCGGTGCTGCGCTGATGGGCGAGGCCGGGCCTGAGGCCGTGATGCCGCTCGCCCGCGACGGTCAGGGCCGCCTGGGCGTCCGCGCCGGTGGTGGCGGCGGGACCGTGGTCAACGTCATCGACCAGCGGGGCGCCGGCGCGCCGCCGGTGGAGACCCAGCGCAGCACCGGCGCCGGCGGCATGGAGCAGATCACCATGATCATCCGCGCCGAGGTCAACCGCACTATCGGCTCCGGCGGCGCCAACAAGGCCATGGAACAGGCCTTCAACCTCAAGCCTAGGACCCGCCGCTGATGCCCAGCTGGCCCGCTGAGCTGCCCAGGACCCCTCTGATGGAGGGGATGACCTACACCGAGCCCAGCAACCTGCGGCACACGCCGACCGAGCAGGGACCGGGCAAGGTCCGGCGCAACACCACCTCCAACTACATCCCGGTGACCTGCACCTACGAGTTCACCACGGCGCAGCTCAACGTCTTCCGCACCTTCCTGGCGGTCGACCTGGTGTCCGGTGCGGTAGAGTTCGACTGGTGGCACCCGATCGACAAGGTGCCCTGCGCGGCGCGCATCGACCCTGAGCGGATGCCCGTCTACACCCGGGTCTCCGGCGACGATTGGCGTGCGCAGCTGTCGCTCTGGATCGTCCCGTGAGGTCGCTCAACGCGGCCCTGCAGGCGGCGATCATGGCCGAGAACACGTCGGCCTGTCCGCTGATCCTGCTCACGATCACCCATCCCAGCCTGGGCGAGCCGATCCGGCTGGTGAACAACAACCTGAGCCTGTCCGGAGCCACCAACATCGTGCGCGGCGCCGACACCTACGTCGCCTTCCCCTTCGAGCTCGAGCTGCCCAGCGACCTGGATGCGGACATTCCGCGGGCGCGGCTGAAGGTCACCAACGTCAGCCGCGAGGTCGCGGCGCTCGCGCGCGTCGCCGGCGAGGCGCCCAAGGTCATGATCGAGGTCATCGAAGGCCAGGACCCGTCGCTGCCCGGCGTCTTCTTCGGTCCGCTCCAGTTCGCCGAGCCGCTGATCACCGACATGGAGATCAGCACCGAGCTGGTGACCGAGCACACGGCCTTCCTGACCGCGGTCTACCCGCGCTTCGACGCCGCGCACTTCCCCGCGCTGCACCGGGCCGCGGCATAGGTCAGGAATAATTCCGGTCATATTTGGCAGCCTTCATGGTCGTTGACCCCACCCCCTACATCGGCCTGCCGTACCGCCTGGGCGGCCGCGCGCGCCCCGCGGTCGACTGCTGGGGCCTAGTCCGTTTGGTCTATGCCGAGCAGCTGGGGGTCGAGCTCGACGAGCACGGCGGAACCCAGGCGGTCGCCCGCCAGATCGTGGCCGAAACCCGGGCCTGGATCACCGTCGACGAGGCCGACATGCGCGCCGGCGACGTCGTGCTGCTGCGGAGGATCGGCAGACCCTTTCACGTCGGGGTGGTCATAGACGGCCGGTTGCTCCTGCATACCGACGAGGGCCACGATGCCGTCCTGCAGCCCATCGACCGGATCCACGGCAGGCGGACCGTCTACCGGCATCCCGCTCTGGCTGAGCCACCGACCGCACCCGTTCAGTCTTGAGACGAACCGGATCGAGCTGCCGTCCGGCCTGACCCTCTACGAGATCCTGGAGGTCGCCCAGCCCGACCCGGCCGCGCGCGAGCTGCTGGCGGTGCGGATCGCCGGCCATGACGTGCCGCGCGAGAACTGGCGCCGGGTCCGGCCCAAGCCCGGGATGCTGATCGAGGCCGTGGCGCTGCCCGCCGGCGGCGGCAACACGCTGCGGACCGTGCTCATGATCGCCATCGTCGCCGCGGCCATGGCGACGGGCGCCTGGATCGCCGGCCCGACCGTGCTGGCCCTGGAGGGCGCTGCCTTCACCTTCGCCTCGGCCGGCATTGGCGGCGCCCTGACCCTGGGCGGGATGCTGGCCCTCAACGCGCTGATCCCCCCGCCCAAGGAGCAGATGAACAACTCGACCGAGGAGAGCCAGACCTACGGGATCGAGGGCGCCCAGAACGCGCCCAGGCTCAATGCTCCGGTGCCGGTCGTGCTGGGCACCCACAAGGTCGTGCCGGCCCTGGCGGCCCCGTGGCTCACCGTGCTCGACGGCGACGACGAGTACCTGTTCGGGCTGGTGTGCTGGTGCATCGGCCCGGCGAGCGTGGAGGCGCTCCAGATCGGCGACACGCCGATCGAGGAGTTCCAGGGCGTCCAGCTCGAGCACTATTTCGGCGACCAGGAGACCAACCCGACCTTCAGCCTCTACCCGTCCTCGGTGACCACGACCCCGATCGGCGTGCTGCTCGAGAGTGGGCAGCGCGAGGTCCGGCGCACCGACACCGACACCGACTATGTCGTGCTCGAGTTCCAGTTCCGCGAGGGCTGCATCAAGTACGGCGAGAAGACCGGCGATCCCCTCGGGGTCGAGGTCGAGCTGCGCTTCCGGTATCGGCTGGTTGGCGACGGCGCGTGGTCGACCGAGACCATCACCACCGTCGCCGGCAAGCAGGCCTCGCCCAAGCGTACCTCCCGCCGGATCAGCTTCCCGGCCCGCGGCCAGTACGAGCTCGAGGTCCGGCGGGTGACGTCGGACAGCACCGACAGCACCAGGCTGGACAAGGTCACCTGGGAGAACATCAAGAGCTTCAACGGCGATTCCCCGGTCCGCAACGCTCAGGCCTTCGTCCTGACCGCCTTGCGGATCAAGGCCTCCAACCAGCTCTCCGGCGTGATCCGGGACCTCTCGGGCATCGTGCGCAGCTACGGCGCGCAGTGGAACGGCAGCGCCTGGGTCTATGGGGCCACCAACCAGCCCGCGGCGCTGTTCCGCCGGCTGCTGCAGGGCCGCTCGGTGAAGAAGCCCGTCGCCGACGGCGAGATCGACCTACCGCAGCTCCAGTATTGGGCCGAGCGCACGTCCCCACGCGGCGAGTTCTGCAACTTCGTCGCCGACAGGGACATGTCGATCTGGGACCTGCTGGTCATCATCTGCGGCACCGGCCGGGCAACCCCGAGCCGCGCCGACGGAAAATGGTCCGTCGTGATCGACGAGCCCAAGCCCTTCTTCAGCCAGATGTTCACCCCGCGGAACTACCGCGAGCTGCAGGTCCGCCGGATCTTCACCGTGGAGCCGCACGGCCTGCGCATGACCTTCGTGGACGAGGCCAACGGTTTCTCGACCCAGACCCGCGAGGTCTACCACGACGGCTACGGGCCCGAGAACGCCACGCTGTTCGAGGAAGGCGAGTGCCCCGGCGTGACCAACGCCGACGCCGTGTGGCGCCTCGGCCGGTGGCGGCTGGCCGAGGGCCGGCTGCGGCCGGAGACCATGACCTTCATCACCGACTTCGAGCACCTGGTCTCGCGCCGCGGCGACAAGGTGGGGATCCAGTCGACGTCGACCCTGTGGGGGCGCAGCTCCGGCCGGATCAGGAGCGTGATCCTGGACGAGGCCGGCCTCATGGCCGCGCTGACCTTGGACGAGGCCGTCGTCTTCGACATGGTCGGCGACTTCGTGATCCGGATCAGGTTGCGCAACAACTCCCAGATCGTGCTCGACATCACCGAGCCGGTCGGGGAGACGAAGCTCGTCTACCTGACCACGCCCGTGGTCAACGACTTCGTCGTGGCGCCCGGCGATCTCTACGTGATCGGCATTGCCGGCAAGGAGGTGCAGGCCGCGCTGATCCGCGCGATCGAGCCCATGGGCGACCTCGAGGCCCGGATCACCTGCGTACCCTACGACGAGGGGGTCTACACCGCGGACACCGCGCTGATCCCGCCGTGGGATCCGAACATCACGCCGCTGGCCGGCCAGGAGGCGCCGATCATCCGGGCCGTGACCTCGGGCGATGCCGCGGCGATCCGGCACCCTGACGGGAGCCTGGAGATCCGCGCGCTGGTCCTGCTCTGGGACGACGGGACCCGGCCGCTCGCGACCCTTGCGGGGATCGACATCGCGTGGAAGCCCCTGAACGACGACAGCCCGTTCGTGATCATCCAGGCGCCCCCCGAGGCCACCACCGTCGTCCTGACCTCCGTCCCGTTCGACCAGACCATCCGGGTCAACGCACGCTACCGCTACAGCACGGGGCGCCTGGGCCGCTGGGGCTCCGAGGTGCAGCCCTTCATCGTCGGGCCGCGCCTGCCCCCCGCGGACGTCAAGGGCGTGATCCTGGACGGCCTGTGGCTGCGCTGGATCTTCGCCGCCGGACCCGACCACCAGGGCTTCAAGATCCGGTGGGCGAGCGCGCCCGGGCAAGCCTGGGAGGACTGCGAGGACGTCACGGACCAGCTCGTGACCGACACGAGCCTGCCGGCCGCCGCGATCCCGGCCAATGCCCAGCAGGTCCTGATCAAGGCGGTGACGATCCACGGGACCGAATCGGTCTCGGCCGCGCGCCTGACCGTCACCCCGACCACGACGGCCCAGCGGGTGCCCCTTGGGGTCGACAGCATCCGGGACCGCGGCTGGCCGGGCCTCCTGACCAACGCGGAGGTGATCGCCGGGGAGGTCCTGGGCACCGACGGCTCGCTGTTCCTCGACGGCAAGGGCCGCTTCCTGACCCCTGTGGAGTCGCCCTGGCTCGCCGGCGTCTGGTCCGAGGTGACCTACATCGTCAACGTCGTGACCCCCACGACGCTGCTCAAGACCGACCGGCTGTTCCTCCAGTGGGACATCGATGGCGACTACAAGATCGCCTACCGGTGGGGCACCGCGGACCTGACCTTCGTGAGCTTCGAGTCCCCGCTGCCCGACGACTTCCTGGCCGGCAGCTTCGATCTGCCGCTCGGCGCCGACTACGACCCCGAGGTGCTTCTGGTCTGGCGCGCCTGGCGCCAGGGCATTCCGGCCTTGGCGGGCGAGCCCCTGCAGCTGCGCGTCATCATCGCGGGCGGCGGCGTCGATCGGCCGGCGATCCGGGGGCTCCAGCTGGTCTTCGACGGCGAGGAGATCGAGGAGACTTTCACCAACGTGAACGTGCCGGCCGCCGGGATCTTGCTCGATCTGGAGCGCAGCTACCGGGTGGTGAGCCACGTTCTCGGCAGCGTCCGCGCGGGATCGGCGGCAAGGACCTTCGTCGTCGACGCAGCGACGCCGACGCGGGTCAAGGTGCGGCTGCTCGATGCCGCGGGGACCAGCGTCCCGGGCGTCGCCGACTTCCGCGTTGGAGGCGGTTAGCAGATGCGGGAAGTCCTGCCCGAGGGCGTGACCTGGACCGAGGCGCCGCGCAGCCCCGCGCTGGGCGTGGCGTATTCGATCTGGGACGCGCTCTACAACATGGCGCTCGCGGAGCATGCCCAGCCCGAGGGCGTGGTGATCGCCGAGGGCGTTGCGTCGCTCACGAAGATGATGTCCCGGCTCCTGCCGCAGGGCGGCGCCTCGACCGACGATCTGGTCCGGCTCGACCTCACGTCGGTCGCCCAGGGGCGGATCGTCTGGCTGTCGTGTCCCGAGACCGGGCAGACCGTGACGGTCAAGAACGCGGCCAGCGTCACGAACGACGGCGAGATCGTCCTGCGGGGCGGCGCCGACGTGGTCCTGGAGAACCCCTACGAGTGGCTGATTCTTCAGCGGGTCGAGGATCGGTTCTTCGAGCTCCAACCCCTGGCGGCAGGCCGTCTCACGGAGCTCCACGCCGACCTGAACATGCGGGGGTTCAATGTCTCGGGCGGCCGCCGGAAGGTCGATCGCCATAGCGACAGCGCCCGGACCCTGGGGATCGCCCATCGGGGCACCAAGCAGGTCAATCAGGTCTCCTGCGTCTACACGCTCCCGATGGCCCAGCCGGCCTCGGGCGATCAGTGGCAGGAAGGCGACACGATCGAGTTCCGCCAGGAGGCCGCGTCCTGCAGCTTCCGGACCAGCGTCGGCTCGGTCCCGCGGAACATCGACAACCACGACCGCGGCCGCGGCGTCGGCGCCTACATGATCGCCGAGCTCACGAAGGTGAGCCCGACGTTCCAGTGGACCCTGGCCGGCCAGACCCAGGCCTCCGGCGGCGGCGGCGGCTCGATCGAACGGACCTTCGTGACGGCCAAGAGTGCCGCGACGATCAACACCGATGCCGGGGTCACGACGTACAAGAACGCGCTGTCGCTGGTGCACACTCCGCCGGACGGCTCGACCTGGATCTACTTTGCCCACTGCGGCTTCAAGAGCTCGAACAGCCAGAACAACACCGGGGCGGAGATCCGTTTCCAGCGTGCCGCGGACAGCAAGGGTCCGCTGGTCGGGTGCGCGCGCTACTCGGCCAATCAGCTCGCCATGCTGATGATGCACGGCGCCAGCTACGGCTCGAGCCCCGGTTCGCAGTCGCTGAATCTGGACTTCCACGTCGGGAACAGCCTCTATTCGGCTTCCGTCTTTGCGCCCGAGCTGATCGGCCTGAAGCTGGAGACCGGCGAGTTCCTGAGCGTCGCCGATGGCTCGGTGAACAACGTCACCTCGACGTCCTACACCGACCTTCTGACCATGACCCAGACCTTCGCGGCCGAGGAATACATCTTCCTCGCCTGGGCCCAGGTGGCGGCGGCCGACATCCCGGGTGCGACCCTGGCGCTGGAGATCGACGGCGTGCTCCACCAGGAGCGCGTCATGGGCAAGCACACGGCCCTGACAGGCTACTACAGCGCGATCGTCCCGAAGTCGGTCGCGTCCGGGTCGCGCTCGATCAAGATCAAGGCGAAGTCCAACGGCGCCTTCAACTGCTCGATCACGTCCATGGGGATCGTGGCGCTCAAGAAGAGCCTGTTCCAGGACACCATGACCGCGAACAGCACCGGCGAGGTCACCAGCACTTCGACGGCGTATGCGGATTTCGTCACTGGCTCCAAGGCGCTGCTCTCGGGCTGGAACTACCTCGTGCTCGGCGACCTGGACACTGCGCTCGACGGCGAGGGCGTGTCGCCGGCCTGCCTCGCGCAGCTGACCCGCAACGGCAGCCGCATCGGCCAGGAGTACCGCGAGGTGCCCCGAACCGCGACCCAGCACACGCCGGTCGCGGCCGGCTTCGGCGCGATCGTCCAGAAGCTCCTCGAAACCGACAGCTTCGCGGTCCAGTACCGATCCGCCCAGGCCACCAACACGATCACCTGCGAAGAGGGCTCGGTGGTCCTGCTTTCCCTGAAGCCGGCGGCCTGATCGATGTTCACCCCGATCGCTGCCATCGTGGGTGCGGCCGGGACGCCCGGGACGCCCCCGACCCCGGAGCTGATCTGCGTCGGCGAGACGATCCGGATCCGGAGCACGGACCCGAGCTCGGTCACGTTCAACCCGGTCGTGAACGACATCACGAACGATGGCGCCGAGGTCAGCCTGATCGACCTCGACCCACTCCCGGCCGCGCGGGGCACGATCGGCCGGGTCGGGAATGCCGTGACCTACTCGCGGGCGCCGGGCTTCGCCGACACGTTCTCGTTCAACTACCGGGCCCGGTCCGAGACTGGCGCCCTGGGCGAGGGCACCATCACGGTCATCGTCGAGGGTACGACGACGGTCGCGTTCGTGCGCGGGGTGGCCGATACCCTGGACATCGAGCTCGCCGAGACCACCAAGGACTTCGACATCTTGGCGAACGATGAGGCGAGCGGCCCGCTCGAGATCGCGGCGGGCAGCATCGTGCAGCCGACCGGCGGCCCGACGCTCTCGATAGTCGGCGGCAAGCTCCGGGTCACGCGCGGCACCGCGGGGCTCGCGACCTATAGCGGCGGGTCTTACCGGCCGCGGCTCGTCGACGGCTCGATTCTCGGCGACGCGGTCCCGCTCACCGTCCGCGTGGTCTCCGCGAGCGTCACGGCGCCGGACTTCACGGTCGTGGTGCCGATCGACGCGCCGCAGCCGTTCGTGATCGACGCCCTGGCGCGCTGCACCGGCACCACGGCTTTGGAGCTGTCCCCGGCCGGCCTGACCCCGCCGACCGGCGCCTCGGACACCGCCGCGATTGTGGCCGGCAAGATCAACTACACCCGGTCGACCACGGCGGCCGGCGTCTACACGATGACCTACAAGGCGCGCCTGATCGCGAACCCCGCGATCGAGGACGTCGGCACGATCACGATCCGGGTCGCGGAGAAGTGGTGGCTCGGCCGGGCGCTGCGGGGCAACCGCTCCTGGGCGGCCGGCATCGGGGGCATGGGGGCCAGGAGCGCCGATTGGGTCCGGGACATCGGCCAGTGGGCCGCCTACTCGGCGCCGATCTCCCGCCCGGGTGTCTCCGACCTGACCTGGGAGGGCATCTGGGGCGGGCTCGATACCGAAGCCCCGAGCGCGGTCACGATCCAGCCGAATTCCCAGCCGGACTTCTTCGCCGGCGAGCTCGGCGAGGCCGCGCGCGGGATCACGCCCGAAAGCGCCTTCCTGTTCGCGCACTGCGAGCTGTTCCCCGCGGCGTTCGCGAACACCGGTGGGGCGACCGACGTCCGGATCTGGGACCTGATCGACGGCGGCACCCTGGACGCCGGCTATGTGCGCATGGGCGCCCGGCTCAAGAAGGCCTACCGGTCGCTTGGCTGGTGGGACGACGATCTGTTCGTCCTGGTGCTCCCGGTCGCAAACTCGACCTCGTCGCCGATCTGCCGCGTCTACACCGCGACGGCCACGCGCTATCAGACGGCGCTGCAGCGCGTGATCGCCAAGCTCCGGGAAGGCTGGGGCGGCCGGCTCCGGATCGCGCAGCAGATGGACCGGCAGTCCCGCCCGGCCGCGATCACCTCGTGGGTCCCGAAGAACGCCGCCGGCGGCGTCGACATGATCGGGATGCGGTTCCGGCCCAACAGCCTGGTCACGAGCCAGGCGACCTACGATCAGTTCCTCCGCAAGTGGGACACGGCGAGCTACGGGATGCTCGACGACGTCATCCCCGCCGCGGAGACCCTGGCGGTCCCGCTCGTGGCTCTCGATTGGGCGCCGGTGGCGGTCACCGGCGTGCATGGCTCGCCCTGCCCGGCGGCCGACATCGCGGTCGAGCAGTGGTCGAAACTGCTCCGCGCGCAGGCCCGGGCCAAGAACCTCGTAGCCGAGGCCATGTCAGGGGGCGAACTGCTCAGCGCCACGGCCTATGGGGGCACGGACACTGCCGGCTCCGCCGCCTGGGGCCGGGCCGTCACGGACATCAAGGGCCTGTGGAAGGGTGCGCCGCTCTCGCCCATCCCGAGCCTCACGGTGGCCGACACGGCGGTGACCCTCTCGGGCGACAGCGTCGACGTGAACGTGCTCGCATCGGCGACGCCGTCGACCGGCGTGGGGATCAAGCGCATCGTCTCGGCCGCCGAGGGGCTCGCGACATCGATCGTGGGCAGCGGGGCGGCCGCGCGGGTCAGGGTGGCGCGCGGGACCTCGCCGAGCGGCATCCGGGTGGTCATCCCCGAATTGGCCCTCAGCGGCATCGCCTATCTGGCCGACGGGCAGATCATCGTCACCATCCCGTCGGCGCCGGGCGACGTCGATACGAGCCTGTTCCGGAACCCGTTCAACCGCTGGAGCGCGCACCACCGGCCGATCGGTGCCGGGGTGCAGTTCGGGATCCCGGACAGCGTCACGGCAGCGAACATCGGCTCGACCAACCCGGCGCACTACACCGGCGGCGACCCGGGCGGCCGTGGCCGGCTCGGCACGCTGCCAATCAAGCTGGACCTCGAGGACAGCAAGGTCGGGACCAAGTATTACTGGGAGTGCGTGGCCGGCCGGATCACCACCACGGCGATCAAGTTCTATCGGACCGTTGCGGGCAAGGAGGTCCTGCAGGAGACCGTGAACGTCGGGGTGCCCGATCCGGGCCGCTTTGCCTTCTATCCGGAGGTCCCGGCGGGGTCCAAGCAGGACTTCCAGGTTCTCTTCTACCGCAAGGGCGCCGGCACCGCGGACATGCTGCAGACGATCCGCGGCTTCAACTTTGCCGAGAGCCGCGGCATCTACCCGATGAAGGAGTGGCCGCTTGGCGGCATGGACGCCCCCGAGCCGGGCAGCCCCGGGGATACCGGCACCAGCGCCAGCCGCATGCGGTGGCCCATGGGGTTCCTCAGGGGCTTTGAGATCAACGACAACAGCATCCTGACCCCGATCGGCCACTGCCTGCAGGCGTCCGTCGCCCGGCAGTACAAGCGCTCAGACGGCACTGGCGCCCCTCCGGCGACGCAGGTCCTGGGCCGCCGGAATGTCTGGCCATCCTATGGGCAGGACGATAGCGCGGACTCGGACCCCGACGACAACAATGGCGACATCCCCTACGGCGCGCTGCTGACCCTCAAGACCGCCGACTACAATTCGATCATGGCGGCACTTCCGGCCAGCAATAATCGCGGCCGTCGCATTGTCGACGCGATCTACTTTTACGGCATCTACGTCGTTGACGGGAACGGGTCGCAGAACTCGATTCAGCTTCGCGTCGATGCCAATGTCGGGTACGAGCCCGACCCGACCGTCACGACCGGCGCGCGCCCGGGATGCAAGCCGCTCACGGGGGTCCGGGACAACATCAACGCAGCGCTCGCGCTGTGCCAGTCCAAGCTCTGGCCGGTCTACAACCCACAGACCTACGGCACGACCCCGACCATCCGGCAGGTGTGGACCGACGGGCTGCCCTATGTCGGCGGCGGCGGGCCGCGCGACCCGCTCCGGCCCGAGATGTCCAAGAACACGGCCTATGACCTCGCGGCCTAACAGGAGCCCCGGATGGTAGCCCTTCCCGCCGCCGGTTCGTTCGACGTCCGGGCGGCGCCCAACTCCGACATGGGCGCGCGGTTCCACCAGTGGCTCGAGACGGTCCGGCTGATGCCCGGCGGGGCCAGCGTGCAGGCCCTGCAGATCGTCGGCGGCGCCATCTCGCCGACCCGCTGCCGGCTTGCCGTGGACGTCGAGGGCGGAAGCGCCGCGAGCGATTTCCTCGATACCGTGAACCCCGGCGCGTTCCCGGCAGGCGCCCTGATCGTGATCTCGCCGGCCAACGATACCCGGGACATCGTGGTCCGCAACCTCGCGGGCAACATCGTGCTCAAGACCGCGCAGTTCGCCATGACGAGCGTGTTCGCCCGGCTCTGGCTGGAGTACCAGCCGCCCAACTGGGCCGAGCTCGCCCGCGAGTACGGGCAGGACCGCGCGCAGGCCCGCACCGACATCGGGATCGACGGCACCGCACCGGTGGCGGGGCAGCCCGCGACCTATACCCACGCGTCCGGCGAGCAGGCCGCGGCCGGCACGGCCGAGAACGCGGTCATGACCCCGGCGGCTGTCGCCGTGGCGCTCAACACCCCGAATCGGGTGATCGGGAACAAGAGCCCGGTCACGGACCGGACCGTCAATGACGACTTCCTGATCCAGCGCGGCGGCGCGCTGTTCCGCATGAACATCCTCACCTTGCTTGCCACCTCGTTCACGCAGTTCGGCACCACCGGCGAAATGGGCATTGGCAACGGGACCTCGGCGGTCGCTGCCCATGGCATGGGCGGGCAGCCGACCCTGGTGCGGGGCTACTACCGCTGCAAGACCGCGGAGCACGGTTACGGTGTCGGCATGGAAGTGCCGGTCGAGTGCACCATCCTCGAGGAGGCCAACCGGCGGGTCCTGTTCGGTGCCGACGGCATCAACTGGTACGCCTACATGAGCGCCACCGTTGCCGGCGTTCGGGCGCAGCATCGGACGTCGGGCGCCGGGGTCACCCTGACCAATGCCAACTGGCGCTTCTTCATGCGGATGTGGCGCTAGGGCGGCTTTCGGCTTCCAAGTCGTCGATAGCGCGCTAGGTGATCGGTACCCCAGGTTGGGATACCGGAGGTGGCCGTGCGCTGGATCATGGAGAATTGGGACGACCTGGTCCTGATCGTCACCGGGCTGGTGACGGTGGCGAGCATCATCGTCAAGCTCACGCCCTCGAAAACGGACGATGAGCTGCTGGCCGCGGTTCGGCGCTTCGTCGAGCGTCTAGCCCTGAACGGCGAGCCGACCAAGCCGCCGGCGACGCCGCAGCCGCCGCGGAGCCGGCCGCCTTACCCCGCCATCCTGTTCCTGGTCGCCATGGGTGCGGTGCTGTCGGCCTGCGCGCCGGTGGCGGCCGAGCGCGATCCCGGCCTCACCCAGGCGTGCCTGGAGGCCGCCACCACCTTGCAGCGCGCGACGGCGGCGCGCGACGCGGGGCAGTTGTCCGATGCTGCCGGACAACTGGCCGACCAGCTGGTGGCGGCAGCCGGGGAGCCCTGCAGCGACCACGACCTGGCGTTGCCCGGCGACGCCGAGGTCATCCGCGCGGCGAGCGACGAGCTCGCCCTGGAGCTGGCCCGATGAGCGTGGAGCTGGGGATGGCCGTGGTCAGCATCGTGGCGCAGATCCTCGATCGCGCGATCAAGGGCGAGCTGGAGGAGGCCGAGATCACAAGGCTCCGCGAGATCGCCGAGCGCCGCTGGAACAGCGCCGAGCAGGCATGGAACGCCGGCCCGCCCGGTCCGGCCGGCCGCAAGGCAACGCGGCGCCGGCGGGATGCCTGAGACCGTGATCGAGACGCTCATCGGCGTGGCCTGCATCCTGGCCTATCTTGGGCTTGTCTGCGGGACGGCCCGGCTGGCGAGGTTCCTGATCGACCGGCGGGGTGGCCTCCATGACTGAAGCGATCCGCCGCGTCGACGGCTTCCTCCAACAGTGGTCCGGCGCCTTGCAGCTCCTGATCGTGGCGCTTCTCGCCGCCCTGGGCGCGATGACGCTGCAGACCTACACACAGGTGCAGGTGCTCACGTCGAGCAAGGCCGACGAGCGTGACGCCATTGACCAGCTGCGCAACCAGATCGGCATGACGGGGATGAAGATCGCCGAGACGCTCACCGCCAACCAGGTGCTGAGCGAGCGGCTGACCCGCATCGAGACCATGCACCTCTCCGAGGACGAGAAGTTCAAGCGGATCGACGCGACCCTCGACGATCACTGGCGGCGGATCGAGCAGATCCTGGATCGCGCCGCCGGCCGCAACGGCGGCCAACGCAACTAGGCTTTCGGCAGACCGCCTGCCCGGCCGGTGGCACCCACCGGCCATGCCGACCAAGCCCGCCGCCGAAGCCATGGACGCCGCGATCGAGCGCGTCCTGCGCCTGCCGATCATCCCGACCCTGCACTGGATGGGCCGGCCCTACGCCAGCAAGCCCGCGGCGGCACTGCTGGCGGTCACGGCCTGGACGGAGAGCCGCTGCCGCGCCCGCGACCAGCTGGAGCGCGACGGCAACCCGGGCAACCCCGGCCCGGCCTACTCCATGTACCAGATCGAGCTGCCCACCTTCCGGAAGATGCTGGACGGCGGGAGCGAGGACTTCGCCCCGCTGCGCCCGATGCTGGCGACCTGGGGCCTGGAGTGGCTCCTCGAGCGCAACAGCGGGATGCTGCTGACCTGCAGCGAGGTCGGGGCGACGATCGCCGCCCGCGGCCTCTACTGGTCGGACTACTGGTCCGCGCGGCGCGCGCTGCCGTCATTTGACCCGGCCGCCGCCGAGGCCGCCGCAGCCTACTACCTGGGGACGTGGCGCCCCGCCCAATCGAACCGCGCCCGTGCCCGCGCCGAGGTCCGTGAGGCGTGGCCCGTGGCCGTCGAGCTCGTCGAACAGCTGTGGGGAGCCTACTGATGGCGCAGTTCCGCACCGGCCGCGTCACGCCGAGCGCGTCCAACGCCTTTCGTCAGATCGACGACGCCCTGCGGTTGGCGAGCCGCCGGTTTGCCGAGTGGCGTGTCAACGTCGCGCTGTCGCCGGGCTTTCTGGACGCCACCGAGACCTTCAACGCCTACCAGGCCCTGGCGTCCGCGGTGAACATCGTCGACGGCCTGATCAACACGGCCGGCCTCGGCCTGCGGTACGAGCAGGAGTACGGCAAGCCTGTGGGCTACAGCCCGGTCTCGGACTGGAACGATGCCCGCACGGTCGCGCTCGCGTTCCAGACCTGGCTGGGCAATTCCTGGCTCTGGCGCACCAGCGAAGGCTACCCGGCCTTTCACCGCAAGAAGGCCAACGGCGAGCTCGAGGCCCTCACCAAGACGCTGACGACGGGCGAGCGCACCGCGGTGCTGGCGCAGATCGACGCGGTCCTGGCCGCGATCGAGTAACGGCCCATGGCGGTCAGCAACCCGACCGCCCTCACGTCGCCGGCGCTGAAGTGGGCGAGCGCCGGCGCCGCGGTCACGACCGACAGCTTCACCCCGTCGGGCAATGCCTTGGTGGGCATCGTCGGCGGGGCGCGCATCGGCAGCGGCACCGCCCCGGCCGACTTCAGCTTCAACGACAACGGCGCCGGCTACAGCTGGTCGAACCTGATCAATCAGCCGGCGAGCAGCGGGACGTCGCCCAGCTCGCGCTTCGGCTTGTGGGTGGCCCAGGCGCCGAGCTCGCCCTCGGCCATGACGGTCACGCTGGACAGCGACGGCAATGTGGTCGGCGTCTTCGCGTTCCAGATTGCCACGGGCTTCAACCCCAGCATCGTCAACTACGGCGGCGACCCGGACAATGGCGGCGATCCGGCGCCGACCATGTCCGCGCCGGCGACCGGCTCACTGGTCATGGCCGCGGCGATCTTCGTGGGCTCGAGCGCGCCCACCGCCTCGCCACTGGCGAACTCACTGGCCGGCGGGGTCGACGCCGGCAACCTCTACATGGAGGTCCGGTTCACCAATGGCTCGGGTTTGAGCAGTGCTTCGTGGACCAGCGGCAACAATCGCAGCGCCGGCGGCATCTGGGAGGTCCGCGCGCTCACCGCCTACGTGATGGCGGCCGCGGCCGGCTCGTTTGCCCTGACGGGACAGGCGGTCGGGCTCAAGGTGGGCCGGAAGATGGCCGCGGGCGCGGGCGCCTACACCCACTCGGGCAAGGCGGTCAGCCTGCGGGCGACGCGCAAGATGGCCGCGGCCACGGGCGCGTTCGTCTTCACCGGCAACCCGGTAGCACTCCGCGTCGCGCGCTCGATGCTGGCGGCTCCCGGTGCCTTCGCCTACGCCGGCAGCGCGGTCGCCCTGCAGGTGCAGCGCCGGATGGCCGCTGCTACCGGCGTCTTCCTGCTGACCGCCCAGGACGTGTTCCTCCGGCGCGGCCGCACGATGGTGGCCGCCGCCGGCGCCTTCGTCCTGACCGGCCGCCCGGTCGGCCTGCAGTACCACCGCAACCTTCCGGCCGGCACGGGCACCTTCGCCCTGACCGGGCAGGCCGTGACCCTGCGCGCCGCGCGCCGGATGCCGGCGGCGGCAGGGGCCTACGTGCTCGCCGGCCAGCCCGTCATCCTGCGCCAGGGCCGCCGGATTGCCGTCGGCGCCGGCAGCTTCGTCCTGACCGGGCAGGCGGTCCTGCTGCTGCGCGGGATCGCGATGCGCGCCGAGGCCGGCAGCTTCCTCGTCACCGGCCAGGACGTCTTCCTGCGGCGCAATCGGAGCTTGGCCGCCGGCGCCGGCAGCTTCCTCGTCGCCGGCCAGGACGTCATCCTGCGGGCGACCCGGGTGATGCCGGCCCGGGAAGGCACGTTCCTCCTGACCGGCCAGGACGCGGCGCTCCGGCGCGGCAAGAGCATGGTCGCCGGGGCCGGCAGCTTCAGCCTGCAGGGACAAGACGTCATCCTGCGGCGAGGCAAGCGGCTGGTGGTCGACGCCGGCGCGTTCGACCTGGTCGGCCAGGATGTGATCCTGCGCCGCGGCTACCGCCTGCTGCCCGAGGCCGGTGCCTTCGAGGTGACCGGCCAGGATGTGCGGCTGGCCGTGGCGCGTCGACTGATCGCCGAGGCGCTCGCACTGTCCCTCGCCGGCGAGGCGGTGATCCTGCGGGTCGACCGGGTCCTCCATATCGCCGCCGGCGCTTTCCAGGTGGACGGCCAGGATGCCGCGCTGAAGGTCGGCCGCCGCATCGGCGCGGCCGCCGGCAGCTTCATCCTCAGCGGCCAGGATCTGGCGCTGCGCATGGCGAGGTCTCTGCCGGCGGGGACTGGCGCCTTCATCGTCACCGGCCGCGCGGCGATCCTGCGCGCCGATCGACGGCTGGCGGCCGCGGCGGGCGACTTCGAGCTCGACGGCCGCGACGTCGCCCTGCGCATGACGCGCATCCTGGTGGCGCAGACCGGCGGCTTCGTCGTGGCCGGCCAGGCGGTGCAGCTCACCCACGGCTACCACATGCTGGTCGATCCGGGCGCCTTCACGCTCGCCGGCATGGACCTGGACTTCTACGCCGACCGCCGCCTGCGGGCCGAGGCCGGGACCTTTGCCGTGACCGGCCAGGAAGCCGCCCTGAGGGCCGCCAGGAGGCTTCCCGCCGGGGCAGGAGGGTTCACCTTGACCGGGCTGCCGGCTGGCCTCAGGGCCGGCCGCAGGCTGGCTGCTGGGGCAGGGGAGTTTGCCCTTGCCGGGGAGGCCGCCGCACTGCTGGTGGGCCGCCGACTGGTGGCAGCTGCCGGCCACATCACCCTGATGGGGCAGGATGCCGTCCTCCGGCGCGGGGTGGCGCTGCGCGCCGAGGCCGGGAGCTTCAGCCTGCAGGGCCAGGACGTGATCCTGCGGGCAGGCCGTCGGCTGGCGATCGACGCGGGAGCCTTCGTTCTCACCGGCCAGCTCGCGCAGCTTGCCGCGGCGCGCCGGATGCCGGCGGCGGCGGGGAGCTTCGTGCTTGTAGGGTACGACAACCGACTGCGTCGCGGCTTCTCGCTACTGGCGGAGCCGGGAGCATTCGAGCTCGACGGACAGGACGTGATCCTGCGCCAGGGCAGGGTCCTGATCGCCTACCCCGGCGTCTTCAGCCTGCAGATGCAGGAGGGAGCGGCTTCGATTGACCGAGCGCTGCTGATTCGGCGGCGCATCAAGATGGCCGGCCGGTTCGACCTGCGTCGCCGCCACACGGTTCCCTTCCAGCTCAGGCGCCAGCTGGCCGGTGAGTTTCGGCTGCGCATCGTCTTCCCGCCCAGCACTGTCCCGCCGACCGATTACGGGGACGTGCCGTTGAAGATCCTTGGCGAGGAGACGATCCAGAAGGGCCAGGACGTGATCCTCGAGTTCACGGTGCCGGGCATCGCCGGCGCTGCCTCGGCCAGCTGGTACCTCGCGCGCGATCGGGACGTCGCCGCCGGCGAGCGCCTGATTGTCATGACGTCCCCTTCGGGAATCACGCTGACCAACGTCGGCCCGGATCTGAAGATCGAGGTCTTCCTGACCGACACCCAGACCGAAGGCCTCGATGAGGGTCACTTCTTCCATCAGCTCTGGGTGGTCGATTCCCTGGGCAACCAGGTGCCGGCGGCCGAGGGCCCGTTCGTCGTCCAGGACAGCCTGCGGAGTTAGGCCATGGCTACGTTCGTCAAGTTTCAGGCCTTCGTCGAGGCCGTCGCGGAGAAGAAGCACAATCTCGGTGCGGACACTCTGAAGTATTACCTGACCAACACGGCGCCCGATGTTGCAGCCGATGCGGTCAAGGCCGATCTGCCGGCGGAGATCAGCGCCGGCAACGGCTACTCCGCCGGCGGCTTCGCGGTCACCATCACCAGCTCGGCGCAGACCTCGGGGACCTACAAGCTGGTCCTGGCGGATGCGACCCTGACCGCGTCGGGCGGCTCGATCGGGCCGTTCCGGTATGTCGTCCTCTACAACGACACTTCGGCCAATGACGATCTGATCGCTTATTGGGACTACGGGTCGAGCATCACCATCAACGATACCGAAACCTTTACCGTGGACGCCGACCCGACCAACGGCATCCTGACCTTCGCTTAATTGTCATAATCATCGTTATCCGACGACAGTCGTCGTTTCCGAAAAATCTGGAAACCGCGTGGCGTCCTGAGGTATCCCCGATCCATCTGGATCGGGGGTACTGATGGCAATCGCTAAGGAAGAGGATCGCGCAGCCCTGCGCGGTCAGTGGACGCTCAAGAGCCGCCTCCTGACCCAAGAGGTCATGATCGCGATCCGGCTGGCGGCGACCAAGGCTGAGCAGCCGATAGGCGACTGGTGCACTACCGTGCTGCACGAGCAGGCTCGCATCGTTCTAGGCCGGCCGATCGAGAAGCCGCTGCCGCCAGCCAGGCTCGAGGAGGTGGTGCAGGCCAACTTCGCCGAGCTCGCCCGCGCGCAGCAGGATCAGCTTGCCGAGCAGGAGCGTCGGCTCCAGGGTCGGCTCGACCAGCAGCTGCGCGAGCTAGGCCGTGTGGCGCGGCGCGGGCGGTGGCGACGCTGACTGTGCGGTAGCACTCCAGACCAGCGCGGCGATCCAGCCGAGCCCGGTCCAGCCGAGGAACAGGTTCAGCAGGAAGATCGCGGGCATCTGGCGGTGATCGCGGAGGCGCGCGACGATGCTGGGCAGGAAGTAGATCAGCGGGATCCCGATCAGGTAGACCAGGAAGATCGGCTCGAACTGCGGCTCGGACATGATGCGGCCTTCGGTTGGGGCGCGCTAGTTGAGTCCGCCGCCGTCGCCCGGTCCAGGCACATCGTTCAGCGCCGCGACGACGCGAGCGTTCGGGTTGATCAGGCAGGCCACGGCCTCGCCGATCCTGGCGGCGGCTTCCCGCCGGCGCTCGTCGAAGCCCTGGCGCTCTGCGGCGGTCATGTTCTCGTAGATGCGGCTGAGCCTGGGGGCGAGCGTGGTGCTGTGGTGCACCTTCAGCTCGCCTCCGTCCAACTCGACCGCGAACCCGATATAGGCCAGCCTGTCAGGCATCGACGTCTCCTAGTATCGCCCGATGTTCTTCTGCGCTTCGGTCAGCCAGGACGTCACAATCTGGATGTGCATCATCTGATCGCTGATGAAGCCCGGCTCCTTCAGTTGCTTCAGGCTGAAGACAACGTTCGCCGGAAGCGTTGGGTCCTTCAGCATGTAGTCGATGACCATCGACATTGCCGACCGGAGCAAATCCATCGGCGTTGGCTCTACCCTGCGGAACTTTTCCATCAATAGAGGCTCCAAGTTTACTGTGCGTCCTCGGCTAGCCGGTGGTGATCCGTGGGGCGGAAGGGCTTGGCGTGGTTCATCCGCTCCATGATCTCCGCCAGGGTCACGGGCTGGAAGTTCCAGCAGTCCACCCCGACGTCGCACCGCTGGCTGTTGTCCTGCAGGCCGCCGTGGCTATGCCCGTGCAGCATCAGGGACCCGTGGTGGCAGTTGTTCCAGACCTCCATCGCGTAGTGGCACAGAACGAGCTTCTGGCCGTCGACCCTGATCTCCGCGGCGAAGGTGCTCGACTTCCAGTGCGGCAGCTTGCGCACGGAGTTGCGGTCGTGGTTGCCCCAGATCAGGTGGATCCGGCCGTTCACCCGGGCGAGGTACTTCGCGGCGATCTCGGCCCCGTGCATGGTGAAGTCGCCCAGGTGCCACACGTCGTCTTCCGGCCCCACCCTCAGGTTCCACCGGTGGCAGATCAGGGCGTCGACCTCGGCGGCGTCTCTGAACTGCCGGTACCCGTGTCGCACCAGGGCCTCGTGCCCGAAGTGCGTATCCGCCGTGAAGAAGACGGTCATGGCGCGGGCTCGTAGACGTGGAAGGTGTAGACCTCGTCGATCTCGAGCTCGTCGTGGAGGTACTCGCAGGTCGGCGTCTTGTCGCCGATGTAGGGCCCCCACTTGTGCCACCGCCAGCCACCGTCGGCCGGCTGGTCGGCGCGCCGGATCTTCACGAAGGTGACGAAGAAGCGCTCGGGGAGCTCGCGCAGGCCGAGCTTCTCCACCGCCTGCTCCGGGTTGTCGCAGACGCCGTACTCCTGGAAGCCCAGCGGCTCGTGCGGCGTCTTCTCCTTCCACCGCTCGCGGACGTTGGTCAGATGCTCGATGGACCAGTGCCCAGCCAGGTACAGGCCCTGGTCCAGGCGCTCGGGGATCAGCGGTCCGCCTTCGGCGACGACACCGAGCACCAGCCCCATGATTCCGTCTGGGCGACGGAACTCCACATCGACTAGCATGATTCAAGCCCTTCCCGGGCGCGCGCGGACCTCGGGGGTCGGCGCCATCTGGTTGATCTCGGGGATCGACAGCGGCCGGCGCCAGTGGACGCAGCTCTGCCCCCATTCCTCGACGTAGGGCTCGTTGGTCCCCAGGTGGCGCATCACGCGATCGCGGATGGCCTCCATGTTCCGCTTCACCGTCGGGCTCCACCGGAGCACCGGCACCGGCAGCCGGGTCGCCGGGTCCTGGCGCGCGAGCGACAGGTGCCACAGCGGCCGACCGCCGGCGAAGCGGATTCACTCCATGCCGATGTTCACGGTCAGCATGGCGGTGATCCGCGTCGCCGGCACGAACCGGAACTGCGGGCCGATCTGGGTGTGCGGGTCAAACACCGGGTTCGCGAGCGCGAACAGCGCGGGCTTATGCAGCATTGGCCGGCTCGTAGGTTGCCTGGAAAACCTCCGGCTTGATCGGCCAGAACTCGCCCTTTGCGCCAGGGCCTGCGATCCAATCGCCGGGCGTGACGACGTGCCCGCCCTCGAGGGTCGGCACCCAGCCGAGGTCGTCCCTGCCGGCGTGTTCGTGGTGGAACGGTGGGATCTTCTGCACGGCGTCATGATCGCCGTGCTTGAACCATTGCGTTGCTTCGACGAGAGCAGTCTTTCGGAAAAGCGGCATCGACGTCTCCTGTTGCTGGGGTGGATGGCGGGCCGGGCGCTACTCCAGCAGTCACCTTGGAACCTATCGGCGCAGGGCGTCGAACCCCTTGCCTTGGGCATTCGCAACCCGCCCAGGCGACCCTACTAAAACCACCGTTCGGCGGGCTTCCGCGTCCGCCATCCGCCGCGAAGGATACGTCGCGCCGGGCCTTGCCGGCAATAGGTATATACCGCATGATCCGGCCATGCCCCGCCCGCCCCGGTTCTCCGAGACGTACCTGATCCGCTGGCTCCCCGGCACGCTCGCCCGCATCCGGGCGCTGCTCGCCGCCGGCGAGACCACCGGCCAACTGATCCGGGCCGCGATCGACCGCGAGCTGGCGAGGCGCCAGCAACGGGAAGATGCCGATGGCCGAGGGTGATCTCTGGTTCAACTTCACAGGCGATGTGCAGGTCGAGAAAGACGAAGACAGCGGGCTGGTGGAGACGGTCACCGTCCCGCTCGCTCACGCGGTCAACGGGCCGATGCTTGAGGCGATGACTGCCGGGACCAGGTTCACCGTCGGTGGCGAGACCGGACCTCGATACCGGATCGTCAGGACCAAGCTGGAAGAGGAGCAGGGTCGTCGTGTCCGCCGGTACTGGCTCGAGCGGGTCAGTCCTTTGGCCTACGTGCACATCGGGGTGCAGATCAGCTGCGGCGACGATTCGCTCACCGAGGCCGACATCCCGAAGATTGTCGAGGCCTTGCGCAAGGCGGCCGAGCCCTTCGCCGGCCGCGGCTACGCCAACGCCCAATCCTTTGTGGAAGTCGAGTGCCTGGAAGCGGCGATGGACCAAGGGTGATGGTGATGGACGTTGACGCCATGCGAGAGCTGTTCCCCCGCTTGGAGGGCTGGCTCTATCCCAAGCTGGGGAACGGGAAGCCTTTGACCATTGGCGAGGCGGCGATCGGCCTTGGTCTAGGCCCAGAGCTGGTGCTGGAGATCGTCGACAACCACCCGTGGATCTTCGTGACCGGCGACCGCTCCGACCCGGCCAGCATGAGGCTAGACGCCGATGGCGAGTGACGTTGACCAGGCGCTCGCCGAGGAGGTCTGCGCCGATGTCTGAGTATGCCGACGCGCTGGACGCGGAGATCGCCACGACCCGGGCGCAGCTGGCCGGTCTGCAGCAGGCCCGCGACCTCTATGTGAGCCTGCGGCCGGCGCGAGCGCCCGAGGTGCCGGCGCCGGCGCCATCCCGGCCGCACCGCTCGCCGGTCCGAGCGGCGCTGTGGGCGATCCTGGCGCGGCACCCCGAGGGTCTGGGCTTCCGCGAGCTGGTCGCGGCCGCGCACGAGTTCAATCCGTTCTTCAACACGAAGACCATCGGCTCGCTGCTGTCGGTTGCTGCGACCAAGGGCGAGCTGCACCGAGACGATGTTACCGGGCGCTACCGGCTGCCGGAGAAGCAGAATGTCTGACGCGGCGAATGGCGCAAGCGTGGAATGGCCGGTTCGGGCGGAGTGGCCTGTAGAGCCACAGTCGGCTCCGCCGTGGCTATGGGGCGACCTTGTCATCCTGCACGTTCCGGCCGAGCAGGTCAGGGGCATGGGCGCCGCGGCCATCAAGCACGATCAGCCGATCAACTGTAGCCCCGGATCAATCGCGAGCGCCAAGCCGCGCAGCAGCTGGCTCGATTGGTGGAGGCTGATGCTGGGCTGGCCGCGCGGCTGACGACCGCGCGGCCGATGTGCCGCGTCTATTAAGCTGGCGCCCAAGCCTGTTCGCGCAGCTTCCTGCCGGCCTGGGTCAGGACCAGCAGATCGTGGGTGCCGCGGTCTTCCCGCCGGATCAGGCCGGCGCGGAGGGCGGTGGCGACGATGAGGCGGTCATCGCCGAGGTCGCGACGGTTCCACCATTCATTGAAGAGCTTAGGGTCGCGCACGACGTCGGACGGCTTGAGCGACATGTCAGGTGCCCTCCCCCCAGGCCGCGACGATCGCGTCGGACATGGCGAGGTAGCGCATGTCCTTGAGGGTCATGTCTTTGTCGCCTACCGTTTGCAGGAGCTTCACCCGGGCGCAATGTGCTTCATCAGCCCGCTCGATGGCTTCAACAGTCCCGGCCTGGAGCGCCGCGAGGATTTCCTTTCCATGGTCCTGCACGTAGGCGCCGATCGTGCGATGCGACGCTTGGTTGTTCAAGAGCTGCTGAACTTCAAGCGCGATCTCGGCGTATTTCGACCTGATGACGATCGCTCTATTTGTCTCCTGGGCAGGAGTGGCCTCCTTTACCACTTCAACGGCAAAGGTCGCGTAGAGCATGTTGTTGCGATACCCGGAGTACTCATGGCGAACCGTGTAAGGTTCCGGGCCGATCCCGTACAGGAGGAACGGCTCCTTGCTTCGGGCCATACGGCAGAGGTCCAGGTAATCGCGCAATTCGGTGGAGATTGTCAACTGATTGAGAACGCCGTCGGTATAGTGCTTATCGCAGTTGACCGGATTGAAGACGGTCGTGTTTTCATTCGTCACGGTGAGGTTCCCCTGTTGCTGGACGATTAGCGGTAGTTTGACATGACGTTGCCGAAGAAGATCCACGATCCGCCGCAATCGTGATTGGCGTCGCCGATCCGGACATTCTGCATCCCGTAGAAGTTCGGCGCCACCCGGTTCGTCCCATAGAACAATAGCCGGGTCTTGTTTGGGTAGCCGTAGGTGAACATCAGGTCGATGATGTTCGTGCCGGGGATCTCATAGGCCGTCGTGTCGATCGCCGTCTGGCTTTCGTGGCCGCAGCCGGCGAGGTGGCCGAGCTCGTGCGCGAACACCCATTCCCCGCCCTGGTTGCAGCGGTCGACGTCGCAGCCGAGAAAGGCGTCGCCTTCGTTCTGCACGGGCTGGCGCTCGGCGATACCAGTGTTGAACTCGCCGGGCCCATAGTCCCCGATCAGCACCGCCACGTCGCCGCGGAACTGGTTGCGCCAGTTGTGCACCTGGTCGAGATACCCGTCGCCCGGCTGAACGAAGACGGTGAAGTCGCCGTAGAGCGACGTCTCCAGGTAGCCCGAGAAGAGCTTGCGCCCGGCGGCGCCGGTGGTGCTGGTCGCAACGCGCAGCTGGTGCCCGCTGCCGGTGTAGAGCAGCGCGCGGTTGGCGTTCTCCAGCATCCGGTCGACGTAGGTGGTGACCGATCCGGCCTGGGCCACCATCTTGGTCTGCGCCGCGGGCGTGAACGTCACGAGGACGTCGATGGTCGCGGCCTTGGCCGGGACCGCGGCGAGCAGCAGCGCTGCCGCCAGGAGGTGCTTCAGCATGATGGCTCCTTGGTTCAGGGTTGGATGCGCTCGAACTGCAGGACGGTGACGATCGGGTCGTCCGCCCAGCGGGTGCCGGGCTTCTGGTGGAGCGTGTCCCACAGCTCGCGGTAGGCCTCGCGGTCGGCGACGCCTTCTCGCCGGGCCTGCTCGTCCTCGATCGCCCGGAGGTTCTCGACGAAGTTGCTGGTGACCTTCAGCCGGATCCTTGAGCGGAACTCCGGCATGAAGAGGCTTGGCTTCCACCCGTCGGGCGGCTCCCAGGCCTCGGGGTCGCTGGTCGCCCGGAAGGCGGTATCCCCGGGCGCCGGCCCGGTGGGGTACCACGTCTCCCGGACCCACAGCTCGGCCGGCAGGGTCAGCTTGCCGAGCGGCGAGGTAGCGAGCCGGCGCGTCTCGGTCTTCGTGCCGGCGAGGATCGCGCGCACCATCGGCGCGCTGAACAGGATGCCGCGGTTCATGACGGCTTGCCCTTGCACTCCGGGCACAGGCACAGCTCGGGGGTGACGCTCCACCCGTGCGCCGTGGCCTGGGTCCAGCTGTCACGGCCGGCGACGAACAGCTCGACGGTCAGCTTGGACGGGTCGAACAGGCCGTGGTCGCCGTCGCAGGTGAACTCGGCGAAGACGGGCCGCGGGATCGGCTTGGTCTCGTCGGCGTAGATCCAGCGGGTCACCGCTCCCCTCCCCGGAGCTTTGTCGCGAAGAACAGGCGCCGGCAGGCCTCGACGGTATCGAGGGTGCTCTCGGTCACGTCCTGCGGCTCGGACGGGTACAGGTGATCCCAGGCCGCCTGCAGCTTCAGCGTGCGGCCGTGGAACGTTCCCGGGTCGGTCTCGGCGAGGTAGTCCAGGGTCTGGCGCATGGCGCAGATCGCGGTTTGCCGGCCCCAGCCCTCGACCGTCTCCGGCAGGTAGCGCGCGAGCGCGATCCGGATGATGCGGCTGTCGAACGGCTCGTTCCAGCCGACCCGCGTGTGCGCCTTCACCATCATCCCGAGGAACCGGCCGAGCGCGGTCTGTTCGTCGATCGGCGAGGCTTTGGCCTCGACCTCGGTGATCCCGTGGATCGCCGTCGACTGGGCGGGGATCTCCCAGCCGTCGGGTCGTACGATCAGGCACAGCGTCTCGACGCGGTCGCCGGTGCTGTTGCACAGCATGGCGACCAGCTCGACGATGTGGGGCTGGCTGGCGTCGTCGTCGGCCGCCTTCCACACGGGGAGCCCGGTGGTCGCGGCCTTGTACAGGAGGAACATGGTCGTCTCCGGTTGCTGGGAGGGGCAGGCGGGCGGCCGGAGCCGCCCGCGCGCCGACTTAGAGGTCGAACTCGGACCGGCTGAGGCCGAGCTGGTCGCAGATCTTCTGGGCGGCGAGCTTCTCCCCGGGCTCGAACTCGCCGTCCGACTTGCCGATCGCGAGGGCGAGCTGCATCACCAAGGTGCGCTTCTCGTCCCCGCGCACCTCCCCGATCTGCTTGAGGCAGGCGCTCACACCCATGCCGTGGTCGAAATCGAACTCCGAGCAGAACTGCAGGAACAGCCTGCCGGCCTCGCTCCCGTCGAAGTGGCGCATCGACGGGTGCCGGCGGACGAAGTCGGCGGTCTTCTTCCGCTCCTGCTCCTCGAGCGTGCCGTCGCCGTGGGCCATCATGGCGCACGCGGCCATGGCGCCCTCGAGCAGGTCCTTGTCGGCGGTGTACCTGCCGAGGTTGTCGTCCAGCGCGTCGGTGAGACGCTTTCTCAGTGCTGCGAACATCAGATGATTCCCTGTTGCTTCAGGACAGCCTTGATGGGGCCGCGGCCTTTCCACAGGCCGTAGCAAGCGAGAAGCCCGAGACCCCAGGCGAGCTTCCCGACCAGCGCCAGCCCGAACAGGACGCTCGCGCCGACGCCGATCTTGGCGAAGATGTTGGCGGACAAGGGTGGTCTCCTTGGTGTGGTGCCGCTCAGGCCGGCGGCAGCAGAGGGACGTCGCGGCCCTGGTAGGCGAGCGCGATCGTCTCCTTGGTCGCCTCGGCGACCGTCTGGCCGCTGGGCAGGATGGTCTCCGCGAGGAAGGCGTCCTCGAAGGACGTCATGCCGAGCTCGACCTCGGCGAGCCGGGCCTTGATCGACAGGACCAGCGTGCGCCACAGGACGCGGCGCAGCTTCTCCCAGGCCTCGGCCTGGTTGTAGGTCGGCCGCGGCTTGCCGGTGGGCGTGCGCGTGACGTAGGGGTGATCATTGGGCGGGTCGATCACCCGGAAGCGGTAGCGGCGCCCCTTGGTCTCGAAGGCGAACTGCTCGCAGCCGGCCTCCATCATCGTGCCGAACTTGGTCACGCCGAACCGCAGGATCAGCTCCTGGATCTCGGTGCGCGAGCGGTGAACCGGGACGTCGGTGTCGGCCGCGTACTTCAGCTGCACGGATCGGTCCCCTTCAGGATGTGGTCGCAGCTGACCTCGTAGATCTCCGACAGCCGCAGCATGGTCTGCATGGACAGCCCGATGATGCCCTTCTCCATGCGGTGCACGGCCTGCAGCGAACAGCCGATCTGCTCGCCGGCGACCTTCAGGGTCCAGCCGCGCGCCTTGCGCAGCTGGCGCAGCCGCCTCCCGATCGGGACCATTTCCGGCATCGGCTGGCGATAGGCGCCCATCACTCGGCTGCCATGGCTGCCGCGGTGACAGGCCGGCCGATGCCAGCCTCCAGAAAGGTCACCGGGATGTTGGCATCGGCGAGCTGCTGGGCCTCGCTTCGGTTCAGCGTCATGCCGATCAGGACCGGGATGTCGAACTGCTGGGTGAGCCGCAACAGGCCGTTGCGCCCTCGCTTGTCGAGGAGGTCGGCGGCGTCGAGCACGACCAGATCGGAGCTATCCCGCTCGGCGAAGAACAGCGCGATCGCCGCGTCGACGCGCCAGCGAGCGCCGCTGGACAGGCGCTCCCAGGGGATGCCGCCGAGGCTGAAGTGCAGGTCGAGATCGACTTCGACCTTGCCCCAGCCGGTGGCCTCGCAGAGGTCGGCGAAGCCCGAGTTCATCATGTCGACCAGATCGCCGAGCTTGGTCTTGCGCAGGCCGGTGGCGGCGGCAAGCCCAGCTGCTGCCGTGAGAGCCACGATCTCCAGATGCAGCCGCCGCGCTTCCTTGGTGATCCGGATGTCCTCGCGCAGCGTGCGCTTGGCCTCGATCTCCGCGTCGATCTTCGCGGTGTCCAAGGGATGCGCCGGCGGCAGCTTCTCCAGCTCGCTCGCAGCCTCATCGGCCGTCTTGATCTGGGCGTCGACGGCGCTCTGCTGTCGGACCAGATCCTTGAACGCGGCTTCCAGCCGCTCGAGGGCAGTCTTGGAATCCGCGAAGGACTTTGGGTCGACCGTGATACCGGCTTCGACCTTGCGTGCCAGCGGTGCCGTGGGATGGATGGCGATCCGCTGCGAGCAGTGCGGGCACTGCGCCTCGGGATGCCCCATCACCTTGCGCTCGTGCGCCTGCCGGGCGGCGGCGAGCTTGGGCTCGGCCGCTTCGATCTCGCGGGTCAGCTGCTCGCGGCGTTCCCGAAGTGCCGAGAGAGCGCCAACCTTGGCGACCAGATCGACGCGGCGGGCCTGCAGGACGCCGCTGTCGCGCAGCATGTCGTCGCGCTGCCTGACCAGGGCATCGACCTCGGCCGAGACCGCATCCAGGTCCTGATCGACCAGCTCGAGGTCATGGTTGCCCGCCTGCCAGGACTCCGCCCCCTTGGGCGGGTAGCTCGACACGTTGGTCAGCTGGCGCCAAGCCCCCTTCCCTTCCTTGGCCCGGTCGGCGAACGCCTTGGCGGCATTGTCCCAGCCGATGGAATCGATCTGACGCCATGCCGCTTCGGCCGCCTTCTTCGGGATGCTGGCCGCCTCCGCGGCCGCGATCCACTCGGCCTGGGTTGGCAGCGCCTTCAGCGCCTCGACCAGCAACGCGGTGCGCTCCTTGGGCGACAGGCGCGCCGGCATCGTCCGGCCGGTGGCGATGGCCGAGGCCATGGGCGGGTTGTCGCCTTCCACCAGCAACTCGCCATCCGGCCAAGACGCCCCGACCCTGCCCTGATCGTCGCCGATGGCGGCCATGCCGGATCGGGCGCCAGTGCGAATCATGGCCGCGACCTCGGCCTTGGTCGGGGCCAGCTTCATGTCCCGGGCCATCAGCGCGGCCACGATATGGCAGGTGGTAGACTTGCCGGCTTCGTTCGAGCCGGCGAGGACGTTCGGTCCGGCCTCAAGCGTGAGGTCGAGAGCCTGGATCGCCTGGATGTTCTTGATCGTGAGCTGCATCGCTCAATCCTCCGGGAAGGGCAGCGAGCCGGTGGGCGCGTTCTTGCCGCGGCCGCGGCGCGGCGGCTGCTCCTGCTCCTGCTCGCCGGCGTTCTGCCCGCCACCGGCATCGGCGGAGACCTGCTGCCCGCCATCGTCGCCGGGGCCGGGATCGTCCTGCTGCTGCCGCGGCGGATCCTCGCCGTCGTCCTCGAACTCGCGGGTGCGGACGACTTCGCGCTCCTGGTGCTTGGGCACGGTGTTGATCGGCTGTTCGGCGCTGTGGGTGAGGCGCGCCTGATTGGCGTCGATCACCTCGCCGGTGCCCTCGATCACCAGGCCGGCATCGTCGACATCGTCGAACAGCGAGGAGTCCCAGTGCATCGGCTTCGGGACTTTCTTCATCCCGCGCTTGAACACCTTGGCGATTGCCATCTGGTCGTACCAGTCCCGCCAAGCCGGGCTGTTCTTGCCCGGGGACTTCGACCGTATGTAGTCGACCGTGGCCTTGTCCATGTATTCGATCAACGGCGGCACATCGCCCGGCACATGGATGATGGCGTAGGCGCCGACGAAATCCCCGCGCGGGCCGTCGAGAAAGACGTCGTGCTCGACGATGTTCTCGGTGCCGAGACGGATGCGACGCTTGTCGTTGGCAAAGATCGCCTGCGCGTCGACCTTGGTCACCAGCCCGGCTTTGCCGGCCAGGGTGTAGAGACCCATGTAGCCGAGCTGGACCTGCACCGTCGGCTTGCCGTCGACCCTGTACGGCACCAGCCACGCGACGTTGTCGCCGATGGTCAGGCCGCGACGGGCGATGGCGACGACGCCCTGGATCAGGCCGACCATCGAGTGCAGCTTGGGGTCGAGCAGCTGCAGGTTGTTCTGCGCCGCCATCAGCGCGCCGTGGCGGAGCTGCTTGGCATAGGCGGCCATCGACCGGTCGCCCGCGGCGATGAACTCCGGAACCGTCTTGGTCAGCCGGAGCCTGAAGTCCTCGCTGTCGAGGTAGCCCGCCAGCTGGTCGAGCTTCTCCGCGACGCGCAGCTGCTCCCAGGGCGTGTCCTCGCCCCGGTCCTGCCCCCCTCCCCTGCCGTTGCGCGGCGGCGGGAGCTTCTGCCTCTGGTCATTCACAGCTTCAGTCCTCTGGTTGCTGGGCACGCCTCCTTCCCGTAGAGCCGGCAGAACTTCTGGCTGCACAGGAAGGATCTGGGGTTCACCAGGAAGCGCGACGTCTCGCCGTCCTCGCGGAACGCGAGCAGCTTCCCGGCAAAGTCGTGGACAACCGCGTGGGCGATCTCCTCGGTCTCGGCGATCGCGAGCGGTGCGGTGGTCACCGGCGGCTGCGGCTTCTCAAGCCGCACTCTGGGCAGCACGTCGAGCTGGGCCCGGTTCGGGGTCCAGCCGCGCGACCGGTACAGCAGGGAGTAGCCGCCGAGCTGGGGCGCGTGGATCATCGGCTGCGCCATGTGCCGCCGGGTCGACTTCAGGTCGCGGACAACCTGCTCGTCACCGGTGGCGGTGGCGTCCAGATGCAGGAGGTCGCCCTGTCCTGACAGGATGACGCCGTCGATGACTTCGGCCTCAAGGCGGCGCTCGACCAGCAACGGCCGGGCGGTCTCGACCACGTCCTGGCGGTAGCGGTGGACCATGCGTCGTACCTGCCGCTCGCAGGCGTTCGCATCGCCGGCGGTCTCGTCGACGATCAGCCGTGCCGCGCCGGCTTCCTTCTCCCGGCGCGCGCGGAACTCGCCGATCGCCGCATCCTCGCAGGTCGACTGCGGCACGCGCTCGCCGTTCATCCGACCCTTGAGAGCGAGCTCGGCGCCGGCGTGCACGCCCGAGCCGATCAGGGCGCCGACATTGGTCCGGGCCGGGTGCAACGTGACACCCTTGGCCGCGAACAGATCGGCCTGCGAATGAGCTGCGGTTCTCAGGCTGCAGTCGGGATAAGCCGACAGCGAGCTGGCGCGGATGACGAGCGGGGGCATCCCTTTCCCTCCACAACGGAAGGAAAGGGTATCCGAAAAATTCGTATGCTTCAACCGAGAAGCAAAATTATTCGGATGCCGCCGCGTGCCGCATCGCCCGCAGCAGGCGATGCAGGAGCAAACGGCTGTCCGGATCGCCGCCGAACAGGTCGTCCGCGACCTCGATCAGCTGCCGCAGCTGGGAGGCATTGCCGGCTGGCTGTTCCAGCAACCTGCGAGCCCTCTCGAGCGCAAGGTCGGAGGCCGCGTCAATCGCGCGGTCGTCGGCGTCGCCATCGGTGTGATACGCGCTCTGGGCTAACATATGCCTGTCTTGTTCTCTTCCCCACGATGGGAGCTATCTAGCGCACAAGACGCCAAGAGAACAATACGGCTGCCGCACTTGGTGCCGACATTCAGCCAAGCGTGAGCGCAAGTAAGGAAAACGATTTACCGGTTACTTCTCATCGTCTTGGGCAGATGGTGCGCCGCACACCAGGGCGTAGTAATCCGGGCGACTGAGGCCGTCGGTCAGGCCGAACAGCAGATAGTCCGAGGTCACCCTCAGCGTCCGGCAGAGGTCGAGCAGATTACCGATGGTCTGCGGCAGGCCCTCGCCTTTCTCCCAGACGTTGTAGCGGCCGGCGGCGATCCCCAGGGCGCGAGCAAGAGCGGCCTGAGAAGCATAGCCCCGCACCACGCGCACATGCGCCAGCCGTGCGCCAAATTCAGCCTGCAGAATCGCGTCGCTGGCCCTGTCTTGCATCGGTTGCTCGCTGCTGGGTCGATTCGGGTAATCGCCCGTCGTCCCGACCATGGCAATCGCACTTTCTCGGATGACGGGTGGCCTTGCGGCATCCGATTTTATCGGATACCTGTCGGTCATGCTGACAGCCCAGGACCTGATCGAGCGCTTTGGGGGCCCAACGGCTACCGCCCGTCGCATCAACGACATGGTGGAAAAGACCAGTCGTTGCGGCGATCAAAAGGTAAGTAGACGGGAAATAGCATCGGCGCGTCTCGTTCATAACTGGAAGGAACAGGGGGCGATCCCAAGGCAATGGCTGGCACACTTTGCGGTTATGTGTCTCGATCAGCAAATCAAGCTCCGCGTTGAGGATGTCATTGCACTTGCTGGCGGCGGGCAAACGCTTGCCCAGCTTGCGGAGGCTATGGGCGTTAACTTCCAGGGTCAAGAGCCGACGAGCG
Source organism: Pseudomonadota bacterium (assembly GCA_041190985.1). Taxonomy (GTDB): domain Bacteria; phylum Pseudomonadota; class Gammaproteobacteria; order Burkholderiales; family Burkholderiaceae_C; genus Malikia. The sequence goes on from JBEEPT010000110.1 coordinate 63,241, forward strand.
CCTGTCTAGTCGGAAACCGCCGCCGGACCCGGCGGCTTCCGCGTGGACGGGGAGCATGAGGCCCCGGACACCCGGCGGGTTGGGCAAGCCCGTCGGTCATTTCCTCCATGGGACCTGGGTCGGCGGCAACCGCTGCCGACCCATCTTTTTGCGGAGACACCTTTGAGCACCGACCAGCAACCGAACCCCGAACCGGACGTTCCGGCCGGGATCCTCCTCGCCCGCGACACCATGTCGGGCGACATCCGTGATCTCGTGCTCGCCGAGATCAAGGCGGCCCGTGACGGGCAGCCGTTCCACAAGCTGCGCTACGACGAGCAGCAGGCCCTGATCGACCGGATCACCGCGCGGGCCCGGCAGCTTGTGGTCCGAGCGGTGAACATCATCGCCACCGACGGCAAGCGCACGATCGAGGCCGCGGTCGAGAAGGTCGACGTCAAGGAGGGGATCAAGGTCCACCTCAAGGTGCCGCGGACCCTGGATTCGCTGACCCAGCTCGGCATGGCCGTCGGGCTCAACTGTCAGCTCTGGGTAGCCGACAGCGCGCCCTACCTCGGTGAGCGGCAGCCGCAGATGGGCGTGCCCGACCAGGGCGACATGCTGGGCGATAACCCGCCGCCGCCGCCGCGTCGCCGCTTCACCCGCGAGGACTTCACCGCCGCCGAGCCGGTGATCCAACTGGTCGAAATGCTGGCCGAGCCCGATCCCAGGCTGGATCGTTGGGTCGAGCTGGGCGGAAGGCTCGAGTTCGACGCCCGTGCTTTCGGCGCGCACACTTTCGCCTTCGGCCCGGCCGAGCATGGCCTGGTCAAAGTCGCCGGCAACGCGGAGATTTTCGACACCCGGCCGAGCCTGATCGCCTACGTGGCGCCCGAGGCCAGTGAGTTCGACGGCGACAAGTTCGTCCTGACCCTGATCGACGACAGCGGCAAGTCGACCTGCACCCTGATGGTCGCCGTGCACTTCGGCGCGGTGCCGCAGGAAGCCGAGCCGCAACCCGAGGCCCCTGCCCCGGTGGACGGCGCCGGCAACGGTGCCGCCGAGCCGGACATGACGGCGATTGCCGAGCACCTCGACGCGGAGGACGCTGCGGCATCCCCGACGAACGGAAACGGGGATACCGGCGAGGCCGAAGAGGGCCTCCTGCCCCCGCCGCCGGCGGGACCCAAGCGCCGCGCGGGCGGTCGCCGCCGCGCCGCCGGCGGCCTCAACTGAGGCCGTGCCATGTCGCGGGGAGGGCCGACCGAGGCGCAGCTCCAGCTGCTGGGGTACGACACGACCACCGGCAAGCGCCGCCCTGCGCCACCGCCCTCCCCGCCTCCCCTGCCCCCGACCGCCTACGCTGAATCGGCCCCCTCTCGCCCGCCGGTGAGCCCGCAGGTCGGCTACGACTTCGTCGATGCCACCTGGAACCATCTGCTCATCGGCAAGGGCCGCAATCGCTGGTCGACCAGGAACGGCGTGCCCCACATGCACACGCCGCAGAAGACGATCGACGCCGAGAAGGATCTCAAGGGCGTCCTGACCCTGGCGCTGCCACCAGGGTTCGAGCTGATACGCTTCCCGGTCCAGCTGCTGATCGACGTGCGTAAGGCGATCACGCTGAGCTGGTCGAAGCGCAAGAAAGCCGACGCCGAGGCCAACCTCATCAGGCCGACGGCCAAGCCCGACAGCGACAACATCATCAAGCTCGTCTCGGACGCAGCGAACAAGGTGGTCTGGGTCGACGACACACAGGTCGTGGACATCCAGCTGGTTCGCTACTTCGCGCCGGTTGAAGGTCTGCGCATCCGCGTTCGCCGGGCGCCATCCCCACCGTTCTGGGAGCACATCGCGTGATCAAGCCCGATGAAGAGGCGGCGACGGAGTTCGTCGAGCTGCTGGTGGGCTGGCGCCCCATCGGTGTCGTGGGCGACGATCCCGTGTTCGTCCCGCGGTCCCGCGAGCTGCGGGCCTTCCTGGCCGGTGCCCTCGGTTCGTACATGCCGCGCGACGCGCTCGGCATGACGGTCGAGCAGCGGGCCATGCTTGGCGCCTACCTGCGCGCGGTGGCCGACATCGTGGATTCGCCGCTGTGAGCGACTCAGGGGCGGTGTTCTCACGAACCTGCGTCTGCGGCCGCAAGAGCCGGGACGTGCCACTGAACAACGCCTGGGACGTCCTGGCCGCGGCGGCCGAGCTGACAGCAGAGGGCTGGCGCCGGGACGCCAAGGATCGGACCTTGTGCCCCGACTGCGGCGACAAGGCCGGTATCCCCGTCGAGACCGGGTTCGTATCCCCGCCGGCGCCGAGGCGCTCGAAGAAGGCGGCTCTTCTCGCCATCCTGCTGGCGGCATCCCCGGCGGCATCCCACGACTGGTACCCGCCAGCCTGCTGCAGCGACCGCGACTGCCGGCCGAGCTCCATGTGCACCACAGTCGACGGCAAGGAAGGCGTGGAGGTGGCGCCCGACGTCTGCCAGGCCATCGACTGGAACGTGGCCCAGCCATCGCCTGATGGCCGGACGCATGTCTGCGTCCTGGAGTGGCGCGACGTCGGCGCCGAGCCGTCCTACAGCCAGATCTGCGTCTTCCTGCCCGGAGAAGTCTGATGAAGCCAGCGACCAAGCCCGAGCGGATGGATCAGGACGCGCACCGACTGCACATGATGGTCCGTCGTGTGCGTCAGAGCGATCGCAAGTCGGACGTGCGTTACTATTCGCCGCGTAAGTCGCACGACAATGCGCGTGAAAATACTCGACGCCTGCGACAGTGGTCCAAGCGACCTGGATCTGTTCCCGATACGGACCGTCTTGCGCCGTCCGAGAAATCGTGATGGTCTATACAAAGCGAAAGGCCCGGGGTGGCGACCCCGGGCCTCAGGCAGTTACCCCGGGTGGCAGCCCGGAGAAAGGCTTGACCGTGTCCAGCCACGGCATCCTCAGCAGCTACCTATCTAGTCCAGGAAAAGCGGAAAAGCAAGCCGACAAGGCTCGCCGGGCTCACCGCGTTACTGCGCGGGGGGCCTAGCTCATGGACTGGTATCGCCGGTATCATGGGACGTGCGCCGACCCCAAGCTGCGGTTGGTGGCGAGATCGGCCCAGGTGCCCACCCCCTTCGCCATCGCGGCGTGGGATGCCTGCCTCGAATACGCGAGCGATCGGGACGACCGAGGTTCGATGGCCGGCTACTCCGCGGAGCTGCTGGCCGTTACGATTGACGTTACGGAGAGTGACGCAGAGCGTCTTTTGCAGGCGTTCCGTGCACGCGGAATGATCCTTCCAGATGACCGAATCAAGGCCTGGGGGAAGCGCCAGCCGAGCGATGCGACGGCGGCCGAAAGGATGCGCCGATACCGCGCCCGGAAGGCGGAAAAATCCAGCAATTCCAACGAAGACGGACCACCCGATGATGCTGAGCGCGAGCGCGCCACTGCTGCGCCGCGACCAGCCAAGCGTAACAAGCGTAACGCAGCCGTAACGGATCGTAACGCGTTACCCCAGAACAGAACAGATTCAGAGTCAGAGAAGAAAGACTCTGAATCTCCTGCCGCCCTATCGGAGACTCCGACTCCGCGAGAGGACGGCGCTGACGCGCCGGGGCGGGGGCAGGAGATTGCAGGTGGGGTTTCGACCGAGCTGATCGACGGGCTCATGCCGTTCTACGAGCTGCGCAACAGTCGACGCGGGGTCGAGCGGCTGGTTGAGCTGCTGGTCCTGCAGTGCGGGTCGGCGGCCAAGGTCGAGGGCCGGCTGTTGGAAGCGATCGGCAGGAGGATGCGCGACCCGATCCAGTATGTTCGCCGTGTGATCGAGAGTGGTGAAATCAACCGCTTTGCCGCCGTGGAGAGCGCAAAGCATCTGGCAACCATGGAAAAACCGAGCGTCCTGGAGGGCGCGCTCGAAATCTTCAACCAAACCCTGGCAACGATGGACGGAAACGATGGCAACGGTACAGGCGGTCCAGGACTGCCTCACTAAGCTGTGGAACCATTACGGGAGCGGCTCCGCCACCAAGGAGCAGATCGCCTGGAAGCTGGCGATCTACGTCGAGCGGCTGCAGGCGGTGGACTACCGGGACCTGAAGGCGGCCTGCGATGCAACCCTCGACGAGGACGATCGGTTCCCGACGGTGTCGCGGCTGAAGAAACTCGCCAAGGAGTTCGCGGAGAAGCGCGCTGCCGCCGAGGCCCTGGAGGCCAAGCAAATCCAGGACCTGGGCCAGCTGTCGGCCCACATGCGGAACGAAGCTGTTCTGCTGCTGGGCGGGTTCGCCCGCGACGTGCCCGATCTCTGCGGCGGCGACCCGAACCAGCTGCGCAACTTCTGGGCCGAGGCCGCGAACGTCTGGTCGCGGGTCCGGCCATCCGGCGGGCTGCGGCAGATCGACGAAGAGCGGCGGCGTGCCGCGGTTGGCGGCGCCATGGAGGCCTGGGCGAGGCGGCATCTGGGGGCGCCGCCGATGGCGGCGGCCTACGCGACGCCGCGGATGCTGGAAGCCTACCACGCGCTGACCGGCGAGGAACCGATCCTCGACCATGGCTCGCCGCCCCCGCCGGTGACGCAGATCTACCGGACCACGCTGCGCGGCACGGGAGGGCGGACATGACGCCCAAGTACGACGAGGCCACGGCGCAGCGGATTGTCCAACTCCGCCGCCAGGGCCGAAGCGTCTCGCAGCTCGCGGCCGAGTTCGCAGTCTCGCGCGCCACCATCCGGGACTGGATGGAGCGGATCGAGCTCGGGCCTGACCCGGGTTGGTCGGATCGTGGGGCCTTGATCAGCCCGGTCGACTGGCTGCGCGCGCCACCTGTGCGAATCCGGCTGCAACGCTATGCGGCCGGAATATGACGGGGGCGGATGCGCGAGGTCCGCATCAAGCCAGCCGCCGAAGAGACGCTGGCCGACAGCTTCGCGCGCAAGGTGCGGGACCTGCGGGCGAAGCTGCTACGGCTGCAGGTCGAACTGATGGCGGTCGAGCGTGAGGCCAGGGACTGCGGCCTCACGCTGGAGCCGATGGCGATCCACTTGGCGGCCTTGCTGCGGACCACCAGCCGGGCACAGAGGGCGTTCGATGACGCAGGGATCCAGTTTGAGCTCGACCCCGAGATACTCGGCCCGGCCGGTCATGACGGCAGCCGAGCTGGAGGCTTGGCTCCTGCGAGCCCAGCCGGGCCAGCAGTGCCGCTATCACGTCGGCCACCTCGCCTATGACCGCACGCGCAGCCGGGCGGTCGACGCAACAGCCCGCTATGCGCTCGAGCACAGCCGCGGCGAATGGCCGGTCGTGACCCCACCGCCGTGCGGCCACATCCGGTCGCTGCTGATTGGCTCGGGCGAGCTGGCGCTCAAGCAGCACCGCGGACCCGACGGCCGCATGATCTACGTCGCGGAGAAGCTCTGATGGCGAAGCCCCGGGCCGAGGAAAGGTACCCGATCACCGAGGCAACCGTGGCCCTGTCGAGCTTGGTGCCCAACCCGAAAAACGCGAAGACCCACCCGCGAGAGCAGCTTGAGCGCCTCGGTGCTTCCATCCGGGAGTTCGGTCAGCCCAAGCGGATCCTGGTGCGGGCGGCGAACAAGATGATCGTCGCCGGCCACGGGGTCTGGGAGGCCATGCGACTGGCCGGCCTCAGCGAGATCAACGTGGCCTTGTGGGAGGTGCCTCAGCGGGTCGCGGATGCGTTCATGCTCGGCGACAATCGGCTGGCTGACCTGGGCCAGAACGATACCGCAAAGGCGGCGCAGCTGCTGCGCGAGATCGACGAGGAGCTATGGCTGGCCGTGGGCTACAGCGACGAGGAGGCCGAGAAGGAAATCGCGGCCCTGGAGGAGCAGGACGTCGACGTGATCACGATCGACACGTCGGCGGTCGACGACCAGTTCTGGATCGTGGTCAAGGGCCCGCTCGCGCAACAGGCCGACGCGCTCCTGAGGCTGCAGACGGTGATGGGCGAGCTGCCGGACGTGACGGTGTCCATCGGCACCGAGGAACACGAGCTGTGAAGCGCGGCCGCAAGTTCGGGCGCGACATCACCGCCCGCAACGTCAAGACCAACAGCTCCCCTGCCCTGCTCCAGGCCAAGGTCACCCTGCGCCAGAACGTCAAGGCGGCGCTGGGCGGGCCCGAAGCCTGCCGCGTGTTCGACGCCTTCGCCGGCGAGGGCGTGCTCTACCGGGCCTGCTGGAAGGACTGCGCGCTCTACGCCGGCTGCGACGAGGTATGGTTCAAGGACGAGCGCCGGCTTTACGTCGGCGACAATCTGCGGGTGTTGCGGGCGATCGACCTGAAGCCGTTCAACCTGTTTGATCTGGACGCCTACGGCAGCTGCTGGGAGCAGGCGGCGATCGTCGCCGCGCGGCGGCAGCTGGAACCAGGCGAGCGGATCGGCGTGGTGCTGACCGAAGGGACGTCCCTGAAGATGCGGCTCGGCGGGATGCCGAACGCGATGCTCCACATGGCGAAGCTGCGGAAGGGCTTGCCGCGACCGAACGCTCACCGCGGGGCGGTGCTGGATCGGGCCATAGCCAACTTCGCGGCCAAGCTCGACGCCGAGATCCTGCATCGCTGGCAGGCTCAGAAGCCCGACAAGAGCCAGACGACCTACATCGGCCTCGTGCTCGAAAAAAAGGGGGCGCCCGAAGGCGCCCCAGAGGCAGCAACGGAAAGTCTGCGACGGGCGCCACGCAGGCGACGGCCGTCAACTGATGGGCAAATCGCGCCAGAGGCCCCTTAGAGGCCCGTATGGCGCCGCGACGCGTTGCCCGGCCTGTGATGCCCGCCGGGGTCCGCGTCGCGTGCTGGCGCCCTACCGGCGGCGGCCTAGCGGCGGGTTTGAAGTAGGCTGGTCCGGCTGACGTCGCGGCCTCAACCCCAGCCGCCGGCGGTCGGGGTCGGGCACCCGGCCCATCACCCAGATCAGGACCTCGCGCCAGTGATTGAACGATTCGACCGAGCGCTTCGCGTTGTGGGTCTCGATCGCGGCCAACCGCTCGGGGTCGGCGAGGTCGTCGCTGGTCAGCCTCACGGGGGCGTGGAGCTGGACCCGGTTGCGGGCGACGTCGACGGCCGCGGCGACCCCGTGGTGGTCGCATAGCCGCTGCCCGGTCTGGAACGGCCGCTCATTGCGCGAGCCGTGTCGATGCGGCGCGCCGGCGGGCGCGGTGCTGGGATGGTGCCTCAAGATCAACCTCCGTGCGGTGAGGTGGGGGAAGACTAGGCCGGGACGTGCTCCTCGAACCAGTGCCTGAGCGCCACCCGCTGCTCGCCGATGGCGAGCCGCGTGACGTATCGAACCTTGGCCGTGCTGGGCCCGGCTTGGGTAAGGACCAGCTCCCACTGGCCGATGACGTTACGGTAGCCCTCGCCCAGCATGACGGTCAGCTCGATGTCACGCGCCAGCAGCTTGCGCAGCGGGTCGCCGACGAAGACGGGGAACCGGAGCAGCTTCTCCTTGGCCGTGCCGCGCCAATCCGAATAGGCATCCGGATCGTCCAGGCCTTGCTCGTAGAGCTCGATCTTCGTCGTGCACCGGATCAGGCCGTGGTAGGCCGACAGGACCCAGACTTCATGGCGCTCGCGGTCCCAATACTGGCGGAAGGTCCGCCACATCGGGCCATCGTACCGCTGCCACGCCGGCATCAGGATCGGCCCCTTGGCCTTGGTGGCCGAGCAGCCGAGGATCAGCACGCGGCTGGTCATCGTCCCGGCTTCTCGGCCAGATC
>JBEEPT010000111.1:0-8084 GCA_041190985.1 Pseudomonadota bacterium
GACGTGGTGCTGATCGTGCTGCTGATCGACGAGCGCCCGGAGGAAGTGACGGAAATGATCCGCTCGGTGAAGGGCGAGGTCCGGATTCCGAAGGACGGCGAACGCTATTTCGCGCTCAACAAGCTCGACAAGATCAACGGCCTGCCGCCCGAGCAGAACAAGCACAAGATCATGTTCGAGAACCTGACGCCGCTGTTCCCGAAGGAACAGATGAAGCTCGAGCGCGAGATCAAGGGCGAGGAGAACATCACCGGCCGCGTGATCGACATCATCGCGCCGATCGGCAAGGGCCAGCGCGCGCTGATCGTCGCGCCGCCCAAGAGCGGCAAGACCGTGATGATGCAGTCGATCGCGCACGCGATCACGGCCAACCATCCCGAGGTCGAGCTGATGGTGCTGCTGGTCGACGAGCGCCCCGAGGAAGTGACCGAGATGCAGCGCACCGTGCGCGGCGACGTGATCGCCTCGACCTTCGACGAGCCCGCTGCGCGCCACGTGCACGTGGCCGAGATGGTGATCGAGCGCGCCAAGCGCCTGGTCGAGCTCAAGAAGGACGTCGTGATCCTGCTCGACTCGATCACCCGCCTGGCGCGCGCCTACAACAACGTGCTGCCCAGCTCCGGCAAGGTGCTGACCGGCGGCGTCGACGCCAACGCGCTGCAGCGCCCCAAGCGCTTCTTCGGCGCGGCGCGCAACGTCGAGGAAGGCGGCTCGCTGACCATCATCGCGACCGCGCTGATCGACACCGGCAGCCGCATGGACGAGGTGATCTTCGAGGAATTCAAGGGCACCGGCAACAGCGAACTGCACCTGGACCGTCGCCTGTACGAGAAGCGCGTCTTCCCGGCGATCCAGCTCAACCGCAGCGGCACCCGCCGCGAGGAGCTGCTGCTGCCGACCGAGATCCTGCAGAAGACCCGCATCCTGCGCCAGTTCATGTACAACATGGACGAGATCGAGGCGATGGAGATGGTGCTCAAGAGCATGAGGCAGACCAAGAACAACCACGAGTTCTTCGACCTCATGCGCCGCGGCGGCTAAGCGCTATAATCTTTAGCTTTTGGCGGAAAGTTCGTCTGGAATAGGCTGGACGAGGCTGCCGCCGCTGACCCTTTAGGATAATGCGATGAAAGAAGGCATTCACCCCAACTACCGCGACGTCTGCTTCGTGGACCTGTCCAACGGCTTCAAGTTCGTGACCCGTTCCTGCGCCAACACCAAGGAAATGATCGAGCTCGAAGACGGCCGCAAGCTGCCGCTGTTCAAGCTGGATACCTCGAGCGAATCGCACCCCTTCTACACCGGCACCCAGAAGTCGGTCGACAACATGGGCGGTCGCGTCGAGAAGTTCCGCAACCGCTACGCCCGCGCCGCCAAGTAATCCCTGGCCGGCCAGTGCCCAGAAAAGAAGCAGCCGTCCGGCTGCTTTTTTTTGTCCCGAAGCGATAGATTAGCGACTGTGAACCGCCCTACCCCCGCGATCGTCTCCCAACTGGCCGCGCGCCGCCTGCCGCGCTGGGTGCTGCTGCTGGTGGGGCTGGTCTACGTCCTGCCCGGCCTGCTGGGCCGGGAGCCCTGGCGCCACGGCGACCTCGCCTCCTTCGGCGTCATGCTCGACATGGCGCAGGGATCGGGCGACTGGCTGCACCCGCAGGTGCTGGGAGAGCCCGCCGAGATCAAGGCCTGGCTGCCCTACTGGCTGGGCGCGCTGGCGATCAAGCTGCTGCCCTTCGCACCGGCCGCCCTGGCGGCGCGCCTGCCGTTCGCGCTGCTGCTCGGCCTGACCCTGCTCGGCACCTGGTACGCCACCTATTACCTGGCGCGCCTGCCGGCTGCCCAGCCGGTGGCTTTCGCCTTCGGCGGCGAGGCCAAGCCGGAGGACTATGCGCGCGCGCTCGCCGACGCCGCGCTGCTCGCCCTGGTCGCCTGCCTGGGACTGGCCCTGCTGTCGCACCAGACCACGCCCGACGCCACCCAGCTCGCCTGCTCCTCGCTGCTGCTGTGTGCCTGCGCCAGGCTGGCCAGCCCGCACAGCCGGCGGCGCTGGCTCAGCGCCGCGCTCTGGTGGCTGGGTGCGGTCGGACTGGCGCTCAGCGGCGCGCCCTGGCTGGGCCTGCTGCTGGGCAGCGGCTGGCTGCTCTGGGCCTTGCGCGCCCGCGACGCCGCCGCCCCCGGCCAGGGCCGTGCCCTGCTGCTGACCTTCTGCGTCTCGGGCACGCTGCTGGCGGCGCTGCTGGCCTGGGATCTCGAGCTGCCGCGCCGCCTTGAGGTCTGGGGCGAACTCGACGCCTGGCTGCACTGGAGCAGCTGGCGCGACTTCCTGCGCCTGCTGCTCTGGTTCACCTGGCCGGCCGGCCTGATCGCGCTCTGGACCCTGTGGCGCTGGCGCTCGCGTCTCGGCAGCGCCCATGTGCTGCTGCCCCTGTGGTTCGCGCTCGCCGCCACGGCCTCGTGCTGGCTGCTCGAGGCCAGCGACCGCGCCCTGCTGCTCGCGCTGCCCGGCCTGGCCTGCCTCGCCGCTTTTGCCATGCCGACGCTGTCACGCAGCGTCACCGCGCTGCTCGACTGGTTCTCGCTGCTGTTCTTCAGCGGCTGCGCCGTCGTGATCTGGCTGTACTGGATCGCGATCGAGACCGGCGTGCCGGCCAAGCCCGCCGGCAACGTCCTGCGCCTGGTGCCGGGTTTCAAGCCCGGGCTCGACTGGACCCTGCTGGCCCCCGCCCTGCTGGCCAGCGCGGTCTGGGTCGGCCTGCTGGCCTGGCGCGTCGGACGCTACCGCCCCGCCCTCTGGAAAGGCCTGGTGCTGTCGGCGGCCGGCAGCTCGCTGTGCTGGCTGCTGCTGATGACGCTCTGGCTGCCGGTGCTCAACTACGGCATGGGCCAGGCGCCAATATCGCGCCGTATCGCCGCGCTCGCTGCCCCCGGCAGCTGCGTGCTGGTGCACGGCCTGAGCCAGGGCCAGATCGCGGCCCTGCAATACCATGCCGGACTGAGCCTGCAGCGCGCCCGCCCCGGCCAGGGCAGCGCTTGCCGGCTGCTGGTCGTGGAGCCGCACGCCGAAGCCAGCCTCGAGCAGGCCGTGGCGCTGGCACAGTGGCGGCCGCTGCGCAAGGTGCCGCGCCTGCGCGAGAACCGCGACGGCCTGCTGGTGTACGAGCGCCGCTGACCCGCCCTGTCGCCGCAGCGCCCGGCCGGCCTCAGGTCGCGCGCATGCGGCTTGCGGGCAGCACGATGCTGAAGGTCGAGCCCCGCCCGACGACGCTCTCTATCCGCAACTGGCCGCCGTGGCGCTGCACCACGTGCTTGACGATGGCCAGTCCCAGGCCGGTGCCGCCGGTTTCGCGCGAGCGGCTGCGATCGACGCGGTAGAAACGCTCGGTCAGGCGGGGAATGTGCTCGGGCGCGATGCCCGGCCCGGTATCGGTGACGTAGTATTGCGCGCCGCCGCCCTCCAGCAGGCGCCAGCCGGCCCGGATGCCGCCCCCGGCTGGCGTGTAGCGCACCGCGTTGCTCAGCAGGTTGGACATCGCGCTGAGCAGTTCCGCGCGCGAGCCCGCGATCTCGAACGCGGGACCGGGCTCGGCCTCGATGTCGTGTCCGCCGTCGGCAATGAAGTCCGACAGCGCGCCGGCTTCCTCGACCACCTGATCCAGCAGGTCCCGGGCTGGCATCCAGTCGCCAGTGCCCGGCCCGGGCGTCCCTTCCAGGCGCGACAGCAGCAGCAGGTCGTTGACCAGCGTCATCATGCGCTGGGCCTGCTGGTTCATCAGCATCAGGTAGCGCTCGCGCTCCTCGGGCGACAGGTCCAGGCTCAGCATGGTCTCGACGAAGCCGCTGAGCACGGTCAGCGGCGTGCGGATCTCGTGCGAGACGTTGGCCACGAAGTCGCGCCGCATGGCTTCGGCCAGTTCGACACTGCTGATGTCGTGCGTCAGCATCAGCCGCTTGCCCAGGCCATAAGGGTAGACCTGCAGGGAGATGCGCTTGAACTGCCCCGTCTCCGGCACGCGCAGCACGATCTCGACCGGGTGGCCGTAGTTGCCGGCCGCGAGGTAGGCGACGAAGCCCGGATCACGCACCAGATTGCGCATGTACTGGCCGATATCGCGCCGCGCGTCGAAGCCGAGGTGTGCGGCCGCCGCCTCGTTCGCGACCTCGATCTGCTCGGAACTGTTGAGGACGACGACGCCTCCGGGCGAGGCCTGGATCGCCGCCATCAGCTGTTCGAGGCGCTGCTCGCTCGTGCGCACCCCGCGCTCCAGCAGCTTGTAGCCTCGCTGGATGCGCTCGACCATCTCGCCCCAGTCACCGGGCAGATCGGGCGCGCCGTCCGTGCGTCCCTGGCCGAGCCAGCGCTGCAGCCGGGCCAGCCGGCGCTCGTCCAGCAGCATCCAGAGCATGGCGCCCGCGCCGGCACCGCCTATGACCTGGAAGGGCTGCGCCCCGGCCGCCAGCGCGGCCGAGCCGCCCGCCGCGGTCAGCGCCAGCAGCTCGATCAGGCGGCGTATCATGCCGCGGCGGCGTCGGTCTTGGGTGCCTTGGGCACGGCCTGGGCGGTGATCCGGTAGCCGGCACCGCGCACGGTCTCGATCATGCAGCCCGCCTCGCCCAGCGACTCGCGCAGTCGCTTGACATGGACGTCCACGGTGCGCTCCTCGATGAAGACATGGTCGCCCCAGACGCGGTCGAGCAGCGTGCCGCGCGTGTGCACACGCTCGGGATGCTTCATCAGGAAATGCAGCAGCTTGAACTCGGTCGGACCGACCTTGAGCTCGCGGCCCTTGTGGTTGACGCGGTAGGTCGCGGCATCGAGCGTGAGCTCGCCGATCTGGACCGTGTCGTTGACGATCTCGGGCGCGCGCCGGCGCAGCACGGCACGGATGCGCGCCAGCAGCTCGTGGGTCGAGAACGGCTTGGTGACGTAGTCGTCGGCGCCGGCATCGAGGCCCTGGACCTTGTCAGACTCCTCGCTGCGCGCGGTCAGTATGATGATGGGCACCGGCTTGCTGCGCTCCTGCGAGCGCCAGCGCCTGGCCAGCGTCACGCCGCTCTCGCCCGGCAGCATCCAGTCGAGCAGGATGACGTCGGGCAGCACGGCGTCGATCTCGCGCTGCGCCGCCGCGCCGTCGAACACGACGGTCGGCGCGAAACCGTTGTGACGCAGGTTGACTGCGATGAGTTCAGCGATGGCCGGCTCGTCCTCGACCACCAGCACGCGCGGCAGCTTTCTCATTTGACCGCAGCCTCTCTTTGTTCGGGCGTCGCGTGGCGCACGTCGGCGCCCTTGGCGACGTAGATCACCGCCTCGGCGATGTTGGAGGCGTGGTCGCCCACGCGCTCGATCGCGCGCGCCAGGAACATCAGGTTCAGGCCGGCGCTGATGGTGCGCGGATCTTCCATCATGTAGGTCAGCAGCTTGCGGGTCAGGCCCTCGTACTCGCTGTCGATCGCCTCGTCGGACTTGATCACGGCCAGCGCCGCCTGCACGTCCATGCGCGCCAGGGCGTCGAGCGCGCGGTGCAGCAGGTCGGCCGCCAGGTTGCCCGCCACGCGCAGCTCGGTCGTCGGCAGCGAGCGCGGCATGCCGTTCTCCAGCGCGGAGCGCAGGTTCCTGGCGATGGTGGTGATCTCGTCGCCGGCGCGCTCGAGGTTGATCAGGATGCGCGAGACCCCCACCAGCAGGCGCAGGTCGCGCGCGGTCGGCTGGCGCCGGCTCATGGTCGAGGTGACGTCGTGGTCGATCTCGACTTCCATGCGGTTGATGCGGTCCTCGATCTCGAGCACCTGGCCGCAGGTCTCGCAGCTGAAGCTGGACAGCGCGTAGAGCACCTGCTGCAGCTGGGACTCGACCACGCCGCCCATCTCGAGCACGCGGGTCGAGATACGGTTGAGCTCGGCGTCGAACTGGCTGGATATGTGTTTGTCGGACATGATTAACCGAACCTCCCGGTGATGTAGTCCTCGGTCTCGCTGCGCTGCGGCTTGAAGAAGATCTGCTCGGTGGTGCCGTATTCCACCAGGCTGCCGAGGTACATGTAGGCGGTGAAGTCGCTGCAGCGCGCCGCCTGCTGCATGTTGTGGGTCACGATCGCGATCGTGTAGTCGTTCTTGAGCTCGTGCACCAGTTCCTCGACCTTGCCGGTCGAGATCGGGTCCAGTGCCGAGGTCGGCTCGTCGAGCAGCAGCACCGAGGGCTTGACCGCGACGCTGCGCGCGATGCACAGGCGCTGCTGCTGGCCGCCGGACAGCGACAGGCCGCTCTGCCTGAGCTTGTCCTTGACCTCGGTCCACAGCGCGGCCTTGGTCAGCGCCCACTCGACGCGCTCGTCCATCTCGCTCTTGCTGAGGTTCTCGTAGAGCTTGACGCCGAAGGCGATGTTGTCGTAGATCGACATCGGGAAGGGCGTGGGCTTCTGGAACACCATGCCGATGCGCGCGCGCAGCAGGTTGAGGTCCTGCTTCGGGTCGAGCACGTTCTGGCCGTAGAAATTGATCTCGCCTTCGGCGCGCTGGCCCGGGTAGAGGCTGTACATGCGGTTGAGCGTGCGCAGCAGCGTCGACTTGCCGCAGCCCGAGGGGCCGATGAAGGCGGTGACCTTGTTCTCGGCGATGTCGAGGTTGATGTTCTTCAGGCCCTGGAACTTGCCGTAGTAGAAGTTGAGGTTGCGCACCTCGATGGCGTTCCTGAGAGCGGTGGGGGTTGCAGACATTTATGGGTCTCGCTACGGGGTATTCGGATGTCGGGACGTCGGCGGCCTCAGCCGGCGCTCCTGTCGCGGATGAAGACGCGGGCGACGATGTTGAGCACCAGCACGGCCAGCGTGATCAGCAGCGCGCCGCCCCAGGCCAGCCGCACCCAGTTCTCGTACGGGCTCATCGCGAACTGGAAGATCACGACCGGCAGGTTGGCCATGGGCTGGCTCATGTCCGAGCTGAAGAACTGGTTGTTGAGCGCGGTGAACAGCAGCGGCGCGGTCTCGCCGCTGATGCGCGCGATCGCCAGCAGCAGACCGGTGACGACGCCGCTCCTGGCCGCGCGCAGCGTGATGAAGGTGGCGACCTTCCAGCGCGGCGCGCCCAGGCCGAAGGCGGCCTCGCGCAGCGTCTGCGGCACCAGGCGCAGCATGTTCTCGGTGGTGCGCACCATCACGGGAATCGCGATCAGCGACAGCGCGACCGTGCCGGCCCAGCCGGAGAAGTGGCCGACCTTGGCGACGAAGATCGCGTAGACGAACAGGCCCAGCACGATCGAGGGCGCCGACAGCATGATGTCGGTGACGAAGCGCGTGAGCTCGGCGGTCTTGCTCTGGTCGCCGTACTCTGCCAGATAGACGCCGGCGAACACGCCGATCGGCGTGGCGATCAGCACGGTGAAGCCCACGATCAGCAGGCTGCCGACGATGGCGTTGGCCAGCCCGCCGCCCTCGCTGCCGGGCGCCGGCGTCGACTCGGTGAACATGTTCCAGTCCAGCGCGGCCAGGCCGTTGGAAAACAGCACCGCCAGGATCCACAGCAGCACGACCAGGCCCAGCGCCATCGCGCCCATCGACAGGGTCAGGCCGATGCGGTTGGCCAGCATGCGGCGGCGGTACAGATTGGGGTTGGAGAGATTTTGCATCTTCGACTCTTCTGTGTGGAGGGCCTCAGGCGCCCTTGGCCTTCTCGCCGCGGATGATCAGGAGCTTGGCAATCGCCAGCACGAAGAAGGTGATGACGAACAGCAGGAAGCCGAGCGCGAACAGCGCGGAGATGTGGAAATCGGCCGCCTCGCCGAACTCGTTGGCCAGGGTCGAGGCGATCGAGGTGCCCGGCGCGAACAGCGAGCTGCTGAGCCGGGTGGAGTTGCCGATCACGAAGGTCACGGCCATGGTCTCGCCCAGGGCGCGGCCCAGGCCCAGCATGACGCCGCCGATCACGCCCTTTTGCGTGTAGGGCAGCACGACGCGCCGCACCACTTCCCAGGTCGTGCAGCCCAGGCCATAGGCCGACTCGCGCAGGATGGGCGGCACGATCTCGAACACGTCGCGCATCACGGCGGCAATGAAGGGCAGCACCATGAAGGCCAGCACCAGGCCGGCGGCCAG
>JBEEPT010000112.1:0-5575 GCA_041190985.1 Pseudomonadota bacterium
GCGCGGTGTGGCTGGTGAACCCGGACGTGCTGCCGCAGCTGGTGGTCATGACCATCGGCAACCAGCCCATCTGGACCGCCCCGAACCAGGGCATGGCGCAGGCTCCGATGGGCTTCCTGCTCGGTCGTCCGATCATCTCCACCGACGTCTGCGACACCGTGGGCGACGTGGGCGACATCGGCTTCGTGAACTGGAAGTACCAGCGCGCGATCACCAAGTCGGGCGGCATCGAGACCGCGCAGTCCATGCACATCTTCTTCGACCAGAACATGAACGCCTGGCGCTTCACGTTCCGCGTCGATGCCAAGCCTGTGCTCAACGCCGCCGTCACGCCGCCGAACAGCAGCAACACGCGCTCGCCGTTCGTCTTCCTGGCCGAGCGCTCCTGATCCACCACATCACTGAAAGGACATCACCATGATGCTCAATGCCAAGCCGAGCGAGGTCATCGGCGTCGTCGGCAACATCGACCCGGACGCTTACGCTGCCGGCACCGTCACCACCGGCTGGATCGCCGCCAGGGACTTTCAGTCCTTCGTGGCGATCGTGCAGGCGGGCGACCTGGGCGCCAGCGCCACGCTGGACGCCCTGCTGCAGCAGGCCAGCGATTCCGGCGGCACGGGCGCGAAGTCGATCCCCGGCAAGGCGATCACCCAGCTGACCCAGGCCGGCACGGACAGCAATAAGCAGGTGCTGATCAACCTGCGCCCGGAGGAACTGGACGTCGACAACGGCTTCACGCACTTCCGTCTGTCGATGACCGTGGCGACCGCCACCTCGGATGCCGGCGGCATCGTGCTGGGCATGTTCCCGGTGCGCGGCCCGGCCACCGGCGTGGATGCGGCCACGGTGGATGAGGTCGTCGCCTGATGAGGCGCAGCCCCGGGGCTTCGGCTCCGGGGCATCCATGAAGGACTGAACGATGCCGTTCATCAAGTTCACCAAGAGCCGGACGACGGTCGAGGAACACCCGCAGGTGTTCGAGGCTGGCCGGGTCTACGAGCTGTCCGAGGAATCGTGCGAGCGCTGGAAGCGTCGCGGGTTCGCCGAGGACGCAACCGCCCCCGAACCGGTGGCCCAGGTGGCTGCCGAGGTCGACAAGCCGGCGCCCAAGCGCGGCAAGAAGGCCGAGGGCTGATCGATGCAGATCCACGCGCTCGAGCTGATCACGCCGGCGGCCACCAACGACCCGGTGGTCACGGCTACCACCGCGAAGCTGGCGCTTCGGATCGATGGCACCGACCTCGACACCGAGATCGAGCGCCTGGTCCGCTCGGCCACCGCGCAGGCTCAGACCGAGATGCGGCGCGCGATCCTGACCCAGACGTGGGCCCTGCGCCTGGACTGCTTCCCGAGCCACGGCGTGATCGAACTGCCGTTCGGCTGCACCAGCGTGACCTCGGTGACGTACTACGACGACGCGAACGCATCGCAGACGCTGTCGAGCAGCCTGTACGTGGTCGACGTCGCCAGCGCGCCAGGCCGGCTGGCCCGCGCCGATGGCACGACCTGGCCGACGACCTACCGGCGCCCGAACGCGGTGACGGTCACGATGGTCTGCGGCTTCGGCGACGCGGTCGACGTGCCCGAGGAGATCAAGGACTGGATCATCGCCCACGTCGGTGCGCGCATCCGCAACCCGGAGGCCTTCATGCAGGGCCCGAGCGTGTCCGCGCAGCCGAACCGGTTCATCGACGGTCTGCTCGACCAGTGGCGCCTGACGGTGGTGTGACGTGGGACTCAACGCCGGCACGCTCAACGCTCGCGTGGTGATCCAACAGCGGGCGAGCGGCCAGGACGCGGTCGGGCAGCCATCGGCGACCTGGTCCACCCTGGCGACGGTCTGGGCCAACGTGCGGCACCCGACCGGCAACGAGGCCATGCGCGCGGACAAGGACATCTCGATCAACGCGGTGCGGGTGCGGATTCGCCGGCGCACCGATGTGACGCCGGCCATGCGTCTGACGCACGGCAGCGCCACCTACCAGATCAAGGCGGTGCTGCCTGACACGCAGCGCCTGGAGTTCACCGACCTGCTGTGCGAGCTGATCAATGGCTGAAGCTCTGACGGTGGCCTTCGACGACGCCGAAGTGCAGGCGTGGCTGAGCGAACTGGGCGAGGCCGCGAACGACGCGGTGCGCCCAGCGGCACAGGCCGGCGCGGACGTGCTCTACCGCGAAGTGCTGATGCGCGTGCCTGTGGGCACCGAGGGTCACTGGTTCTACGGCACGAACGCGAAGTACTTCTTCCCCGCCGGGACGCTGCGCGACTCCATCTACCAGGTCTTCTCGCAGGACAACTCCACCGGCCAGAAGGCGACGTACCACGTGGCCTGGAACCACCGCAAGGCGCCCTACGGCTTCATGGTCGAGTTCGGCACCAGCAAGGCGAGGGCGCACCCGTTCCTGCGGCCCGCCTATGACGCGAAGAAGCAAGTCTCGCTTGACGTGGCGAAGGACACCTTCTTCGACAAGCTGCAGGAACGTGTCAGGGGCCTGCAATGAGTGTCGAGAGCGACCTGTTCGACGCGCTGCAGTCGCTGGTGTCGGGCCGGTGCTATCCAGACCAGGCGCCATCAGGTGCGGCGCTGCCCTACATCGTCTATCAGCAGATCGGCGGCGAGTCCGTGCTCTACCTGGAGAGCGTGCTGCCGTCGAAGAAGAACGGCCGGTTCCAGGTGGCCGTGTGGGCGACCACGCGGGAGCAGGCGGCCTCACTTTCGCTGTCGGCCGAGGCCGCTGTCGTGGCCTCGACTGACTTCCAGGCGACACCCCTCGGTGC
This sequence comes from Pseudomonadota bacterium, assembly GCA_041190985.1. GTDB lineage: Bacteria > Pseudomonadota > Gammaproteobacteria > Burkholderiales > Burkholderiaceae_C > Malikia. The sequence continues at coordinate 2,783 of JBEEPT010000112.1, forward strand.
AGCGGTCGCGGACATCGATCCGCAGACCGACTACCGGGGCATGCGCCAGGACTTTTCCGTGTGGTCCGACCGATAAGGCCGGGCCACTTCACTCCTGCCGCCTTCGGGCGGTTTTTTCTTACCTGAAAGGTACTCACCATGGCTGCAAGCCTGCCCAATGGGTCGACCCTGTTCATCGGGTCGGCTTACGGTTCCGTCCTGACCGTCTCCGGCGTCTCGAACGCCAACCCCGCCGTCGCCACCAGCACGGCGCACGGCCTGTCCAATGGCGACTACGTCGTCGTCACCTCGGGCTGGTCGCGTCTGAACAACCGACTGGTGCGCGTGTCCGGTGTCACCGCCAACACGTTCGAACTGGAAGGCATCAACACCACCGACACCGACATCTATCCGTCCGGCAGCGGCACGGGATCGGTGCGCGAAGTGACGACCTTCACGCAGATCACCCAGGTGCTGCAGCCGACCTCGCAGGGCGGCGAGCAGCAGTTCCTGTCGTACCAGTTCCTGGAAGACGACGCGCAGACCGAGATCCCGACGACCAAGACGGCCGGCGGCTTCAACTTCTCGGTGGCCGACGATCCGACGCTGTCGGGCTACATCGCCATGGCAGCAGCCAACGACGACCGGGAGGCCCGCGCCCTGCGCGTGAACCTCGCCAACGGCTCGAAGCTGTGCTACTACGCCTACCTGACGCTCAACGAGACGCCGTCCCTGACGGTGAACGAGCTGATGGCCTGCCAGGCGACGGCGCGCTTCCTGAACAAGCCGACGCGCTACGCGACCTGAGATGGCGAAGCTCTCGCTTGTGCAGAGCCCGACCTTCCGCGCGAGGGTGGACATCCCCGTCCCCGGATCCAAGCCGGTGGGCGTGGAGTTCACCTTCCGCAACCGCACGCGCGAGCAGCTCGCGCAGTGGCTGGAAGGGCTTGACGGGAAGGCCACCGAAGTGGCTCTGATGGAAGTCGCCAGCGGCTGGGATCTCGAGGACTCCTTCGACGAGGCCAACGCGAAGCTGCTGCTGTCGAACTACATCGGCGCATGGGGGGCGATCTACGAGCGCTACCTCGGCGAGCTGGTGAAGGCCCGCGAAAAAAACTGAGGGAGGCTGCTCGCGCGATCTACACCCCGCCCCCAACGGAGCATGAAGCCCAGATGCTGGGCCTCACGGTGGAAGAAGCGAGCAGCCATACAACCGAAGTGTGGGACTGCAACTGGCAGTCGGTGCTGGTCTTCGAGGCGATGGCGACCCAGTGGCGTGTCGGCATGGCGGGCCCCACGGGGCTCGACTACAGCGCGCTGCCCTCGGTCTTCTCGCTGATGCGCGTGCCAAGCAAGAAGCGCGACGACGTGTTCGCCGATGTTCGAGTGATGGAGGACGCCGCCTTGAAGTTCTTTGCCTGGCAGCAGAAACACCGGAGCCCCAATGGCTGACAGAAAAGCGCAGCTTGCGATAACCGCGGACGCATCAGGCGTCGAGGCGGGTGTCGGCAAGGCAAAGCGCTCCATCAGCAGCCTCGGACAGGCCGCGAAGACGGCGGGCCAGGAGGCTTCCAAGGGCCTTGGCGGGATCGGCGAAGGTGCGGCCCCCGCGACCGCGAAGGTCGACGCGGCCACGAAGTCGATGATCCGCTCCATAGAGCGGGTCACGTTCGCCACCGAGGCGGGCGGACGTACCAGCGCACGCTACTTCCAGCTTCTAGCAGAACAACGTGGCGTGAACCCAGAGGCGCTGCGGCCCTACCTGGAGCAGTTGGATCTGGTCGCCTCCAGGCAAAGAGCGGTCTCTACTGGCGTCAACATCGACGTTACCGGCATTGCCCGTGCGGCAGCGGCACAGGCCGAGTATCGGCAGGCTGTCGAGGCCGGCATCGTCTCGGATCTGAGTGCAGCCAAGGCCAAGCAGCAAGCCGCGGCAGCGGCAAGGGATCGGCTGGAGAGCGCGGTCAGATCAGCCGCCGCTGAAGCTGATTACCAGCGTGCTGTGCAGTCTGGCGCAGCGGTCGATCTTCAAGCGGCCCGGGCACAGCAGGCAACAGCTGCCGCAGCGCGAGAAAAGGTGGCGGCGCTCGTTCGAAGCGCATCGGCAGAGGCCGAGTACCAGCGCCTTGTCAAGGAAGGCTTGGTTGTTGATTTGGCCGCCGCTCGGGCAAGTCAAAGAACCGCCGCGGCTCTCGGCAACACTGCGCAAAGCGCGCGGGCCACTGCAGCTGCACTGCGCCAAGTGCCGGCGCAGCTCACTGACATCGTGGTCAGCCTGCAAGCCGGGCAGGCGCCGTTGACGGTGCTGCTTCAGCAGGGTGGACAACTGCGCGACGTGTTCGGCGGAATCGCGCCCGCGGCACGCGCGCTAGGCAGCGCGGTGGTGCGGCTCATCAACCCTTTCACTTTGCTGGGCGGGGCGGCGGTTGCCCTTGGCGTGGCCTACAACCAGGGTTCCAAGGAGGCCGACGCCTACAACCGGGCGCTGATCCTGACGGGCAATTCCGCGGGGACCACAGCTGGACAGCTGCAGTCGATGGCCGAGTCCATTGACGGCATTGTGGGCACCCAGTCCGAAGCCGCGGCGGCTCTGGCGCAGTTTGCAGCCACAGGAGCTGTGGCTGCCTCAAACTTGGAGAAGCTGACCATCGTCGCCATCAGGCTGGATAGCCTGGGCGGAAAGGCCATTGCGGAGACGGTGAAGGAGTTCGCCGCACTCGGGAAGGACCCGGTCGACGCCTCGGCCAAGCTCAACGAGCAGTACAACTACCTGACGCTGTCGGTCTACGAGCAGATCAAGGCGCTGCAGGAACA
>JBEEPT010000113.1:0-2549 GCA_041190985.1 Pseudomonadota bacterium
GCGTGGCCATGCTGCTGAACCAGGAGTTCAAGGGCCGCGCCTGGGTGCGTGCCGCCGTGCTGGTGCCCTGGGCGATTCCGACCATCGTCTCGGCCAAGATGTGGGGCTGGATGCTGCACGATCAGTTCGGCGTCATCAACCAGATGCTCGTCGACAGCGGGCTGCTGGCGCAGAAGCTGGCCTGGACCGCCGACCCCGCTTTCGCGCTCTGGACCGTGGTGGCGGTCGACGTCTGGAAGACCACGCCCTTCATGGCGCTGCTGATCCTGGCCGCGCTGCAGACCCTGCCCAAGGACTGCTACGAGGCGGCGCGCGTCGATGGCGTGCATCCGCTGCGCGTGTTCTGGAAGGTCACGCTGCCGCTGATCCGCCCGGCGTTGATGGTGGCGGTGATCTTCCGCCTGCTCGACGCGCTGCGCGTGTTCGACCTGATCTACGTGCTGACGTCCAACAACAACAGCACGATCAGCATGTCGGGCTTCGTGCGGCGCGAGATGGTCGACAACGGCTACATGGGCTATGGCTCGGCCGCCTCGACCGCGCTGTTCCTGATCATCGGCCTGTGCACCGTCGCGGCGATCCGCCTTGGCCGCATGAGGCTGTCGGAGGACTGAACATGAAAGCAACTTCTCCCGGGCGTGTCGCGCTCTACCTGGCAGCGGCGCTGGTCGTCGTCGTCTCGGTCTTTCCCTTCCTGTACGCGGTATCGACCTCGCTGAAGTCGGGCTCGGCCCTGTTCGAGCCCAGGCTCTGGCCTTCTTCGGTCACGCTGGCCAACTACGCCTCGCTGTTCACGCTGGCCGAGCAGCCCTTCGGGCGCCACATCGTGAACTCGGTGCTGGTGTCGGTGACGGTCGTCGTGCTTTCGCTGTTCCTGGGCGTGACCGCTGCCTATGCGCTTGGCCGCATCCAGTTCAAGGGCCGCGGCCTGCTGCTGACCGCCGTGCTCGGCGTGTCGATGTTCCCGCAGGTCGCTGTGCTCGCGGGCATGTTCGAGCTGATCCGTGCGCTCGGCCTCTACAACCAGGCGCTTGGCCTGGTGCTGCCCTACATGATCTTCACGCTGCCGTTCACGGTCTGGGTGCTGACGACCTTCATGAAGCAGCTGCCCAAGGAGCTCGAGGAGGCCGCGATCATGGACGGCTGCAGCCCCTGGCGCATCATCAAGGACGTGTTCCTGCCGCTGCTGTGGCCGGCGCTGGTCTCGACCGGGCTGCTCGCCTTCATCGCGGCCTGGAACGAGTTCCTGTTCGCGCTGACCTTCGTGCTCGACAACAACGAGCGCACCGTGCCGGTCTCGATCTCGCTGATCTCGGGCGCGAGCAAGTACGACATCCCCTGGGGCAACATCATGGCCGCCTCCGTCCTGGTGACGCTGCCGCTGCTCGCCCTGGTCCTGATCTTCCAGAAAAAGATCGTCTCCGGCCTGACCGCCGGCGCGGTCAAAGGCTGAACTTTTCCCACCGATCGAACATGAGCAACAAGGCACCCAACAACGGCTGGTGGCGCGGCGGCGTCATCTACCAGATCTATCCGCGCTCCTTCCAGGACAGCAACGGCGACGGCATCGGCGACCTGCCGGGCATCACCTCGCGGCTGGAGCATATCGCGGCGCTCGGCGCCGACGGCATCTGGCTGTCGCCTTTCTTCAAGAGCCCGATGAAGGACTTCGGCTACGACGTCAGCGACTACTGCGACGTCGACCCGATGTTCGGAACGCTCGACGATTTCCGCGCGCTGGTCGCGCGCGCGCACGAGCTCGGCCTCAAGGTCATGATCGACCAGGTGCTGTCGCACACCAGCGACCAGCATCCCTGGTTCGCCGAGAGCCGCGCCAGCCGCGACAACGACAAGGCCGACTGGTACGTCTGGGCCGACGCGAAGGACGACGGCAATCCGCCCAACAACTGGCTCAGCATCTTCGGCGGCAGCGCCTGGCAGTGGGACACGCGCCGCTGCCAGTACTACCTGCACAACTTCCTGAGCAGCCAGCCCGACCTGAACTTCCACAACCCGGCGGTGCAGGACGCGATCCTGGCGACGGTCAGGTTCTGGCTCGACCTCGGCGTCGACGGCTACCGGCTCGACACCGCCAACTTCTACTTCCACGACGCCGAGCTGCGCAGCAACCCGGGCCGCGGCGCGCCCGATCCGAGCAAGCCCGATCCGGCGGTCAACCCCTTCAATCCCTACGGCTGGCAGCACCATGTCTACGACAAGAGCCGGCCCGAGAACCTGGTCTTCCTGCAGCGCCTGCGCGCGCTGCTCGACCAGTATCCCGACACCACCATGGTGGGCGAGATCGGCGACGACGACGGCCTGGCCCGTGTCGCCGAGTACACCCGTGGCGACGACAAGCTGCACATGGCCTACTGCTTCGACCTGCTGGGCGAGCACAAGAGCGCGAGCTTCCTGCACGGCGTGCTGGAGCGCTTCAATGCGGTGGTGGGCGACGGCTGGCCCTGCTGGGCGCTGTCCAACCACGACGTCGTGCGCGTGGCGACGCGCTGGGGCGGGGCCGATGCCGACCCGCGCGTGCTGCGACTGGC
>JBEEPT010000114.1:0-13923 GCA_041190985.1 Pseudomonadota bacterium
CAGCTGTCGTCCGACCGCTGCGTCGAGTTCCTGAAGGACTGGACCGCCTCGTCCGCGCCCGACGGCACGCCGCGCCTGCAGCCCGAGGTGCTGAACAAGATCAAGGAGTGGTTCACCCAGGACGAGAACGGCCAGGGGGGCCTGGGCGACTGGGACATCAGCCGCGATGCGCCCTACTTCGGCATCGAGATCCCGGACGCGCCGGGCAAGTACTTCTACGTCTGGCTGGACGCGCCCATCGGCTACCTGGCGTCCCTCAAGAACTACTTCGGCAAGAAGGGCCTGGACTACGACGCCTTCTTCGCCGACCCGTCGGTGGAGCAGGTGCACTTCATCGGCAAGGACATCACCTACTTCCACACCCTGTTCTGGCCGGCGATGCTGCACTTCAGCGGCCGCAAGACGCCGGACAAGGTCAACGTGCACGGCTTCATCACCGTCAACGGCGGCGAGAAGATGAGCAAGAGCCGCGGCACCGGCATCGACCCGCTCAAGTACCTCAAGCTCGGCATGAACCCCGAGTGGCTGCGCTACTACCTGGCGGCCAAGCTCAACAGCCGGGTCGAGGACGTGGACTTCAACCCGGACGACTTCGTCGCGCGCGTCAACTCCGACCTGGTCGGCAAGTACATCAACATCGCCTCGCGCGCGGCCGGCTTCATCGCCAAGCGCTTCGAAGGCAAGCTCGGCACGGTCTCGCCCGACGGCGAGGCCCTGCTGGATCACCTGCAGACCGCGATTCCCGCGATTGTCGAGCTCTACGCCGAGCGCGAGTACGGCAAGGCGATCCGCGAGGTCATGGCGCTGGCCGACCGCGTCAACGAATACGTCGACGCCAACAAGCCCTGGGAGCTGGCCAAGCAGGCCGGCATGGAGGCGCGCCTGCAGGACGTCTGCACCACCTGCGTCGAGGCCTTCCGCGTGCTGACGGTGCTGCTCAAGCCGGTGCTGCCGGCGCTGGCGGCCAATGTCGAGGCCTTCCTGCAGTGCCCGCCGCTGGACTTCACGAACGCGGCCACCCCGCTGGGCGCGGGACACGCCATCGGCGCCTACCAGCACCTGATGCAGCGCGTCGACGTCAAGATGCTCGAGGCCCTGTTCGAGCCGCCGGCAGCGCCCGAGCCCGAGAAGCTGGTCCCGGGCGGCGAGGAGATCGCGCCGACGATCTCGATCGACGACTTCGCCAAGGTCGACCTGCGCATCGCGCAGATCGTCAACTGCGAGCCGGTCGAGGGCTCGACCAAGCTGCTGCGCCTGACGCTCGACGTCGGCGAAGGCAAGACACGCAACGTGTTCAGCGGCATCGCGAGCATGTACAAGCCCGAGGACCTGGTCGGCAAGCTGACCGTGATGGTGGCCAACCTGGCGCCGCGCAAGATGAAGTTCGGCGTCAGCGAGGGCATGGTGCTGGCCGCCAGCCACGCCGACGAGAAGGCCCAGCCCGGCATCTACGTGCTGCAACCTTGGGCCGGCGCGCAGCCGGGCATGCGCATCCACTGACACGCCGCGCCACGACGGGGCAGCTCCCGTCCGGCACGGGCCGGAGCCGGCGTTATAAAGGAGGCATGAGCGCACGCATGTCCTCCCTGGCCCGTTTTCGTCCCCGGCTGCTGCAGGACCTGCGCGGCTACGACCGCCAGCGCCTGGCCAGGGACGTGGGCGCGGGCCTGACGGTCGGCATCGTCGCGCTGCCGCTGGCGATGGCTTTCTCGATCGCCTCCGGGCTCAAGCCCGAGGCCGGGCTGTGGACCGCGATCATCGGCGGCTTCCTGATCGCGACGCTGGGCGGCTCCTCGGTGCAGATCGGCGGGCCGGCCGGCGCCTTCATCGTGATCGTCTACGGCATCGTCGAGCGCCACGGCGTCGCCAGCCTGCTGGTCTGTACCGCGGTCGCCGGCCTGCTGCTGTTCCTGATGGGCCTGCTCAAGCTGGGCTCGCTGGTGCGCTTCGTGCCGGTCAGCGTCGTGATCGGCTTCACCAACGGCATCGCGGTGCTGGTCGGCCTGTCGCAGGCGCGCGACCTGCTCGGCCTGCAGATCCCGAAGATGCCGGGCGACTTCTTCGGCCAGATGGCGACGCTGTCCCGGCACCTCGACAGCTTCAACCCCCACGCGCTGGCGCTGGGCCTGCTGTGCGTCCTGATCCTCTTCGTCTGGCCGCGGCTGTGGGCGGCCGACTCGGCCTTTCGGCGCCGCATCGCCCGGATCGATAACGTCAGCGCGCTGCGCGCGACCTCGCGCCTGCCCGCGCCCATCGTCGCGCTGTCCGCGCTGTCGTTCGCGGCCTGGGCGCTCGAGCTGCCGGTCGAGACCATAGGCTCGCGCTTCGGCGGCGTCCCGCAGGGGCTGCCGGCCTTCGCGCTGCCGGCCTGGTCCTGGAACGACCTCAGGCAGCTGGTCACGCCCACGCTGACGCTCGCGGCCCTGGGCGCGATCGAGTCGCTGCTGTGCGCGCGCGTGGCCGACCAGCTGCGCCCGGGCAGCCGGCACGACCCCAACCAGGAACTGATGGCGCAGGGCGTGGCCAACTTCATCGTGCCCTTCTTCGGCGGCATGCCGGTGACCGGCACGATCGCGCGCACCGTCACCAACATCCGCGCCGGCGCCTCCACGCCGGTGGCCGGCATGGTGCACTGCCTGGCCCTGGCGCTGATCGTGCTGCTGGCCGCGCCGCTGGCCGGGCTGGTGCCGCTGTCGGTACTGGGCGGCGTGCTGCTGTTCGTGGCCTGGAACATGGGCGAGTGGCGCGAGTTCGCGCGCCTGCGCCAGTTCCGCGGCCACTACCGGCTCATGCTGCTGTCGACCTTCTTCGTCACGGTGGTGTTCGACCTCACGCTGGCGGTCGAGCTCGGGCTGGTGCTGGCCTGCGTGCTGTTCGTGCGGCGCCAGGGCGAGCTGTTCCGCGCCGACGTCGTCGCACGCAGCGAGCGGCTGCTCAGCGTGAGCCTCTACGGCTCGCTGTTCTTCGGCGCCGTCGCCAAGATCGACCCGCTGATCGCGGAAGTCGAGTCCGGCCCGCACGGCAGGGACGTGGCGCTGGACGCCAGCCGCCTGATCGCGCTCGACACCACCGGGCTGCATGCGCTCGAGCAGCTGCAGCAGGCGCTTGGGCGGCACGGCGGGCAGCTCGACATCCTGCATCTCAACGAGCAGCCGCGCTCGCTGCTGGAGCGCTCGGGACTGGCCGCGCACCTGCGCGTCTGCAGCTGAGGCGCCGGGCCCGTCACCGGCGCGCGCCCGCAGTCCGCCGCCGGCTGGGTAGAATCGACAGATTTACCCTGTGGTCCGATACTGACATGAGCCTCTTCGCACGCCCCCACTACACCTCCGAAGCCACGCAGTTCATCGAGTCGCTCAAGGCGGCACGCCCCGAACTCGACACGCAGCAGTGCGAAGGCCGTGCCCTGCTGTGGGACAAGCAGGTCGACGCGGAATGGAACGCCGAAGCCGAAGCCGGCCGCGTGGAGCAAAAGCCCTACGTCTACCAGAACGAGCCCGCGCTGCGCTGACCTGCTGGATGCCGGCCTGAATGAACGCCCCACCTGGCCACGAAGCGGCGCTGCCGCCGGCCCCGGCCGGTGTGCCGGAACTGCCCCAGGTGGTCGATCAGGTGGCGTTCGCGCGCCTCTACGGCGAGCCGCTGTTTGCGCTGCCGCAGGACCTCTACATCCCGCCCGACGCGCTGGAGATTTTCCTCGAGGCCTTCGAGGGCCCGCTCGACCTGCTGCTGTACCTGATCCGCCGGCAGAACTTCAACATCCTCGACATTCCGATGGCCGAGGTCACGCGCCAGTACCTGGGCTATGTCGAGCAGGTGCGCGCGCGCAACCTGGAACTGGCTGGCGAATACCTGCTGATGGCCGCGATGCTGATCGAGATCAAGTCGCGCATGCTGCTGCCGCAGCGGCAGGCGGCCGAGGACGGCGAGGCCGAGGACCCGCGCGCCGAACTGGTGCGCCGCCTGCTCGAGTACGAGCAGATCAAGCTCGCCTCGCGCCAGCTGGCCGAGGCGCCGCAGCTCGGGCGCGACTTCCTGGCCGCCTGCGTGCATGTCGAGCAGGCCCTGAGCGTGCGGCTGCCCGACGTCGACCCCGCCGAGCTGCAGCAGGCATGGCGCGACATCCTGCGCCGCGCCCGGCTGGTGCAGCATCACAAGATCAGCCGCGAGGAGCTCTCGGTGCGCGAGCACATGAGCCTGGTGCTGCGCCAGCTGCAGGGCCGGCGCTTCGTCGAGTTCGCGGAGCTGTTCGATATCAGTCGCGGCGCACCGGTGCTGGTCGTGACCTTCATCGCGATGCTCGAGCTGGCCAAGGAAACCCTGATCGAGATCACCCAGGCCGAAGCCTTCGCCCCCATCTATGTCCGGCTGGCCTACACGCCGGCCTGAGCCCCAGAAAAATCAACCGATGAGCGCATCGATCCCTACCCCGACCGCCACCGTCCCGACCCACCGTTTCGACGTCGTCATCGTCGGCAGCGGCCTCGCGGGTCTGAGCACCGCGCTGCTGCTGCCTTCCCACCTGCAGGTCGCGATCCTGACCAAGCGCTCGATCGCCGACGGCTCCAGCGGCTGGGCCCAGGGCGGCATCGCCGCCGTGCTGTCCGAGGACGACAGCTTCGAGTCGCACGTGCAGGACACCTTCGTCGCCGGCGCCGGCCTGTGCGACCCGGCCGCGACCCGCTTCACGGTCGAGCACGCGCCCGAGGCAATCGCCTGGCTGCGCGAGATGGGCACCCAGTTCACGCTGCACGAGGGCGAGCTGCACCTGACGCGCGAGGGCGGCCACAGCCACCGCCGCATCGTGCACGCCGCCGACGCCACCGGCGCGGCGGTGCAACACACGCTGATCGACCGCGTGCGCATGGCGCCCAACGTCCAGGTGTTCGAGACCCATGTGCTGGCCGACCTGATCCTGAGCGACAAGCACGCCGAGGGCGGCAAGGGCGGCGAGCGCCGCTGCCTCGGCGCCTACGCGCTCAACGAGGAGACCGACGAGGTCGAGGCCTTCGTCGCGCCGCACACCGTGCTGTGCACCGGCGGCGCCGGCAAGGTCTACCTCTATACCTCCAACCCCGACACCGCGACCGGCGACGGCATCGCCGCGGCCTGGCGCGCGGGCTGCCGGGTCGGCAACATGGAGTTCATCCAGTTCCACCCGACCTGCCTCTACCACCCCGAGGCCAAGAGCTTCCTGATCAGCGAGGCAGTGCGCGGCGAAGGCGGCATCCTCAAGCTGCCGGAATCGCTCGGGGGCACCCGCTTCATGCCCGCGCACGACCCGCGCGCCGAGCTCGCGCCGCGCGACGTGGTCGCGCGCGCGATCGACTTCGAGATGAAGAAACATGGCCTGGACTGCGTCTACCTCGACATCTCGCACCAGAGCCCGGAATTCCTGCACGAGCATTTCCCCAACATCCTGGCGCGCTGCGCCGAGCTCGGCATCGACATCACGAAGGAGCCGATCCCCGTGGTGCCGGCCGCGCACTACACCTGCGGCGGTGTCGTGACCGACCTGAACGCGCGCACCGACGTGCCCGGCCTCTACGTCGTCGGCGAGGCCAGCTGCACCGGACTGCACGGCGCCAACCGGCTGGCGAGCAACTCGCTGCTGGAGTGCATGGTGTTCGCGCGCGCGGCGGTGGCCGACATGGCGGCGCAGCCGGTGGCCGAGATCCCGGCGATCAAGCCCTGGGACGACAGCCGCGTGATCGACGCCGACGAGCAGGTCGTGATCTCGCACAACTGGGACGAGCTGCGCCGCTTCATGTGGGACTACGTCGGCATCGTGCGCACCGACAAGCGGCTCGAGCGCGCGGCGCGCCGCATCGCGCTGCTGCAAGCAGAAATCCACGACTTCTACGCCCACTACCACGTCACGCGCGACCTGCTGGAACTGCGCAACCTGGTGCAGGTGGCCGACCTGATCGTGCGCTCGGCGCAGAGCCGCAAGGAAAGCCGCGGCCTGCACTGCAGCCGCGACTACACCGGCCTGCTGCCCGAGGCGGTGCCGACGGTGCTGGCGCCCTGAGCGGCAGGCAGCACGGCCTCAGGTCCTGAACTGGGCCACCAGCTGCACCAGGCTGCCGGCATCCTGCCGGAGCTGGTCCGCGGCGCCGGCGACCTCCTCGACCAGGCCGGCATTCTGCTGCGTCACCTGGTCCAGGTGGCTGACCGTGCCGCTGACCTGCGCGACCACGGTCTCCTGCTCGCGGCTGGCGGCGATGATCTCGGCCATGATCGTCGTCACCCGGTTGATCGCGCTCACCACCTCGTCCATCGTGGCGCCGGCGCTGTCGACCAGTTCGGTGCCGTGCGCGACCTTGCGCACGCTGTCCGAGATCAGCTCGGCGATCTCCTTGGCCGCTGCCGTGCTGCGTTGCGCCAGCGCCCGCACCTCGCTGGCGACCACGGCAAAGCCACGCCCCTGCTCGCCGGCACGGGCGGCCTCGACGGCGGCATTGAGCGCCAGGATATTGGTCTGGAAAGCGATGCCGTCGATCACGGAGATGATGTCGGCAATGCGCTTCGAGCTGGCGTTGATGTCCTTCATCGTGCCGACCACGCGGGCCACGGCCTCGCCGCCCTGAACCGCCACCTGGCTGGCGACCTGGACCAGCTCATTGGTCTTGCCGGCATGTTCGGCGTTGTGGCGCACCGCGGTGCTGAACTCCTCCATGCTGGCGGCCGCCTCCTCGAGGGAACTGGCCTGGCTCGAGGTCCTCTCGGCCAGGTCGTGGTTGCCCTGGGCGATCTGGCTGCTCGCCGTCGACACGCCCTCGGCCCCCTGGCGCACATGCGCGACCATGCGCCTCAGGCTGGCCTGCATGTCGCGCAGGGAAGCCAGCAGCTCGGCCACCTCGTCGCGGCCCTGCACGGCGATCGCAAGGGTCAGGTCGCCCGCTGCGATCGAGCGCGTGCAGTCGGCCGCCTGCCGGATCGGCACGACGATGCTGCGGGTCAGCCAGACGGCGAGCACGGTGGCCAGCGCCACGGCGGCCACGCCGGTCGCCGCCAGGATCAGTTCCGCGCGCCGAGCCAGCGCCAGCGCCTCGGCCAGGTCACGTTCGTAATGGTCTTGCTGCTGCCGGCGCATGCGCTCGATCGACTCCACATAGGCATCCCCCAGGGAGGCCAGTTCCTGCTGCAGCGCCGACGCCACGTCTGCCCCTTCGACACGGCGCTTGAACAGCTGCTCGCGGGGCTTGGTATAGGCCCCGCGCGCCGCTTTGATCTGCTCGATCAGCTTGAGCTCCTCATCGGTGGAGAGCAAGTCCTTGAGCTTGCTGCTGATATCGGTGATCTCCCTGGACGTCTGCTCCATCTCCGTCTTCCAGCGGCCAAGATTTTGCGGATTCGAGTCGAGCAGTGCCCCCTTGGTCCTGACCCAGTTCAGCGCCACCGCGGCATGCCACTGCTGGGCCAGCTGGAGCTTGGCGTTGCCGCGGGTGCCCAAGGTCTCGGCCGCAGCCGACAACTCGTGCAGGCGCCAGACTCCGTTGAGCGAGGTGGCGATCAGCAGCAGCAGGATGGCACCCAGCGCGAGGGCAAGTCGCGCGCCTATCTTCAGGTGGTTCATTGTCGTGACCGGTCGAGGTTGAGGAGGAGCGATGCCATTGTGCGACGGAATGCCGCCGCAGGGGGCTGCCGCGGTCAACCTGCTTCAGCCTCCAATTCCACGTCATCCCCGCCAAGTGACTTAGAATGGCAGCTGCTCCGGGGTGTCCGCATGGTGCGGGCTGAGATGGCATGAGTCAAACCCGCGAACTTGATCCGGTTCATACCGGCGGAAGAAGAGCTGTCTCACCCTGTGGTCGTGGTTCACCGGTCTGGCCTTGCGCCAACCGTCCACCCGCCGGGGCGACCTTCGGAGCACCCACAATCCAGGAGACTCGCCCCGATGAACGCCCCCGAGAAATTCCTCGCCACATCCGCCCAGGTGGACACGGCCGCCATCCAGCCGCTGCCCAACTCGCGCAAGGTCTACGTCCAGGGCTCGCGCCCCGACCTCCAGGTGCCGATGCGCGAGATTTCGCAGTCCGACACACCGACGGCCTTCGGCGGCGAGTCCAACCCGCCGGTCACCGTCTACGACTGCTCGGGTCCCTACACCGACCCGGACGCACAGATCGACATCCGCAGCGGCCTGCCGGCGCTGCGCCAGCGCTGGATCGAGGAGCGCGGCGACACCGAGGTGCTGCCCGACCTGAGCAGCGAATTCGGCCGCCAGCGCGCGGCCGACGCCAGGCTCGACGAGCTGCGTTTTCCGGGTCTGCAGCGCCAGCCGCGCCGCGCCAGGGCCGGCGCCAACGTGACGCAGATGCACTACGCCAGGCAGGGCATCGTCACGCCCGAGATGGAGTTCGTCGCGATCCGCGAGAACCTGCGCCGCCAGGAATACGTCGAATCGCTCAAGGCCACCGGCCCGACGGGCGAGAAGATGGCGCGCCTGCTGACGCGCCAGCACCCGGGCCAGCACTTCGGCGCCGGCATCCCGGCCGAGATCACGCCGGAGTTCGTGCGCAGCGAGATCGCGCGCGGCCGCGCCATCATCCCGAACAACATCAACCACCCCGAGAGCGAGCCGATGATCATCGGCCGCAACTTCCTGGTCAAGATCAACGCCAACATCGGCAACTCGGCGCTCGGTTCCTCGATCAATGAGGAAGTCGACAAGATGACCTGGGCCATCCGCTGGGGCGGCGACACGGTGATGGACCTCTCGACCGGCAAGAACATCCATGAGACGCGCGAGTGGATCGTGCGCAACAGCCCGGTGCCGATCGGCACGGTGCCGATCTACCAGGCGCTGGAGAAGGTCAACGGCAAGGCCGAGGACCTGACGTGGGAGATCTTCCGCGACACGCTGATCGAGCAGGCCGAACAGGGCGTGGACTACTTCACGATCCACGCCGGCGTCTTGCTGCGCTACGTGCCGCTGACCGCCGAGCGCATGACCGGCATCGTCAGCCGTGGCGGCTCGATCATGGCCAAGTGGTGCCTGGCGCACCACCAGGAGAACTTCCTCTACACCCACTTCGAGGCGATCTGCGAGATCATGAAGGCCTACGACGTGGCCTTCAGCCTCGGCGATGGCTTGCGCCCGGGCTCGATCTATGACGCCAACGACGAGGCCCAACTCGGCGAGCTCAGGACCCTGGGCGAGCTGACCCAGATCGCCTGGAAGCATGACGTCCAGGTCATGATCGAGGGCCCGGGCCATGTGCCGCTGCACATGATCAAGGAGAACATGGACCTGCAGCTCGAGCAGTGCCATGAAGCCCCCTTCTACACCCTGGGCCCGCTGACCACCGACATCGCGCCGGGCTACGACCACATCACCAGCGGCATCGGCGCCGCCACCATCGGCTGGTATGGCACCGCGATGCTGTGCTACGTGACGCCCAAGGAGCACCTGGGACTGCCCGACAAGAACGACGTCAAGGAAGGCATCATCACCTACAAGCTGGCCGCGCACGCCGCCGACCTGGCCAAGGGCCACCCGGGCGCGCAGATCCGCGACAACGCGCTGTCCAAAGCCCGCTTCGAGTTCCGCTGGGACGACCAGTTCAACCTCGGCCTCGACCCCGACAAGGCGCGCGAGTTCCACGACGAGACCCTGCCCAAGGAATCGGCCAAGGTGGCGCATTTCTGCTCCATGTGCGGCCCGCACTTCTGCTCGATGAAGATCACGCAGGACGTGCGCGACTTCGCCGCCAAGCAGGGCATCGCCGAGGGTGAGGCGCTGCAAAAGGGCATGGAGGTCAAGGCGGTCGAGTTCGTCCGGAAGGGCGCCGAGATCTACCGCCAGGTCTGACCCGTCTGACCGGATCAGATTGAGACGGGCCGCCCGGCGCGGCCCGTTTTGCGGTATCTGTCAAAATATCGCGAATTTTTCTGGCCATACGATCATGTTCCGTACCCTACTCAAATCCAAGATCCACCGCGTCGCGACGACCCACGCCGAACTGCACTACGAAGGCTCCTGCGCGATCGACGAGGACCTGCTCGACGCCGCCGACATCTGCGAGAACGAGCAGATCCACATCTGGAACGTCGACAACGGCGAGCGCTTCGTGACCTACGCGATCAAGGGCCAGCGCGGCACGGGCATGATCTCGGTCAACGGCTCGGCCGCGCGCCGCGCCGCCGTTGGCGACCTGCTGATCATCGCGGCCTTCGCCCAGGTGCACGAGGACCAGATCGCGACCCACAAGCCGAAGCTGGTGTTCGTCAACGACAAGAACCAGCAGGTCGAGCTGCGCGACAAGGTCGCGGTCCAGCTGATGTGAGCTTGGCGTGGCGCCGGCCGCGACGGGGTGCGCCACGAAGCAGGAAAGGCCCCTCCCGGGGCCTTTCGTCGTATCGGGCAAACGCGGCCCAGCGTCGGGCCACGCCCTGCCTGTGACAGCGGGCGGGCGCAAGGACGAGCTACAGGACCAGCACGGCCCTGAAGTCATTCACATTCGTGAATGTGGGCCCGGTGAACAGCAAATCATCCAGGCCCGAGAAAAAACCGTGCGAATCAAAGTTCATAAGGTGCATGGGCAGGCTGATGCCGAGCTGCCTGGCCCGGGCCAGCGTGGCGGGTGTCACGAAAGCGCCGGCGTTGTTCTCGACGCCGTCGATGCCATCGGTGTCCGCCGCCAAGGCCCAGATGTCGGGGTGGCCCTTCAAGCCCTCAGCCAGTCCGAGGCAGAATTCACCCGCGCGCCCTCCCCGCCCCGGGCTGGCCTCCTGATGGCGTTGGGGCACGGTGACGGTCGTTTCACCACCGCTCAGGATCACGCAGGGCTTGGCCAGGGTGCTCTGCCCCAGCGCCACCGAACGAGCCAAGGCCGCGTGCACCTTGCCGACCTCGCGCGACTCGCCTTCGACCTCGTCGCTCAGGATATAAGCGTTCAGCCCCTGTTCGCGCGCCAGCGCGGCGGCGGCTTCGAGCGACTGGAAAGGCGTGGCGATCAGGCGGACCTCGTGATCCTGGAATCCCCCGTCACCGGGCTTGGGGGTTTCCAGACCTCCATTTTGCAGGGCTTGCTCGACCGGTGCGGGCAGCGCAATGCCGTAGCGCTTCAGGATGGCCAAAGCCTCCTGGCAGGTGGTGTCGTCGGGCACGGTGGGCCCGCTGGCGATCGTTGCGGGGTCGTCACCGGGCACATCGCTGATGGCCAGCGTGAGCACCCGGGCCGGTGCGCAGGCGGCCGCCAGCCGGCCCCCCTTGATGCGGGAGAGGTGCTTGCGGACGCAGTTCATCTCCTGGATGTTGGCGCCGCTGCGCAGGAGTTGCCGGTTGATGGCTTGCTTGTCGTCCAGCGTCAGGCCTTCGGCGGGCAGGCTCAGCAGCGCCGAGCCGCCGCCGGAGATCAGGCACAGCACCAGGTCATCGGCGCTCAAGCCCCGGGTCATCTCGAGCATGCGCATGGCCGCCCGCACGCCGGCCTCATCCGGCACCGGATGGGCCGCCTCCACGATCTCCACCCTGGCGGGCAGCTGGCCCGGACTGGGAGGGATGTGGCCGTAACGGGTCACCACCAGGCCGGACAAGGGCGCCTCGGCGGGCCAGGCCGCCTCCAGGGCGTGCACCATGGCCGCACCGGCCTTGCCGGCCCCGATGACCAGGGTGCGGCCCTTGGGCGGCGGCGGCAGGTGCCGGGCCAGCTGGTGGTGCGGCAAGGCACGGTGCACCGCCGCGTCGAAGAGCTGGCGCAGCAAGGCTTGGGGTGACTCCACGGCCAGGGCGCTCACTTCAGCCAGTCTTTCAGGGATGCCGCCATCTTTTCGGCGGAGATCCCGTAACGGTCGTGCAGCGTGGGCAGGGCGCCGGCGTCGAGGAAGGCGTCGGGCAGCGCCAACATGCGGAACCTGGCGGGAAGCACGCCCTCGCGCAGCAGCAAGCCAGCCACGGCTTCGCCCAGGCCGCCGACCACCGAGTGGTTCTCGGCCACCACCACCAGGCGGCCGGGCTTGCGCACCTCGGCCAGGATGGTCGCCTCGTCCAGCGGCTTGATGGTCGGGCAGTGCAGCACCGCCACATTCACCTTGTCCGCCTCGAGCTGCCTGGCCACTTCGAGCGTGCGCATGGTCATGAAGCCGCTCGAGATCACCAGCACATCGGCGCCGTCGCGCAGCAGCTTGGCCTTGCCCAGCTCGAACTGGTAGTCGTACTCGTCCAGCACCAGCGGCACGTTGCCGCGCAACAGGCGCATGTAGACCGGTCCATTGTGGGCAGCGATCTGCGGCACGGCCTGCTCGATGTCCAGCGCGTCGCAGGGGTCCACCACCGTCAGGCCCGGGATGGCGCGCATCATCGCCAGATCCTCGGTGGCCTGGTGGCTGGGGCCGTAACCGGTGGTCAGGCCTGGCAGGGCGCAGCAGATCTTGACGTTGAGGTTCTCCTCGGCGATCACCTGGTGGATGAAGTCGTAGGCCCGGCGCGTGCCGAACACGGCGTAGGTGGTGGCGAAAGGCACCAGGCCGGTCTTGGCCATGCCGCCGGCCGCGCCCATCAGGAGCTGCTCGGCCATGCCCATCTGGAAGAAACGTTCCGGGTAGGCCTGGCCAAACAGGTGCAGGTCGGTGTACTTGGCCAGGTCGGCCGTCATGCCGACCACTTCGGGGTGGCTGGCGGCGTATTCCACCAGCGCCTTGCCGAAGGGAGCCGCCTTGACGCGCTGGCCCTCGGAAGCGATGGAGGCGATCATGGCCGAGGTGGTCAGCCGGGGTTTCTTGTCTGTCACGGTATTCATGGCTCGGCTCCTCAGGGGCGGTTGGCGTCCAGTACATCCAGGGCTTGCTGCCACTCGGGCGGATCCACACGGATGAAGTGGTTCTTGTCGCGAGCTTCCAGGAAAGGGATGCCCTTGCCCATCAGCGTGTCGCACAGGATCACGCGGGGCTTGGCGTCCGGCAGCTGACGGGCGGTATCGAAGGCACGCAGCACGGCGGACAGGTGGTTGCCATCGACGCGCTGCACATGCCAGCCGAACGAGGCCCATTTATCGGCCAGCGGCTCGAAGCCCAGCACCTTGGTCGAAGGGCCGTCAGCCTGCTGGTTGTTGATGTCCACGATGCAGATCAGGTTGGACAGGCCGTGGTGCGCCGCGGACATGGCGGCCTCCCAGGTCGAGCCCTCGTCCAGTTCCCCGTCGGACATGGAGTTGTAGACAAAGGCCGAGCTGCCCTGCTGGCGCAGGCCCAGCGCGATGCCCACGCCGATCGGCAGACCTTGACCGAGCGAGCCTCCCGAGATTTCCATGCCAGGGGTGTAGGTGGCCATGCCCGACATCGGCAGGCGGCTGTCGTCGCTGCCGTAGGTCTCCAGTTCGGACTCGGGGATGATCCCGGCCTCGATCATGGCGGCGTAATGTGCGATGGCGTAGTGCCCATGCGAGAGCAGGAAGCGGTCGCGCCCTGCCCACTCGGGCTCGTCGGGCCGGAAGGTCATCGCATGGCCATAGGCCACGGCCAGCACATCGGCATAGCCCAGGGCCTGGCCGACGTAACCTTGACCCTGCACTTCACCCATGCGCACCGCGAAACGGCGGATGCGCCAGGCCACTTGTGCCAATTCTTTAAGGTTGCTCATAGGATTCTGGTGAAAAGTGGTTGGACAGGACAGCACTCAGCGCAGGGTCAGCCAGGGCAGGTAGGCGAAACCGAGCAGCAGGCCGACGGCGATCACATAGAACGGGATCAGCTCTTTCACCACGTCGCCGATGCGCACCTTGGCGATCGAGCTGGTGATGAACAAGGTGGTTCCGATGGGCGGGTGGTACAGGCCGATCGAGAGGTTGACGATCATCATGATGCCCAGCTGGATGGTGTCCATGCCCACGGCCGAAGCCAGCGGCACGAACATCGGCGTGAGCAGCAGCACGGCGGCCGGCAGGTCGATGAACATCGCCACCGCCAGCATGATCAGGTTCA
>JBEEPT010000115.1:0-5450 GCA_041190985.1 Pseudomonadota bacterium
CGAACGGCTGGAGGTGATCTCGAGCATCTCGGTCGGCGTGGACAACTACGACCTGGCCCTGCTCAGGCGGCGCGGCATCCGGCTGTGCCACACGCCCGGCGTGCTGACCGAGACCACGGCCGACACCGTGTTCGCGCTGATCATGGCCAGCTCGCGTCGCCTGGTCGAGCTGGCCGGCCTGGTGCGCGAGGGCCGCTGGACGCGCAACATCGGCGAGGAGCTGTTCGGCTGGGACGTGCATGGCAAGACCCTGGGCATCCTCGGCTTCGGGCGCATCGGCCAGGCGGTGGCCCGGCGCGCGGCGCTGGGCTTCGGCATGCCCGTGCTCTACCACGACCCGTTCGAGGTGGCGCTGCCCGAGCTGGCCGGACGCGCCAGGCGCGCGAGCCTGGACGAGGTGCTGAGCAGCGCCGACATCGTCGCCTGCACGCTGCCCTTGACCGGCGAGACCCGGGGGCTGATGGACCAGCGCGCGTTCGCCGCGATGAAGCCCGGAGCGGTCTTCGTCAACGGCTCGCGCGGCGCCATCGTGCAGGAGGCGGCGCTGCTCGCGGCGCTGGACAGCGGCCATCTGCGCGCCGCCGGCCTGGACGTGTTCGCGGTCGAGCCGCTGCCGCTCGACTCGCCGCTGCGAACCCACCCCCGGGTCACGGCCCTGCCGCATGTCGGCTCGGCCACCCACGAGACGCGCCGCGCCATGGCCGAGCTCGCGACCGAGAACCTGCTGCAGGCCCTGGCCGGCCAGCGGCCGGCCTGCAGCTACGACCTGGCCGGCGTGGCCGCTTGATCCCCCTTCGAAAGACACGCATGCCCCGTTCCATTCCCACGCTCTGCGGCTCGATCATGGGCGAGCCGTTTTCCTTCAATGTGCGCATCCACAACGCGGCCTACCGCGCCCTGGGGCTGGACTACACCTTCGTCTGCTTCGGCGTCGACGATCCGGTGCGCGGTGTCGACGCGGTCCGCACGCTCGGCGTGCGCGGCATGAACGTGTCCATGCCCTACAAGCAGGCGGTGATCCCGCAGCTCGACCGGCTGGACCGCTCGGCCGAGGCGATCGGTGCCGTCAACACCATCAACAACGTCGATGGTGTCCTGACCGGCTACAACACCGACTGCCTGGGGGCGGTGCGTGCGCTGGAAGAGGCCGAGCCCCTGGCCGGCCGCCGGGTGGCGTTGCTGGGTGCCGGCGGCGCGGCGCGGGCGATCGCCTACGGCCTGCAGCAGGCGGGCGCCGTGGTCACGGTCTTCAACCGCACCCTGTCCAGGGGCCAGAAGCTGGCGGCCGACTTCGGCCTGGCCTGCGGCGGCACGCTGGCCGACTTCAGCGCCGAGCATTTCGACACCGTGGTCAACGCGACCGCGGCGGGCTTTCGCGCGCCCGACGTCAACCCGCTCGAAGGCCGGCTGGCGCCGCACCTGCTGGTGATGGACGCCGCCTTCCTGCCGGTGCGCACCAAGCTGATCCGGGACGCCGAGGCCCTGGGCTGCCGCGCCATCGTCGGCACCCGGATGATGCTGCACCAGGCCTGCGGCCAGATCGAGCTCTACACCGGCTGCGAGCACGCGCCGATCGAGGCCATGGAAGCTGCCCTGCTGGCCGAGATCGAGCGGCTCGGCCACTGAGCGGCGCGCCGGGCGGATTGCGTGTCCCGGCCGGGTTCAGTCCGCCGACTTCAGCTGTTCCAGCGCTGCGGCGAAGTCGAAGCTGCGCATTGCCTGCGCCAGCGGCTCGAAGCGCGCCCCGAGCGCCGTCCGCAGCAGCGGCAGGTGGTCCTCGAACAGTTCCACGCTGTCCGCGTCGTCGTCCTGCAGCAGCTGTAGCAGGCGCTCGCGCAGCGCCGGCCATTGCCGTGCATCGGGTGCGGGCACCGAGTCCTCGCCGGTCGCCGTCACGGCGCCTGCCACTGCCTGGCCGGCCGGCGCCGGCTGGCCGATGCCGACCCGGACCCTGAACCAGAAGCGGCTGCCCTGGCCCTTCGCGCTGGCGCAGCCGATCTCCCCGCCCATCAGCTCGACCAGCCGCCGCGCGATCGCCAGCCCCAGCCCCATGCCGCCGTAGCGGCGCGTCGACGAGCTGTCCGCCTGCTGGAAGGCGCTGAACAGCCCGGCCTGCTCCTCGGCGCTCATGCCGATGCCGGTGTCGACGACCTCGAACTGCAGCACCGCCTCCTGCTCCCGGCGTTCGGCCAGCCCGACCAGCAGCCGCACCGAACCTGCGGGCGAGAACTTGACCGCGTTGTCGAGCAGCTTGCGCAGTACCTGGCCGATCTGCACCGCGTCGCCGCTCAGGCGGCGCGGCACGTCGGCGGCCACCTCCAGCCCCAGTTCCAGCCCCTTGGCGGCCGCCTGTCCGCGCACGCGCTCGAGCTCGCTGCCGAGCAGGCCGCCGAGCTCGAAGTCGCGCCGCTCGGTCCCCAGGACCCGGGTTTCGGCCCGCACATAGTTCAGGATGTCGTCGATCAGCTCCAGCAGCTGCTGGCTCGCGCCTTGCAGGGCCCGCAGCTGCTCCTGCTGCCGGGGCGTGGGGCCGGATTCCTGCAGCAGGTAGGCCGCGCCCATGATCGCGTTCATCGGCGTGCGCAACTCGTGGCTGACGTTCGAGAGGAAGGCGCTCTTGGCGGCGCTGGCCGTCTCAGCGGCGTGCCTCGCCTGCGTCAGCTGCTCGCGCGCCTGGCGCTCCAGGCCGATGTCCTCGATCACGCCGATCACGCCCAGCTCCGGCTGCTGCGGGATCAGCAGGCGCTTGGTGATCCTGACCCAGAACGGGCTGCCGTCCTTCCGGACCCAGCGCAGCTCGTTGCGGACTATGCCGCCTTGCGCCATGCCCAGGTCGTGTCGCGCGCCCATGACGTGGAATTCCTCCGCGTCGGCATAGAGCTGCTGCGTTGAATGGCCGTTGAGTTCCCCGCTGCCGTAGCCGCACAGGGCCTCGAGCTGGCGGTTGCAGCGCTGGATGACGCGCTCGCGCAGGAAGGCGATGCCTACCGGAACGGCGTCGAAGATGGCCTGCAGTTCCTCGTGCGCCAGGCTTAGCGACTCGCTCGCCAGCGCGAGCTGGCGCTCGGTCCGCTTCTGCGCAGTGATGTCGCTCCAGACGACGTGGAGCAGGTCCTTGCCGTCCTGGCGTATCCGGGTGAGCAGCACCTGGACGGTGACGGGCTCGCCGTCGGCACGGACATGCTCCCACTCGAACTCGAGCCCGCCCTGTTCCATGACCTGGGTGGTGATTTCCGCGGCCTTGTCGACCGACGTCTTGCCGTCGGGCTGCAGCCGCGGCGAGATGTCGGCCGGCATCCGTCCGACCAGCTGCTCCGGTCCTTCCATGCGCAGCAGCTCGAGCGTGGCGCGGTTGGCCGCGACGAAGCGTCCGTCCTCCAGCAACGCGATCGGCTGGCGGGTGTCCTCGAACAGGGCTCGGAAGCGCTCCTCGCTCTCGCGCTGGCGTGCGATCGCCTGGCGGCGTTCCAGCACGCCGCTCAGGTGGGCAGCCACGGCGTCGAGCAGGTGTTTCTCCTCCGGCAGGAAGGGGTGCTCCGGCTGCCCGGGCCGCTGGCGGTAGGCGACCGTGATGCGACCGAAGACGCAGCCCTCGACCGTCAGCTCGGCGCTCATGCTGGGGCCGGCCGGATCGAAGCCGGCGCTGGCGCAGGACTGGCCGTTCCAGTCTATGCGCGCCGCGGCCAGCTCCGGCTGCAGGTAGCCCGCCGGCAGCAGCCCGGCCACCGCCTGCAGCAGCTCGGCCTGCGGGCGGTCCAGGTTTTCGCTGGCGCGGGCGATGCCGTAGAGGCAGTCCTGTTCCTTGATCCGCTCCTTCAGGGCGCTTTCTGCCTCGTGCAGCTCGGTGATGTCGTGGGCCAGTCCCAGCACCCCGAGCAGGCGGCCATCAGGATCCGCGACCTGGACCTTGGTCGTCTGGAACAGCCGCGGCTGGTCTGCTCCCGGCAGTTCCAGCCATTCCTGCCAGCGCACCGGCCCGCTGGCCGCCAGCGCCTCGTCATCCTGCTGCTGGAAATAGTGCGCCAGCGCGTCACCCACGAACGCCGTTTCGGGCTGGCCGACGGCACTGGCACCGACGAGGCGCTCGTACGCCTGGTTGCACGCCAGTATCAGGCCATGCGAGTCCTTGAGCCAGGCCGGATCGGGCAGCGTCTTGAACAGGGTCTGAAAGCGTGCCTTCTCATCCTGCAGGGCAGCCGTCTGGCTGGCGACGTGCCGGCTCAGCGTCCGGTTCCACAGCACCAGCGCCAGCAGCAAGGCCGCCAGCGCCAGCAGCCCGTAGCCGGAGTAGCGCAGATAGGGCGGGATGCTCGAGTCGACGTAGGCGCCCACCCACTTGTCCTCGATGCGCCGCCGTTCGGCGGCAGGCATGCGGGCGAATCCGTCCGCCACCAGCTGGTACAGCGCCTGCTTGCCCTTGGCGACGGCCCAGTGTGCCGCGACCTGGTACAGGGGCGGGGAGCTGCGGAAATCCTTGGCCCGGTCGGCGCGGTTCAGGAAGTAGTTGGCCGGTGCCTCCAGGCCGCAGAACACCCGGATCTGGTCGTTGAGCGCTGCAGCGACCATGGCCTCGAAGGTCTCGAAGCGCTTGAGCTTGTCCGATCCCGCGGCCAGTAGGAAGTCGGCGCAGGGCTCCTCGCTGCCGACGCCGATCAGGAAGCCCCGGCTGGTCCTGGCGTCGACGATGCCCGAGATGTTCTCGTGGAAATACAGGCGCACGTTCATCGCGTGCCGGTCGGCGGAGAAGTCGAACAGCTGCTGGCGCTCGGGCGTGGGGGTGATCGTGTCGATCACGTCGGCCTGGCCGTCGCGCATGCGCTGCAGCGCCGTGGGCCAGTCCGAGGCCTGCAGCTCGACCCGGATCCCGGTGCGTTCCGACCAGGTCGCCCACAGTTCCGGCACGGCGCCCCTGAGCTCGCCGCTGGCGTCGCGAAAGCTCCAGGGCGGAAAGTGGTCGCTCAGGACGACCTTGATGGTGCGCGCTGGCGTCTCGGGCACGGCCTGCGGGTCGGCGCTGACAGGCCCTCCGATCGCGCACAGCGCGACGGCCACGGCGCAGGCGGTCTGGCGCCGGCCTGGTCGGTAGCGGAAGAAGTCCATCACCTGTCCCCTCCCGAGTGGTTCACAGGCCAGGAGTTCGGGCGCATCTGCCCGGTCCGGAACGCCCGCCAGCCACCATCGGGTCGAGGTCGCTGCCGGGTCTGTCCCGCCGATTATCCCGATCGAAGGAGTTTTGCCAAGTAAAACTTGCCGTGGCAGCGGCCTGGTCCGCCACGAGGCGGGCGCCGGACCGCCCTCTGGTCGGGAGCGGCCTCACTTCAGCGTCAATGCCAGCGCGAGCGGCAGGAACACCACGGCCGCGACGTTGCCGAGCAGCACCATGGAGGCGACCTTGTCGGGCTCCTGCTTGTAGCGCTCCGCGAACATGAAGTTCAGCACCGCCGGCGGCA
>JBEEPT010000116.1:0-17737 GCA_041190985.1 Pseudomonadota bacterium
GTCATGGAGTCTCCTGAGTGGTGTTGCTGATGCAGCGCAGTTTCCCTCGTCTGGCGCCGCTGCGGTAGTGCCGGATTCCCAAAGTGCGCGATGAATGGAATAATTGCGCGATGATCGCGCAAAAAAGACAGAAGCCCAGCGGTGCCCAGCCCATCGCCCGCGCCGACTTCATCGAGGGCATGGCCAAGGGCATGGCCGTGCTCGAGAGCTTCGACACCGAACGCCAGCGGCTCAACGCCACCCAGGCCGCCGAACGCGCCGGCCTGACCCGGGCCGCCGCGCGACGCCATCTGCTGACGCTGGCTCACCTGGGCTACCTGGAGAGCGACGGCAGCCATTTCTGGCTGTCGGCCAAGGTGCTGCGTTTTTCCGGCACCTATCTGGCCAGTGCCAGGCTGCCGCGCGCGGTCCAGCCCACGCTCAACCGGCTCGCGGCGCAGACCAGGGAATCGTTCTCGGTCGCGGTGCTGGAGGGCGATTCGGTCGTGATCGTCGCGCGCAGCGTGGCGGCATATGCCGGCGCCAGCCAGGACTGGGATTCGGCATCGCTGCAACGGGCCCCGTCCGCGCGGGCCTCACTGCGCCTGCTCGCCTACGGCCTGCACCTGGGCGCGCGGCTGCCCGCGCACGCGACTTCGACCGGACGGGTGCTGCTGGCGGCGCTGCCGCGCGCCGAGTTCTCCGCCTGGCTCGAGGGCCGGGAGCTGGTCCGTCTGTCCCCCTACACGGTGGTCGAGCCCGGCGAGCTGCAGCAGATCCTCGACGAGGTGCGGCGCAACGACTGTTGCGTCGCCAGCGAGGAGCACGAGCTCGGCGTGCACGCGGTCGCTGTGCCCCTGCGCAACATGGAGGGCCGCACGGTCGGGGCGCTCAACGCGGTGCTGTCCCAGGCGCGCCTGCAGTCGGGCGCCCTGCAGAGGGAGTTGCTGCCGCTGCTGCACGACGCGGCGCGCGAACTGCGTCCGCTGCTCTGAGGGGGCGACAGCGCCGCGGGCTTTTGAAGGGCACGGGGCGCCCGATCCCCATGGACGGCGGGTGAAACGGTAAAATCCCGGGTCTTTCCCCCCCCAATACAGGCCACCACGTGACCCAGTACATCACCCCGATCGAAGGCGGCGACGCCCTCGGCAACTTCCGCGCCCAGCAACTCCTGCCCCGCCTGCAAGCCGTCAGCGACAAGATCATCGGCATCTCGGCCCGCTTCGTCCACCTGGTCGACACGCTGGCACCGCTTTCCGCCGAGCAGCGCGAGAGCTGGAAGGCGCTGCTGACCTATGGCGAGCCCTACGAGGGCGAGACCGGCGGCGCGCTGGTCGTGGTGAGCCCCCGCATCGGCACCGTGTCGCCCTGGGCCTCCAAGGCGACCGACATCGCGCGCAACTGCGGCTTCGCGCTCAAGCGCGTCGAGCGCATCACCGAATACCGCCTCACGCTCAAGTCCGGCCTGCTGTCCAGGGCCAGCCTGAGCGAGGAGCAATGGGGCCAGGTCGCGGTCCTGCTGCATGACCGCATGACCGAGAGCGCCTTCGCCAGCCGCGAGGCCGCCAACGCGCTGTTCACCGAGCTCGAAGCGGCGCCGATGGAGCATGTCGACATCCTGGGCGGCGGCCGTGCCGCGCTCGAGCAGGCCAACGTCGCCTGGGGCCTGGCGCTGGCCGACGACGAGATCGAGTACCTGGTCAAGGCCTTCAACGGCCTGGGCCGCAATCCGACCGACGTCGAGCTGATGATGTTCGCGCAGGCCAACAGCGAGCACTGTCGCCACAAGATCTTCAACGCGCAGTTCACGATCGACGGCGTGGAACAGGACAAGAGCCTGTTCGCGATGATCCGCAACACGCATCAGCTCAATCCGCAGCATACCGTGATTGCCTACTCGGACAACGCCTCGGTAATGGAGGGCAACCGGATCGAACGCTTCGTTGCCAAGGCCGGCGGCGAGACCAGCCCGGCGTACTCGAAGGAGCAGGTGCTGCAGCATGTGCTGATGAAGGTCGAGACGCACAACCATCCGACCGCGATCTCGCCCTTCCCGGGCGCCTCGACCGGCGCTGGCGGCGAGATCCGCGACGAGGGCGCGACCGGCCGCGGCTCCAAGCCCAAGGCCGGCATGACGGGCTTTACCGTCTCCAAGCTCTGGGGCGGCTGGTCCGACCAGGCCGACGGCAAGCCCGAGCACATCGCCAGCCCGCTGCAGATCATGACCGAGGGCCCGCTGGGCGGCGCCGCGTTCAACAACGAGTTCGGCCGTCCCAACCTGGTCGGCTACTTCCGCGAGTACGAGCAGCAGATCGACTCCGACGCCGACAGCGTCAAGCGCGGCTACCACAAGCCGATCATGATCGCGGGCGGCCTGGGCGGCATCGATGCGCGCCAGACCCGCAAGATCGAGTTCCCGGCCGGCACGCTGCTGATCCAGCTCGGCGGCCCCGGCATGCGCATCGGCATGGGCGGCGGCGCGGCCAGCTCGATGGTGACCGGCACCAACGCGGCCGAGCTCGACTTCGACTCGGTCCAGCGCGGCAACCCCGAGATCGAGCGCCGCGCCCAGGAGGTGATCAACCACTGCTGGGCGCAGGGCGAGGCCAACCCCATCCTGGCGATCCACGACGTTGGCGCCGGCGGCCTGTCCAATGCCTTCCCCGAACTGACCAATGACGCCGGACGCGGTGCGCGCTTCGACCTGCGCGCCGTGCCGCTGGAGGAATCCGGCCTGGCGCCGAAGGAGATCTGGTCCAACGAGAGCCAGGAGCGCTATGTGCTGGCGATCGCGCCCGAGTCGCTCGAGCAGTTCAAGGCCTTCTGCGAGCGCGAGCGCTGCCCGTTTGCGGTGGTCGGCGTCGCCACCGAAGAGCGCCAGCTGGTGCTGGCCGACGAGGGCAACGAGAGCCCGGTCGACATGCCGATGGACGTGCTGCTGGGCAAGCCGCCCAAGATGCACCGCGACGTCAAGACCGTCAGCCGCCAGTTCCAGCCGCTCGAGCTGACCGGGGTGGACCTGCAGCAGTCGGTGATCGACGTGCTGAGCCACCCGACCGTCGCCTCCAAGCGCTTCCTGGTCACGATCGGCGACCGCGCGGTCGGAGGCATGAGCCACCGTGACCAGATGGTTGGCCCCTGGCAGGTGCCGGTGGCTGACTGCGCCGTGACCCTGGCCGACTACAAGGGCTTCGCCGGCGAGGCGATGGCCATGGGCGAACGCACGCCGCTGGCTGCCCTCGACGCGCCCGCTTCCGGCCGCATGGCCGTGGCCGAGGCGATCACCAACCTGCTGGCTGCCCCGATCGAGCTGCCGCGCGTCAAGCTGAGCGCCAACTGGATGGCCGCCTGCGGCGAACCCGGCGAGGATGCCGCGCTCTACGAGACCGTCAAGGCGGTCGGCATGGAACTGTGCCCGGCGCTGGGCATCTCCATCCCCGTGGGCAAGGACAGTCTGTCCATGCGCACCCAGTGGCAGGCCGACGGCCAGACGCAGAAGGTCACCTCACCGGTGTCGCTGATCGTGTCGGCCTTCGCGACGCTGCCGGACGTGCGCAGCACGCTCACTCCCCAGCTCGACGCCCAGGAAGACGACACCACCCTGGTGCTGGTCGACCTCGGCCTGGGCCAGAACCGCATGGGCGGCTCGATCCTGGCGCAGGTGCTCAACCAGCCGGGCGGCGCGGTGCCCGACCTCGACAACCCGCTGAACCTGGCACACCTGGTCAAGGCCGTCAACACCCTGCGCGAGCAGGGCCGCATCCTGGCCTATCACGACCGCAGCGACGGCGGCCTGCTGGCTGCCGCGGCCGAGATGGCGTTTGCCGGCCATGTCGGCGTCAGCCTCAATGTCGACATGCTGGTCACCGAGGGCGACGGCATCAGCGACAGCCGCATGGACAGCGGCGACGCCAAGAACTGGGCGACCCAGGTGGCCGAGCGCCGCAACGAGCTCACGCTCAAGGCCCTGTTCAACGAGGAGCTCGGCGTCGTGCTGCAGGTTCGCACCGCCGAGCGCGACGCGGTCATGCAGGTGCTGCGCGAGCATGGCCTGTCCAAGCACAGCCACTTCGTCGGCAAGACGCGTCCGGCTTCCTCCACGATCGACGCCGGCAAGGGCCAGCTGCAGGTCTGGCGCGACGCCAAGGCGGTGTTCAGTGCCGAGCTGCACGACCTGCACCAGGTCTGGGACAGCGTGAGCTGGAAGATCAACCAGCAGCGCGACAACCCGGCCTGCGCCGACTCCGAGCACGCCGCCGCCGGCTTGTCCGAAGACCCCGGCATGCATGTCGCGCTGACCTTCGACCCGTCGGACAACGTCGCCGCGCCTTTCCTGAACCTGAGCCGCCCCAAGGTCGCGATCCTGCGCGAGCAGGGCGTGAACTCGCATGTCGAGATGGCCTATGCCTTCACCGAGGCCGGCTTCGACGCCTACGACGTGCACATGACCGACCTGCAGACCGGCCGCGCCAGGCTGCAGGACTTCAAGGGCGTGGTCGCCTGCGGCGGCTTCAGCTACGGCGACACGCTGGGCGCCGGCATCGGCTGGGCGCGCTCGATCACCTTCAATCCGGTGCTGTCCGAGCAGTTCCAGGGCTTCTTCGGCCGCAGTGACACCTTCGGACTGGGCGTGTGCAACGGCTGCCAGATGTTCGCCGAACTGGCCGACATCATTCCGGGCGCCGAGGCCTGGCCGCGCTTCACGACCAACCAGAGCGAGCGCTTCGAGGCCCGCCTGTCCATGGTCGAGGTGCTTGAGTCGCCCAGCCTGTTCCTGCAGGGCATGGCCGGCAGCCGGCTGCCGATCGCGGTCGCGCACGGCGAGGGCTACGCCAACTTCAAGCACCGCGGCGACGCGTCCAGGGCGATTGCCGCGATGCGCTACGTCGACAACTTTGGCGCCGCGACCGAGCAGTATCCGTTCAACCCGAACGGCAGCGCCGGCGGCCTGACCAGCGTGACGACCGCCGACGGCCGCTTCACCGCGATGATGCCGCACCCCGAGCGGGTGTTCCGCAACATCCAGATGAGCTGGACCGACTATCGTCTCAGCGGCGGCCAGGACGCGCTCAGCCCCTGGATGCGGATCTGGCGCAACGCCCGCAAGTGGGTGGGCTGACCGGGGCGCACGGTATTCAGTCGGGCGACAGGTAGAACACCTCCGCCCGATCGTATTGCTGCAGGTAGCGGCCCAGAGTCTCGAATGTCGCCGTCACCGGCGGCAGGCTGGGCTGGTCGGACATGCTGATCTCGGCGCTGAAGAAGGAGCCGAGCAGCAGCTTCACCGGGTTCACATTGACCGTCTGGGCCACGAAGAATGCCCTTTCGTTGGCCTTGATCACCTCGATGTCGCCGGTCTGGTAGATCGCGGCGTGGATGATGTCGAGGACGAACTCGGTGCAGTTCTGCCGCCCCAGGGTGTAGGGGTTCGCGATCGCCGAATAGCGTGGCTCGTGCAGCGACGGGTAGATGGGCGAGGTGATGACCGCCAGCAGGCGGCGCTGCAGTTCCGCCGAAGGGATGATCACCCCGGCTTCGAGCTCGGCGACCGAGGCGTAGAAGTCGACGGGGTAGTCCTGCACCAGCGAGCTGGTGTCGGGCTGCTGCTCGCCCTGGTATTCGTTGAAGGTCGCATAGCCTGGCAGCTGGCGGCCGTCTGCCGTCGTGATCTCGGAATAGACCGCGAAGGCCGCGTGCGTGTAGCGCATGCCTTCGGGCATCTCGCTGGCGGGCCTGCCGATGCGGCCTATGATCCCGACGCGAGCGCCCCTGCCGGCGAGCACCTTCTCCACCTTCTTGGCCAGCTGGATGATCTTTTCCGGCGCGAAGGCGGGCGCAGCCGTCGTGCCGGGCGCGCTCGGTCCGGCGCCCTGTGCCACCTGCCAGCATAGCAGGAGAGCGATCAGCCCCGAGCGCACGCCGGGCTTCATGATTCTTCTCAGTTGGCGCTGGCCGCGACCTTGATCACGCGCGTCGCCGGATCGAAGCCTCGCAAGTAGTCGCCTATGGTTTCGAACGTGGCGGTGACTGGCGAACCGGGCTGGTCGGACATGGAAACCTCGGCGCTGAACATCGAGCCGAGCAGCAGCTTGAACGGGTTGACATTCACCTCCTGTGCCTTGAAGTGGGACCGGGTATTGGCCTTGATCACGCCGAGGTTGTCTGTCTGGTAGATCGCGGACTGGATCACGTCGAGGACGAACTCGGTGCAGTTCTGCCGCCCCAGGGTATACGGGTTGGCGATCAGGGAGTAATGCGGATCGTGCAGAGCGGTATAGGCCGGCGTGCCGATGACCTTGAGCAGGCGCTCCTGCAATTGCGGCGACGGGATGATGAGGCCGGCCTCCAGCTCCGCCACGGCGGAGAAGAAGTCGACCGGATAATCCACGACCAGCTCGCTGACGTCGGGACGGTCGCTGAGCTGATACAGGTTGTGGATCGCATAGCCCGGCAGCTTGCGGCCATCGGCCGTGGTGATTTCCGAATAGACCGCAAACGCCACGTGGGTGAAGTGCATGCCCTCAGGCATTTCCGACTGGGGTCGCCCCATCCGCGCGAGCAAGGCGACGTGGGTGCCTTGCTCCGCGAGCGTGCGCTCGACCTTCTTGGCAAAGGTGATCACCTGGTCGGGCGCGAAGTTCAACTTGCTGGCGGGGTCGGTGCTGCTTGCGCTGAAGCCCGAGGCCTGGACGCCCCAGGCCGCGCCGGCCAGGGTGAGGGCAGTGGTCCAGCGGATCATGCGGCTGTGTTTCATGTTGCGCCTTCAGTGGAGTGTCTGCGTCAGGGGCGGGCGGGAGCCGGCGGAGCGCCATTGCCGGGGCGAAGCGCGATGTCGGGCCTGATGATGGTGATCGACTCGTCGGTGATGGGCAGGGGCGTGCCGATCGGAGCGCTGGCGGCCTGCATCGAGGCGTTACTCATGGCGGTGCTGGCCTGACCGGCGGAGGTGAGCGCGGCACCACCGATCGACAGGGGGATGGCCGACACCCCCAATACCGTCTGGCCGGATGCGGCGATGGCGTGGGCTGCGCTGGCACTGGCGTGGGCGCTGGCCTGGACCGAGTTGCCCACGGGGCCGCCGGAAAAGTCGCCGTCCGCCCAGCTGGTCATGCTGCCCAGGGCAGCGCAAGCCAGAAGAAACGCGCGCGCTGGCTTCGTGTTCATGGTGGAATTCCCTTGCAAGATCATGGGTTTCAGTCTACTGAAATATGTGCGAACTGGATAGCCAATCCAGGATGTCTGGGCGTGGCCTGACCGGATGACACCGGCACGGGCGCAGGAACTGCGGTCTTGCCGGTGTGCTGCCACTGCCGAACAGATGTTGACGCGTGTCAAGCTTGTCCGGCCGGCAGGCGGCTAAAGTGGTGGCTATCGATAGCCACATCCAGGAGACAAGATGACTGCTGACCACATCGAACGCGGCCAGAGCGAGGACATCGGCGATTTCTCGCAGTGCCATGCGGGCATAGTCCGCAAGCTGGACATGCTGGGCGAGTTGCCAGCCCTGCTCGAACCGGCCGCCCGGGCGCGACAGATCGCGGAAGCGGCGGTCGACTTCTTCCGCGAGGCGATCTTCGAACACCATCTGGACGAGGAGCGCGAGCTGTTCAGCGCCGTGGCTTCCAGCGCAGCCGCGGGCGAGGAGCGCGAGCGCGTGCAGGCCCTGAACAAGCGGCTGACCGACGAGCACCGTGAGCTCGAGCGGCTCTGGAAGAGCCTCGAGGGCGGCCTCAAGAAGGTTGCCAAGGGCCAGGGCGCCGACGTCAACGTGGACGACATCCAGCGGCTGGTGCGGCAGTACCGGGCCCACGCCGATTTCGAGGAACAGGTCTACCTGCCGCTGGCCCAGGAGGTGCTGGGCCGCAACGACAGGCACATGGAGGCGCTTGGCATGTCGCTGCACATGCGGCATCATCGTCTGCCGCCCAGCGCCTTCCATATCTGAGTCCGGCCTGCCGCGCCTTTGGCGCGACTCGGGCCTGATCCGTCAGGTGCTGTGCTGCGAGATTTGGATGTAATGCGCATGACGAGGATTCACCATGAGCTCCAGCCAGACTGACCCGCCTGCCGAGATTCCCGAGGTGCTCGGCACCGAGCATCTCCTGCTCAGCCTGTGCAACTCAGTCGCCGACGTGCTGGGCGTGACCACCAAGACTAGGATCCACTACTCGGGCATGGTCCAGCGCATCACCCGGACCTGCCTCAAGCCGGACGTGGGCTGCTTCGTCCTGTTCGACGGCGGCTTTTCCGGTCTCGTCATACTCAACTTCTCGGCCCAGGCCGCACTCGAGCTTTACCAGAGCTACATGCTCAACATGGGAATGGCGAAGGAGGACCTGGCCTGCTCCTACACCTCGGACGAGGTCAGCAACGTCATGGGCGAGCTGATGAACCAGGTGTTGGGCGACTTCACCGGCAAGGTCCGCCGGGAACTGCAGACCGACATCACCCAGAGCCAGCCCAAGATGCTGTCGCTCAACAAGCAGGTGGTGCTGAGCGTGGACGCCAACCTCGACCACCCCGAGGCCAGGCGCGTGACCTTCTACACCGGCCGCAACAACATCTTCTACCTGGAGATGGCGATCGACCGCACCGAGTTCATCAAGCTGTGCGATTTCGATTCCCAGGCCGTCCTGGATCCGGATGCGCTGATGGAACAGACCCAGGCCGAGCTGGCCGCAGCCAGGAGCAGCGCGGAGGCCGCCGAAGGCAAGGGCGGCGACACCGACGAACTGCTGCGTTCGCTGGGCATGTGAGGCCGCCGCGACGCAGCTCAGGGATCAGTGGCTGGCGGTTCGCTGGGGTCGGGTGCGATAGAACTGCATGGGCACGGCGGCGGCCTGGTTGAGCACGCTGCGCTTGATCTTGCCGACCACGTGCATCTCGCAGGGCTTGCAGTCGAAGCGCAGCGTGAGCTTTTCCTTGCCGTTGATCAGCTGCAGCGGCTCGGCCCTGACCTGGCCCTGCACGCCGGTCACGCCCTTGGCCTGCTTGGGGCAGAGGCTGAGCGAGAAGCGCACGCAGTGCTTGGTGATCATCAGGCTGACTTCGCCTTCCTCTTCCTGGCTCTCGTAGGCGGCGGCGATCACCTGGACGCCGTGCCGTGCGTAGAAGTCGCGCGCCTTGTGGTTGTAGACGTTTGTCAGGTAGGAGAGCGTGTCCTCGGGATAGGGCGCGGGCGGCTCGACCGGCCGGGCGCGCGGCAGGCGTTGCAGGGCCTGGGTGCGCGCCGACTCGAGCGCCGCTACCGCATCGCGGCGCAGGCCGTTGAGCACCGAGGCCGGGATGAAGCGGGGGCCGGCCAGATCAAGCGCGATGTCGGTCGGCGTGAAGATCGTGTCGCCCAGGCGCGCAAGCTGCTCGCGCAGCCTGACATCGGCCTGAGAGGGATCCTTGGCCGGCTGCGGGTCGAAAGCGGCCCTGGCCGAGCCGACGCAGCCGTCCTCGTCGGTCAGGCTCAGCTCCAGCCCGCCCGGGACCTCGGCGAGCCTGAGCCAGGCGCCGATGCGGCGCTCGGCCGATTTTTTCTCGAGCGTGCGCACCCAGTCCATGCTGCGGTTGCGGTTGACCTCGACCCCCTTGCGCAGGTCCTTGAAGCCGGCCATCGGATCCTTCGGGAAGATGCGCCAGACCTGGCCGCCTTCCTTGCCCTTTCCGAGCTTCTCGACCCGGTTGGTCTGCAGGCCGACCAGCTCCTTTTGCAGGTC
This sequence comes from Pseudomonadota bacterium, assembly GCA_041190985.1. Lineage (GTDB taxonomy): Bacteria > Pseudomonadota > Gammaproteobacteria > Burkholderiales > Burkholderiaceae_C > Malikia. The sequence continues at coordinate 9,687 of JBEEPT010000116.1, forward strand.
GTAGTAGCACAGTCCATCGCCGTTGGCGAGCTCGGTGGCGGCGTCGCTGGTCTCGATCTCGACGCTGTCGGCATTGAGCTTGCTGACCCAGCCGATCGCCTGGCCGGGGTTCTTGGGGCTGTCGAAGGCGCCGATGTCGATCTGGCGTCCCTGCACGAAGTAGTCGGTGAACTCGCGGTTGAAGTTCTGGTCCGGATCGGGCTGGAAGAAGAAGGCGCACTCGCCGCTGGAGGCGCGCGCGAGCTCAGGGCGCTCCTCCAGGATCTCGTCGAGCAGGGTGCGGTAGTGGGCGGTGATGTTCTTCACGTAGCCCATGTCCTTGTAGCGGCCCTCGATCTTGAAGCTGCGCACGCCAGCGTCGATCAGCGCGCGCAGGTTGTCGCTCTGGTTGTTGTCCTTCATCGACAGCACATGCTTGTCGTGCGCGACGATGCGACCCTGCGCGTCCTTGACCTCGTAGGGCAGGCGACAGGCCTGCGAGCAGTCGCCGCGGTTGGCGCTGCGCCCGGTGTGGGCGTGGCTGATGTAGCACTGGCCGCTGTAGGCCACGCACAGCGCGCCGTGGATGAAGAACTCGATGCTGCAGCGCTCGGGATCGGTCGCGGCGCGGATGGCAGCGATCTGCGCCAGCGTGAGCTCGCGCGCGAGCACGATCTGGCTCAGGCCCGCATCCTGCAGGAAGCGCGCCTTTTCCGGCGTGCGGATGTCGGTCTGGGTGCTCGCGTGCAGCTGGATGGCGGGAAGGTCGAGCTCGAGCAGGCCCATGTCCTGGATGATCAGCGCGTCGGCGCCTGCGTCGTAGAGTTGGTGGATCAGCCGGCGCGCGGGCTCGAGTTCGTCGTCGCGCAGGATGGTGTTGAGCGTGACGAAGACACGCGCGTGGTAGCGGTGCGCATGCCGCACCAGGCGCGCGATCTCCTGCACCGAGTTTTCCGCGCTGGCGCGCGCGCCGAAGGACGGCCCGCCGATGTAGATGGCGTCGGCGCCGTGGTTGACGGCCTCGATGCCGATGTCGGCGTCGCGTGCGGGGGACAGGAGTTCGAGCTGGTGAGCGAGCATGTCGGCGGAAATGGGGAGTGACCAAGCCTGCCGCGGGCGCGGCAAACCCGCTATTTTCCCAGTTTCCCGCTCAGAAGCCTAGCTCCCGGATCAAGACCGCCGCTGTCTGACGGGCATAGCGCCAGGCCGGGGCTTCCCAGCGCGCGTGGATGACAAGCTGTCCCCGCCATGAAAGTCCGGTCCAGCCATCGATTGCCTCGGGCGGCACCTCGAAGGTGAGGCGATAGACGGCGCGCTCGGGCACCAGCTGCCTGTCTTTTTCCCGGGTCAGGACATGCCCGCCCAGATGCGCGGCGAGCTCGGGCCGGGGCAGGGCGCGCGAGGCGTCGCGATCGACCGCGGCGACTTTCACCCAGAGTGCTTGGTGGCGGGGACCGTCGGCCAGGAACAGCGCGGCATCCCCTGGCGCGACGCGCTGCACCGCCTCCTCATCCAGCCAGGTCTCGACCAGCCAGCGGCCGTCGTCGCGCACCAGCAAGGCGATCCGTTCCCGGCGCGCCAGCCACTGCCCGACCTGGAGATCGGGGTCGAGGTCGCGCAGCCGCCCGGCGAACGGCGCCCGTGGCGCGTAGTGCAGCAGCTCGGTGTCGACGCTGGCGAGCTCCGCCTGGGCCGCCAGCAGGGCATTTTCGCTGGCCAGCAGGCGGCTGCGTGTCTCGGCATCGAAGGCTGCGGAGGCCGCCTGCCAGCGCATCTGCTCCACGCGCGCGAGCAGGGCCTGGCGCCGGGTCTGGAGCTCGGGTACGTAGAGGCGCAGCATCTCGGCGCCCATTTCGACGTGTTCGCCTTCCCGGAACGGCAGGGCGTCCACGCGCGCTCCGGCGGGCGCGTGCACCGGCCAGATCTCTGCGGGTCGCAGTATCGCGCTGGCGGTGACGCGGCCCGGCCATGGCACCAGCGTGAGCAGCAGCACGGCCAGCAGCGCGGTCAGGCTGAGGCGGCTGCGCCGGCTGACACGGATGCGCGGCCAGCGCTCGGCCCAGGCCTTGAGTTCCAGCCGCAGCGGCATCAGCACGAACCAGAGGATCTCGACCATGAACAGCAGGATCCCGACCAGCTTGACGGCGAAATGGTAGACCAGCACGGCGATGCCGAGAAATACCACCAGCCGGTAGATCCAGGTGGCCCAGGCGAAAGCTATGAGGGCACGCTCACGCGTCGGCGGCAGCTGCTCGGGCTTGTACTCGTCGAGCGCGAACAGCCACTCGCGTAGCTTCCAGCGGGCCAGCGCGAAGCTGCGCTGGTGCAGGTTGGGCATGTCCAGCCAGTCCGACAGGATGAAGTAGCCGTCGAAGCGCATGAAGGGACTGGCGTTGACCGCCAGCGTCGCGACCCAGCTGGTGGTCGCGAGCACGAAGGCGGCGGAGCGCCAGTCGCCGTCGGGCAGCAGGCCCCAGGCCAGCGTGGCCCAGGCCGCTACCACGAGTTCGGTCGCGATGCCGGCGCAAGCCACCTGCAGGCGTTGCCAGCGGCTGGTCAGGCGCCAGGTCTCGTTGGTGTCGGTATAGGCCACCGGCCAGAGCACCAGAAAGGCGACGCCCATGGTGGGGACGCGGCAGCCCAGGCGCTTGGCCGTGAAGGCATGGCCCAGTTCGTGCAGGAATTTCACCGCGACCAGGGCCACGCCATAGGAGGCGAGCCCGGACCAGCTGAAGGTGTCGATGAGCGAGGCCGTGAACACGTCCCACTGGCGCGTGACGTGGTACAGACCCATGCCCAGAGCGAGCAGGGTGAGCGCGAGGAAGGTGCGGCTGTAGAACAGCTGCGCCGCGCCCAGCCAGCGACCGAGCCAGGCGTCGGGATGCCAGAGCGGGACGCGGAAGAACAGGTAGTGATGCAGCAGCCACTTGAACGGCGAGCCCTGGAGCTGCTCGAGCCGCGCCGCCATCTTGCGGGCGGATTCCGCCCCCTGGGGCTGCACGAGCTGGTTCTCGAGCAGGAAGCGCGCAACCTGCTCGACATCGCCGGCCGAGAGTTGCAGCGTGGTCGAGCTGGCCACGTCGGTGGCGATGGCCTGGGCATCATCCAGGGACCAGCGGCTGAGAATCTCGAAGGTGGGCCAGTCGATGCGAAAGAACAGGTTGCGCACCGGGTCGTGCAGGGTCCAGCTCGGCTGGCCGTCGGCCAGCGCCGGGCCGGCCAGCAGGTCCAGTTCCTCGCGCAGTGCCGGCAGTGCCATGGCTCAGATTCCCACGACCGTGCGCAGCGTCGCCAGCGGCCGGCGCAGCACCCAGTAGGCCAGGGGCACCCAGCCGGCGTGCAGTTTCGCCGTGCCCTTGAGGCCGACGCGGTGCGCGGTCGGCTGCGCGAGCGTGGCACGCAGCCGGTAGGCATAACTGCCGTCGGGGCGCTGCACCGCGTCGTGTGCCATGTAGCGCACCCGTGCCGCGACCGGTGCCAGTGGGCTGGCATTGAGGTAGAGCGTCACGTCTGAGCCCGGCTCTAGCGCGACCGCGTCTGCCAACGGCAGCCAGGCCTCGACCTCGCTGTCGGCCGGGGCTGCAATGCGCATGATGCGTTCGCCCACCGTGACCGGGCGGCCAGTCCATTCCGACGGGTCGTCGAACAGTGCGACGCCGTCCTGCGGCGCGAGCACGCGCGAGCGTTGCAGCTGCTCGCGCTGGAACTCGACCTCGGCGCGCTTTTCCTCGATCTTGCCCGTGAGCAGTGCGAGCTGGGTGCGGTACTTGGCGTCCGCCAGGGCCTGCTGGGTCACCTGCCGGTATTCGGTCTCCGCAGTGGCCAGGCTCTGCTCGGCGACCTCGAGACGGCTGCGAATCAGCGCCTCGTCGAAACCGAACAGCGGCTGGTCCTTCCTGACGGCCTCGTTGGGCTGGACGTGGAAGGTGTCGACCACGCCGTCGAGCGGGGCGCGGATCACGACTGGATGCGCGGGCACCAGTTCGCCGGGAGCGAGAACGGTCAGGCGCACCGGCAGGCCGCAGACGGCCACGAGCAAGGCGGCCCAGCGCAGCGGCCGCTGTTTCCACCAGGGGCGCCCGGCGGCCGGACGCAAGGCGTCGGCGACGCGGCTGCGCCACCTTCGCCAGGACCAGACCGTCGGCCTGGCCAGGCTGCGCCAGGCATGTGCCCAGACATCGATCCATTCGGCGAGCAGGGCGATTTCCTGGGCGGTCCAGGGCAGTTCGCGCGCGAGCAGCAGTCCGCCGCTGACCGCGTCCGGCACGCGCCCGGAAGGGTCGCTTGCTGGCGCTGCAGCCTGGCGCAGCGGCAGCCATAGCGCGTGGGCCGGCAGCCACTCGGACCATGCCGAGGCCAGCTCCGCCGCCAGGTCTGCGGCCGAGACCGGTGCCGCGGTCTCGCAGGTGGAGGCCAGTTCGGCACAGGCCGCCTGCAGCCACAAGGCGTAGGGCGCATTGGCCTCGACCTGCACCACGCCGGACAGCGCCTGAACGCCCGAGTCAGACAGCCAGAGCGCGCCCTGGCGGTAGCTGGCGAGGCCGTGGCTGTCGTTGACCAGCAGGAAGCGCAGTTCTGCCGCCGTGGCGGCCTTGCGCGCCCGGCGCGACAGCTCGAGCAGGGAGAACAGGGGGTTGTCGCCCGTGCTGGTGCCTTCGCTGCGCGGGTCCGGTTGATGTGCCAAGTTTCAGGGTCTCCTTCAGGGTCGGGCCACGACGGCGCGCGACTGCCCGCCTTCGCGGGCGGCCGCAGCCGGCTGGCGCTGCAACAGCTTCTGTTGCGCGGCCTGGCGCAGTTGCTCGCTCAGGCCGCTGCGCCCGCCCGTTCTGGGCTTGTCGCCGACATGGAAGCGGAACAGCGTCGCGGCCTCGCGCCCCTGAGTATCGCGCGCGGTGAGCCGGATCCTGAGCTCCTCGCGCAGATTCTCGGGCGGCGAGCAGCGGAAGACGCCAGCCGCGGCATCGAAGTCCAGCCATGACGGCAGCGCCGAGCCGTCCGCCCGCTCGGCCCGGAGTTCGACCTGCGCGTCGGCCTGGCTGTGCGCGAAGGCGTCGGACGGGACCGCGAAACTGCTGGTCGAGCCGCGCATGGCGAATTGGTCCGGCATGCCGCGCAAGACCTTCAGGCTTGTAACTTCGGCCGGCACGATGACCGGCGTCCAGCCAGGCTCGGCGGTGGCCGGGTCGGGGTAGCGGTCATGCGCCCAGTCGCGGTCCGGCGACGGCATCCAGCTCCAGGTCGTGCGCTCGATCAGGCCGAGCGCCTTGGGGTTGGCTTCGGCCGCCAGCGCGTAGAGCGTGGAGTCGAACGGCAGGTGTTCGAAACGCGGGCCTTCGGTGAACTGGATCTCGCCCCTGGGCGGCGTGTAAGGCAGTTCCTCGCGCAACCTGTGCTGCGCTACCGGCTCCGGCCTGTTGATCAGGACGGGTGCGCCCGGATCGAAAACACTGCCCGCCCTGGGGTCGTTGTCGCCGAAGGCATTGTCGGTGATGGTCAGCTCGATGAAATCGATCTTGCCGTCGCCGTTTTCGTCGATGAAGCGGGCTCCGTCGCCGCCGGCCTTGCGCTGGGTGAAGTCGTACCAGCCCGCCTTGGTGATCGGCTGGCCGTCGAGGTCGAGCAGCTGGCCGCCCGCGGCGTCGATCGCCTCCTGCGCGACGTACTTGATGTAGCCGTTGACGTCCTTGGTCGTCAGGCCCGCGGCTCGGATGTCGATCAGGATGCGCACCTGGGTGCCTGGCCGGTCGCTGACGTCAGACAGTGCGGTGTCGATCTGGCCGTCGTTGTTGAGGTCCTGGCCGGAGATGGCGAAGCGGATCGGGTCCCACGGCGTGCTGACCTGGGTGACGCCGTCGGCCAGTGTCACGGTCTTGCTGCCGGCCTGCTCCACCACCTGGGTGGCGGCGTCGATCTCCTTGTACTTGGCCACCTGGATGTCGAGCAGTTGCGAGGTCGAGGATACGGTCCTGCTCGAGGCATCCGCCGCCACCTCGATCGAGATGATCGCCTTGCTGTCGGTCAGCGTGCCCTGGTTGCCCTCGGTGAAATACTCCTTGCTGGTCCAGGCCAGCGTTGCCAGCGCGTTCTGGTCGGCGTCCTGCAGGCCGTCGCCGTTGAGGTCGCCGCTCTGGGCGTCGCCTATGCCCTGCGAGGCGGCCAGGGTGGCGAGCGCCTCCTCGGTGGTCGGCGTGATGCCGTCCTGGTCGAAGTCGTCGTCCAGGCCGGAGGTCGTCGTGCCGGCAAACGAGCCCTTGGAGGCGAACTGGTAGATCACCCCGGTGCCGTCGTCGCGCACCGAGGCTTCCCCAACGGAGTCTTGCCCATCGCGGCTGACGATAAAGGCGAAATGCTCGGAGCCTTCCTTCACCTGGTCATGCTCGCCGCCGATGCCTACGCGGACGAGCAAGGTTTCACCTGAAGGAATCGACGCATTGCTGCCATCGTAGGTCTTCCAGCCCCCGTCTTCCCAGAACTGGATGTTGGACGAGCTCTTGTCGACCCCGGTCGCGATCGGCTCGTCGGTCTCGTAGCTGACCGGCATCAGCAGGCCCACCGGACCTGCAGGACCCTTGACGGTAAAGACGACGAAGTCAGACCCCTCGTTGACGATCGGGCTGTCAATCTTGATGCCACGGTCATCGTTCTTGGGCGCGAGACGGTCCTCGGCGCCGCTGTCGTTGAAGATCGCTCCGGTGCCGAAGTCGCCGATGATGCCATTGGCGGTGACCGGTGCTGCGCCCGGCATCGTGGTCACCAGGGTAAAGGCGTGCGCCCCCTCGTATTCGCTGTCGTCGACGAGCGGCACCCGCACCAGCAGCACTGAGCCACCGCTTGGCACCGAGACCAGCGAGCCTGGCGTGTAAGGAATCCACTTGACACCGTCATAGGTTTCAAGCGAGTTGCGATAGTCCGCACCAGCTGTTGCCGTGCTGACGGACGAATCTGAATTGGTCGGGCCGTCGCGCAGAGACAGCGTGAACTGCTGGCCACCGGAGGCCTCTATGCGGAACACCGCGTAGGGCGATGCCTCGTTGACAGTCACGTCAGCAATGCTGATAGGGCGGTCATCGTCCTTCCTGGCCGCGGTGTTTTCGCTGCCATCGGCGTTATAGATCGTCCCGTTTCCGTCGTCGCGGATGGTCGCAGTGCCCGCGGCTGCAGTTCCACCTGTCGGGGTGGCCTTGAGCGTGAAGGTCTCAGTGCCTTCGTAGACTGAATCCTGCTTGACGGAGGTGCGCGCCAGCAACTTGCCATCAACTGGGAAAGTCGAAGCTGCCGAATATGGCGTCCAGGTACGGCCGCCATCGGTGGAGACTTCCAGCTGGGTGGCGCTGCTTGTGCCGAAGTCGGCACCACCACCGGAAGCCGAGCCAGCGCCCAGTTCAAGGGCGACGGTCTCGCCTATGCCGCCGGTCACTGTGAACACCGCGTAGGGCGATGCCTCGTTGACTGTCGGGCTCGAGACCGTGACCGGATCGACGACCGGAGTGACGATAACTGTCACAACGGTCGGCTCGGTGTCCAGTGCACCATCGCTGGCCACATAGGTGATGGTGGCCGTGCCATTGAAGTCTTTTGCAGGCGTGAACACCAGCTTGCCATTCACGATCGCGACCGTGCCCTGCTCGGGCGGGACGGTTGCAGACTTGATATTCAGCGACGGGCCATCGACGTCGGAGTCGTTGGCGAGGACGTCAATCGTGACAGGGGTTTCTTCCGGGGTGGTGGCGGTGTCAGCAGCTGCCGTGGCCGGGTCGTTGGTGCCCAGGATGTGGATGACGACCGAGGTCTTGGTGCCGTCGGCACTGAACACATCGAAGCTGTCGGTGTAGGTGGTGCCGTCGACGAACTCGTGGTGTGCGGAGCTGGCGGTGTAGGTCCACTTGCCGTCGGTGCCGATCGCGAAGGTGCCGTAGGTGCCAGCCGTGCCGGCCTGAGCCACGAAGGTCGTGGGGCTGTCGGCGTCGGTGATGGTCAGCGTGCCGGAGTCGCTCAGGTTGGGCGTGGCCGCGTCTTCGGTCACCGTCCCGGCGGGGTTGCCGCCGATGACGGCCGCGTCGTTGACACCGTGG
>JBEEPT010000117.1:0-4413 GCA_041190985.1 Pseudomonadota bacterium
GACCGTGAAACGACTTCGCGCCGATGATAGTGCAGATCCCTGTGTGAAAGTAGGTCATCGTCAGGCTCTTATCCCGGAAGCCCCCTCTTTGCCGAGAGCAAAGACGGGGCTTGCCTTTTGAGTAAACGCTGCCGGTTGTTCGAATGGTTTCGAATGGCTGCATGTTTTTCTTTTTTCATTTACCAAATTTTTGATTGGTTGGCTGTCATGGGCAGTCATGACCATTTCGCGGGAATAGCTCAGTTGGTAGAGCGCAACCTTGCCAAGGTTGAGGTCGCGAGTTCGAGCCTCGTTTCCCGCTCCATTTATTTCAAAACGCCCCGATCTATCGGGGCGTTTTTGTTTCTGCGTCCAGATCGCGTCCCGTCATGAACCAGAATCCCAATGCCATAGACTCCCGTAACAGTGATGAGGAAGTGCGACGCAATGCCTGCGATGTACTGGTGGTCGGCGGCGGCCCTGCAGGCCTGATGGCTGCAGAAGTGCTTTCTGGCGAGGGGCTCGCGGTGCATCTATTCGATGCGATGCCGACGGTTGGCCGCAAGTTTCTCCTCGCTGGCATCGGTGGGCTCAACCTCACGCATGCAGAGTCATTTTCCGAATTCTGTACCCGCTTCGGGGAGCGCTCGCCAGAGTGTTCTTCCTGGCTGGAGCGCTTTGGACCGGCCGAGGTCCGCGCCTGGGCGCATGCCCTGGGGATCGACACTTTCGTCGGCAGTTCGCAGCGCGTCTTCCCGACCGACATGAAGGCAGCTCCTCTGCTGCGCGCCTGGCTTCATCGCTTGCGGCATCCCGTCGATGGCCGAGCGGTGGCGTTTCACATGAGACGCCGTTGGACTGGTCATTGCCGTGCTGTTGCCGGCGGCTGGGAACTGGAGTTCACGGCTCCTGATGAGCAGACTGAACGGGTTGTGGCGCAAGCAGTGGTCTTTGCACTTGGTGGCGGCAGTTGGGCGAGGCTGGGATCTGATGGCGCCTGGCAGGACTGGTTGAAGGCCCAGGGCGCCGATGTCATCCCGCTGCGCCCGGCCAATTGTGGCTTCGAGGTCGAGGTGAGGCAGCGCCGGGGCTGGAGCGACTACCTCGCTTCGCGCCATGCCGGAGAACCGCTGAAGAACGTGGGCTTGTCCTTCGGCGACGACAGGGGGCGTCAGTTCGCGCGCAAGGGCGAGTTCGTGCTGACTGCCTCAGGCGTGGAGGGCAGCCTGGTCTACGCCGCTTCGGCGTTGCTGCGCGACGAGGTCGAGCGCCATGGCCGTGCCACCTTCGAACTGGACTTGCGGCCGGATCTGAGCCTGGAGCGGGTGCAGGCGGAACTGACCAAGCCGCGCCGCGGCAAGAGTCTGGGCAATGTCCTGAAGGCGCGCCTGGGCCTTTCCGGCGCCGCAATAGCGCTGTTGCACGAGTTGCTGGAGCGCCCAACCCTTGACGATCCGCTGCGCCTGGCCGCGCGCGTCAAGGGCCTGGCGATCACGGTGGTGGCGGCGCGTCCGCTTGACGAGGCCATCAGCAGCGCCGGGGGGGTTGCCTTGGAGGCCTTGACGCCAGACCTCATGCTGCGCGAGGCGCCGGGCTTGTTCTGCGCCGGCGAGATGCTGGACTGGGAGGCGCCGACCGGGGGCTATCTGCTGACCGCCTGTCTGGCCAGCGGCCGGGTAGCGGGCGAGGGGGCGAGGGATTTCCTGTCGCGATCTCTCAGCCGCAACGAGATCGATTGACCTTCAACCCGGACCTCCTGCTGTTTGACTGGTGTGCCGGGGTGGGGCAGGTCACCGCTATGGGCATGGCGTAGAGCTGGCGATCGCGGCCATCAGCCCGCAGGCCGATGGCCGGGTCTCACTTGCCCCAGCTGTCCTTGAGGCCGACGGCGCGGTTGAAGACCGGTTGGCCCGGTCGGTGGTTGATGCGATCGGCCACGAAGTAGCCGTGGCGCTCGAACTGGAACTTGACGTCCGGCTCGCAATGCGCCAGCGCGGGCTCGACGTAGCCGGTCACGATCTTGAGGCTGTCCGGGTTCAGGCTGGCCAGGAAATCCCTGCCGCCGGCATCCGGCTGTGCCTCGGCGAACAGCCGGTCGTAGAGGCGGATCTCGGCGGCGACGCCGTCGGCGACGCCGACCCAGGTGATGGCGGCCTTGACCTTGACGCTGTCCGCGCCGGGGGTGCCGCTCTTGGTGTCAGGCACCACGGTGGCATGCACCTCGGTCACCTTGCCGTCGGCGTCCTTGACGCAGCCGCTGCATTCGATGACGTAGCCGCCCTTGAGGCGCACCTTGTTGCCCGGGAACAGCCGCTTGTAGCCTTTGGGCGGGACTTCCTCGAAGTCCTCCCGCTCGATCCAGACTTCCTTGCCGATCGTGAACTGGCGCGGTGCCGGCTCGGCCATGCCTTCGGGGACATGCGGCAGCGCCGGCAGGCTGCAGGGCTCGAGATGGCCGGCACCCATGACTTCGTCCCAGTTGCTCAGCACCAGCTTGAGCGGGTCGAGCACGGCCATGCCGCGGTGTGCCTTGGCCTCGAGGTCCTCGCGCAGGCAGCCCTCGAGCGTGCTGTAGTCGATCCAGCTGTCGCTCTTGGTCACGCCGATGCGCTCGGCGAACAGCTGGATGGCAGCGGGCGTGTAGCCGCGGCGGCGCAAGCCGACGATGGTGGGCATGCGCGGGTCGTCCCAGCCGCTGACCTTGCCTTCGTTGACCAGCTGCGCGAGCTTGCGCTTGCTCGTGATGACGTAGGTCAGGTTCAGGCGCGCGAATTCGTACTGGTGCGGCGCCGGTGCGGCGAGCAGGCCGGCTTCGATCAGGCGCTGCAGCAGCCAGTCGTAGAAGGGGCGCTGGTCCTCGAATTCGAGCGTGCAGATGCTGTGCGTGATGTTCTCGAGCGCATCCTCGATCGGGTGCGCGAAGGTGTACATCGGGTAGATGCACCACTTGTCGCCGGTTGCATGATGGGTCGCATGCTTGATGCGGTAGATCGCCGGGTCGCGCAGGTTGATGTTGGGCGAGTCCATGGCTATCCTGGCGCGCAGCACGGCGGCGCCGTCCGCCAGCAGGCCGTCGCGCATCTCGCGGAAGCGCGCGAGGTTCTCGGCCGGGCTGCGGCTGCGGAAGGGGCTGTCGACGCCGGGCTTGCTGAAGTCACCGCGGTTGGCGCGCATCTGCTCGGGCGTCTGCTCGTCGACGTAGGCGTGGCCGCGCTCGATCAGCGCCTCGGCCGCGCGGTACATGAAGTCGAAGTAGTCGCTCGCCTGATAGGGCGCGGCGTCGGGCGCACCGTTCCATTCGAAGCCCAGCCAGCGCACCGCGTCGATGATGCTGTCGACGTACTCGGTGTCTTCCTTCTCGGGGTTGGTGTCGTCGAAGCGCAGGTGGCAGATGCCGCCGTAGTCGCGCGCCAGTCCAAAGTTCAGGCAGATGGACTTGGCGTGGCCCACGTGCAGGTAGCCGTTGGGCTCAGGCGGAAAACGGGTGCGGATCCTGGCCGGATCCAGCGGCGCTGCGGCGTGGTGGGCGGCGTCGCCCGGGCTGCCGGCCCAGCGCCGGCTGGCGTAGGTGCCGTGGGCCAGGTCGTGCTCGATGATCTGGCGCAGGAAGTTGCTGGGCTTGTGGGCGCCGGCCTCGCCGGTTTCGGGTGTCTTGGGGGCAGAACTCATGGTCTTGGATTTTAGAGGGACCGGGTTTACCATTACAGGTTTTTTACTTGTCTATATGCAGCCTGCAGTCCGGCAACGGGGTGCAGGCCGGAGTATTTGCCGGATGTCTTCCACAGGAGTTACGAGAGTACAGGGCGCGGGGCGCATGGCACTGATCGACGCGCTCAAGGCGCTGGGTTCGCAATTCATCGTCCTGCACCACATTGCCTTCTACGGCCCGATGTCGGACTGGGCGCATCAGCTGATGCCCGGCTTGATGGGCTGGCTGAGCCAGGATGCGCGCATGGCGGTGCAGGTCTTCCTGGTGGTCGCGGGTTTCCTGGCGGCGCGCAGCCTGGCGCCCCAGGGGGTGCTGCTGACGCCCAGTCCGCTGACGTTGCTGCGCAAGCGCTACCTGCGCACGGTCGCGCCTTACCTGGCGGCCCTGCTGATTTGCATGGTGTGCAGTGAGCTCGCACGCCACTGGATGGAGCACGACTCGATTCCCGAGCGCGCCGAGCTCGGGCAGTTCATCGCGCACGCGCTGCTGCTGCACGGCGTGCTGGGCATCGATTCGCTGTCGGCCGGCGTCTGGTATGTCGCGATCGACTTCCAGCTCTTCGCACTCGTTGCGGCCATGCTGTGGCTGGCGCGTGCCATGGGCGGCCGCGTGGGCCTGAGCGTCACGCTGCTGCTGGCGGGCGTGGCGCTGTCGCTCTACCACTTCAATCTCGACGCCGAATGGGACTCCTGGGCCGTCTATTTCCTCGGCGCCTACGGCCTGGG
>JBEEPT010000118.1:0-2892 GCA_041190985.1 Pseudomonadota bacterium
GTGTCGGCGGCGCGGAGCTCCGTCGGCAGGTCGCCGAGGTCATCCGCCACGCCCGGCGCCACGGCCTTGACCCGCTCGATCAGGATGGTCGCGATAAGCGGGAACAGGAACGCCACGACGATCGCGTGGTTCAGCGCGCGGTCGATTGGCCACTCCGCCATGCGGTTACCGAAGAACATCGCGGCCAGGCCACTGACCAGCGCCGCCATCACGCGCAGGTGCCAAGCGGTGAGCTTGCGGCCCATGTTCTTTCGGCTGCGCTTCACCTGGTTGACCAGCCACAGAGTGCCGAGCGGCGCGGCAATGTACACGCCGGCATAGGCCAGCACGTCGCCAGCGGTGGCGTCCTGGGCGGCCTTGAGCAGAATGTCGATCATCCCAGCCGCCCCGCCATCACCAGCACCACCACGACAATCAGCGCCAGCGCTGCCAGGATCTGGCCGAGAGTGGCGCCGGCGCGGTTCGAGCGCGGCGCCTCGCGAAGCGCTGCGATCAGCTGCGCGCGCAGATCGGCGTTGTCCCTCTCCCGCGAGTCCTCGATCTTGCTGATCGCCTGGGCGTTGCTCTCACACAGCCGCGCGATGCTGGAGATATGCACACGCATCTGCTGGTTGTGAGCTTCGATGGTCCGCTGGCGTTCTTCGATCGCGCCCAGGCGCTCGTGGTGCGCGTCGACGCGCGCCTCGAGCTCGCCGGCGCGGCGGAAGTGATCTGCGGCCGTACCCTCGGCGCGCGCACTGACCGCCGGGGCTTCCGTCATTCGACGGTGTCCCACGCCTTCACCCAGTTCGGCGGCCAGTCGTTCGGCCGCTTCACGCCCGGGCGCCAGATCGAGTCGTAGTAGACGTAGGCCGGCGTCGGTCCGTCGTCGCGCTTCGGCAGCGGCGCCGGATACCAGAACAGGTTCAGCCTGGCCATGCCGGAGGCCAGCACGTCGTCGTCGACCATGCGGTCGAGCAGCTCGGCCGGCGTGGCGTCGGCGTAGCCCAGTGCATCGACCAGGCGCGCCGCGTGGCGCTGCGTGGCGGGATGACGGAGCACGCCCTCGAGGCCGATCATTTCGAACTGATAGAGCCCGCGGGCTTTGCCGGGGACCATGCGCCGCTCTTTCTTGTCCCACACCTCCTGGCGCCGAGCGCTCAGCCCGGTTTCCTGGAGGGCAGAGGCCAGCATCAGGGCGTAGGCCTCGACCGACCACATGCTGGCCGGGAGGAGCTCCATCGCCGGCAGGATGCCCTCGGCCAGGAGCGCTTGCGGTGTGATCAGCATGGCGGCTCCGGGAGAAAAGCGGGGCGCCGAAGCGCCCCGCAATCGCACTGTCCATCGAGAGAGGAGGCCCTAGTCCGACCCCAGAAACGCGAAACCACGCACTGGGCCCCGCCCAGTGCGGGGTCTCGGTGGCAAGGACGGCAAGGTAGGCCGCAGCGTGCACTTTTTAGCTCACGTCGTCAACAGATGGTTCAACTCTCGAAGCGCCTCCATCAGACGCCGCTTGAACGTCGACAGCGACAGGCCTGCTCGGCGCGCGCGCATGTCCTGCGTCCCGTAGGTGGTGTACTCGGCGTAGATGACGATGCGCAGCTCGCGCTCGAGCTTCCACACCGCGCGGTCGACGCGCTCCTCCTCCGGGTGCTCTGGATCTGGCAGGTGACCCGAGCCGTGGATCAGGCTCGCCCACGGCAGGCTCGCAGCGCTGCGGGGAATGCGCGCCTGGGCCGACTTCAGCCGCTTGATCTGATCGATGAGCCGCGCGCGGCGCGTGACCGCGAACTCGGTCTCGTCGCCCATTAGCCCGGCCGCGCAGGCCGACAGAATCGCAATCTGGTTGCCCAGCGCGAGGCGCATCTCGGTGAGCAGCTTCTCGGCCTCTATCTGTCCCGCGGTACCACGGCCAAGCGTCGCGCCCTCCGCCACCAGCCCGGCCAGCGGGTTGTGGTAGCCGCCCGTCGGCGGGCGCACCGCGCGGCGGCGCCAGCGCGCCCACGCCTCGAGCTGCGCGTCCAGGCCCTGGTGGCGGGGCTTCGGCACCGCGCTCATGCCTGGCGGCGCGTGTTCGAGGCCGGCCGGTCGCCAGGCTTCCTCTCCTGGGCCTCGGCCACCTTGAGCGCGCGGCCGCGCAGCTCGTGACCGTTCATGCCCTTGATGGCGGCGCGGCCCTCGGCCTCGGTCGCCATTTCCACGAACCCGAAACCCCGCGAGGCGCCGGTGGCGCGGTCGGTGACGATGCGCGCACGCATCACCTTGCCGAACAGCCCGAACTCGTTCCGCAGGTCTATCTCGGTGGCGTCGTAGTGCAGGTTGCTGACGTACAGGTTCATCGGTCCCCCAACTGGTAAGTGCTGCTTTACAGTTCGATGCCGGCGCGCAGGCGCTTCGCCGAGATGGCGTTGCCGGCGCGGTAGCGCGTGAGGTCCTGCTGCGGGTGGCGCAGGTAAGCGGTCACGATCTCAACCGCGTGGTCGTAGCCGTAGCCGACGGCGGGGAAGTACCCCGCGGCACCCATCTCCTCCAGCCAGGCGCGCTGCGCTTCGCTGACGTTGGTCCAGGTGCAGCCGTGCGCCTTCATCTCCAGCCACAGGCCGTGGTAGTCGCCGGCGGGGTGGGCAATGCAGAAGTCCGACACCCCCGACTTCATGCCCAGCAGCTGCTTGCGCAGCGTCTCGTGCTTTGACTTGGCCTCGTTCGGGATGTGCGTAGTGCGGCGCCACACGTCGGTGTGCACGACGGCCAGCCAGTGCATGAAGTTGTGGCACTGGCGGTCTTCGGAGTCGGGCCCGGCCCGGCTGAGCAGTCGGGAGGCCAGCGACAACGGGCGGACGCGCGCCATCAGTCGGTCTGCGCCTCGTCCTCGAGCCGCGCGGCGTGGCTCTCGCAGAACGCCTGCGCCTGATC
>JBEEPT010000119.1:0-3594 GCA_041190985.1 Pseudomonadota bacterium
AACCAGATGGTCAGCCGCCAATACCGCTACGATCAGGGCGTGTTCCGCCTCGAGTCGAAGGACGAGTTCCTGAAGCGGGTCGGTACCGAGGAGTACACTTCGCCAGACAGAGCAGATGCGAAGGCTTTGGCCTTCTACCCACACGCTTGCGGCGGTATGGATATCCAGAACGCATGAAGTGCCCCAACTGCAACGCGCCGCACATGGAGGTGACCCACGTCTACGCCGCTGGCGAAAGGGCAGAGGCGCGTAACCTCGTCTGCCCGAAATGCCGGTTCAAGAGCTCGTCGGTGACGTTCCTGGTCGACCGACCGCAGAAACGGAAAAAGGGATTCGCTGCGATCGCCTTGGCAAACAAGATCCTTGAGGGCAAGATTGTGGAACCTGAAATCCCATGAAGCAACTCCTCAAAGCCATCCCCCTGCTCCTACTGGCAGCCTGCGCCGGCACCGCGGCGCGCCAGAACCTGCTCCTGCCGGCCCTGGTTTCGACCTGGGCGCACATCAAGGTGCAGGTCCTGCGCAACACCCCGGCCCTGGAGCCGGCGGCCGACGCCGCCAGCCAAGCGCTCGAGGTCGGCGATCCGACCCAGATCGCGGCCGTCGACTGGGCGTCGCTCGAGATGGCGGCGGCGGACGACACCGAGAAGCGCCTGCAGGCCGGCCTGATCGGCCTGAACGTGGCGGTCTCCCTCCGGAATCGCCTCGCCGACTTCACCTCCAGCCGCAACCTCTACCTGCGCAAGCCATGAACCCCAACACCACCCAACTTCTCGAGCAGAACCTGAAGGCCCTCGTCGGCGACCTGAAGGCCTCCGGCCCGGAACTCGCCGCCTTCCTCGCCCAGCAGACCGCGCACCTGTCGCTGGCGTCTGCGGAGGTGGGGTTTGCCGAGGCCCTGGAGGCCGAAACCGATCGTGCCTGGCTCTTCACCGCCGGCCGGGCCGTCCGGGTCGCGGATGCCTCCGATCAGCGCGCCTGGGGGCTCCTGATGGGCTTCCTGCTCGCCGCGTCCAGCTGACAACTACTGCACGCCCGGCGACATCCACCGCCGCGCATCCGGCGCGGTCGACGCGAGCAGTTGCGTCCAGATGGCCCTGGCCTTCGTATTGCCCGGCTCGCGGCGCAACACGGCCGCGACGCAGCCCGGCATGCCGTAGCTGTTGAACGAGTCGCTCGCGGGGTTCTCGGCGTTGCTGCTGCCGTCCAGCGGTCCCTGCGGCTGCGCACGCCAGTGATCGCCGGTCCACGTCCAGGCCGTCTCGAGCACTCGGCGCGCGATTCGCTGCGCCACGTCGCGGCCCTCGACCGGTCCAAGAACGCTGCACGCCACGTCGATGCGGTCCGCGGCGAAGCTCTCCTGCCACCACTGCGCGCCGAGCCCGGTCGCGTGCACGCGCGGGTCACGGTCCCACACGCGCAGCAGGTCCCGGCCCACCATCTGCGGCACCAGGATGCCGGTCACGCGCGCCCGCCAGCGGTCGACGCACGCCTGCGCGAGCGCCCGGTCCTCGAGGTCGCGCCAGTAGTCCATGACGGCTTGCGCCTCGCAGCCCCACTCGCGCGCCGCCTCGGTCGCGGATGTGGCCCACGCTGGGTTCGTCGTGCGCTGCAGCAGGTAGACCTTCGCTTGCGTGCTGAGCAGCTGCTGCGCCATCGGCGATCCGGTCAGGCGGCACGCCGCTGCCAGCGAGCGCTGGTAGTGGTGCTGGGTGTCGGGACCGTAGCGGTTGTGCGCCTCCTCGATCGTCAGTTGGCGCGGCTTGCCCAGGTGGTCGACCGGGTTGAACCCCGAGTTCCACAGTGGCCGCCCGCCGTTCAACAGCAGGCGCGGGTGCTTCGACAGGTCCAGAGGCGATCCATCCGCCTCCAGGTGATTCGATGGCCGCTCGGCGTGCAGGTCGACCGCGATCAGGTAGCGCACGAGCTCGGCGCCCACGCCACCGGCCTGCAGCGCCTCACCGCCGCAGTGCAGCAGCGAATCCTCCTGCAGGCCCGAGCTGCCCGCCACACCGGCGGGGCCGAGTGGCGAGGCGTCCCAGGTGTGGAGCCGCGCGATCGCGCCGGGCAGGTTGGCGCGAGTCCACGCGACCGCGTCGAATCCCGCCGGGAACGTCGGGTTGCCGTCGGCGAGCAGCTGCGTGGCGCCCACCGCCCGCACGTGCCACGTCGAGGCCGCGTCGGCCGCGAAGTAGGCGTCCAGCCACCCGAACTCGTCGGCGCCCCACGGCCCCGTCCAGTCGGCCGCCGGCAGGTGCCGCAGCCAGGTCAGCGTGAGCGGCAGCGCGCGGCCCTGGCCGTCCGCGAGCACTGTGCCGGCTGGCATCAGCACGCCATCCGGGCCGCCGAGCACGCGCACCATCGCGTCGCCGAACGTCAGTCGCACCTCGGGCGTGGTCTCGACCATGTCGGGCACGGCCGGGTTGCTCGCGACCACCAGGGCCTCGCCGTGGCACCACGCCTGCCCTGGCACCCACCAGAGCCACAGGTCCACGACGAGCAGACGCGTGCCAGGAACGCGCGCTCGCAGGTGGGCCAGCCATGCGGCTCCGTCGGGTTGCAGCGACACGATGCCGAGCGGGAAGCCGTTGATGCTCGGCCAGCCGCCGAAGTGCGCGAGCAGGTCGGTCGGCAGGCCGGGCATCGCCACGTCGACCGCCACGAACGTCGCGAGGTCCAGTTCGCGGTGCTCACCCGGCGCGAGCGTGCACCGCACGTCGACGACGTGCGTATCGAGGCCGACGCGCCGGCCGACGCGGTAGGTTGCGGTCGCGATCTCGCCGGCCGGGTGCGGCGGGTCCCGGTCGACGGTCGTGCGGATCCAGCCCTCGAACGGCGTGGTGCTGTGGTTGGTCAGCCGAATGGTCTGGGCCGGCAGCGCCGATCCGATCACGATGGCCGTCAGACAGAGCAACACGAAGGCCTGGATCGAGAGCTTTGCTCGCGATTCGCGGTCCAGGCTGAACGGGAACAGGTTGTGGATCATGGGACGAGGCTCACTTCCTTCCAGACGCCGCCTTGGGAGAACCAGAGCTTCGCCGGCGAGACGGTCGCCGCGAGGCATCGATCGAACGACCCCGCCGCCGGAAGGGAGGCGAAGTCAGCGTACTCGACCACCGGCAGAGGCGCGGTGGCCAACGCCGCCAGGAAATCGCGAAGAAAGGCATCCCACGCCTCCATGCCGTTCTGGAGGAGGGCGGGGTTGAGAACTGGACGACTCATGCAGGCACCAGGGTGATGGTAGAAGGATCGGAAATCAGACTACCGTTGATGTGCTCTACCACCAACTTCCAATTCGGCAAAGCATCCAACGAGAGGCCGTCTCTGTAGGCGTTGGTGAGGACGATCTGCGGAGAGGTCGATGTGAGCTCCGCAACGAACACATCGAGATTGTTCAAGATGGTCAGCTTGAAATAGCCTTCCACAGGACTGCTCCCTACTACTCCAAGACCAAAAGGCTGGGACCCTGCTCCGGAGAAGCTCTCGCTCGAGGTCCTGTAGCACCAGCGAACGGTCAGGTCTCCGGAGGACGAGTACGAGGGGTTGAAGGTCGACGTCCTCAAGGCCGAGACCTTTCTCGGGTAGGCCGGGAAGC
>JBEEPT010000120.1:0-5034 GCA_041190985.1 Pseudomonadota bacterium
AGGCGCTGGCCACCCTGGTGGTCAACACCATCCGCGGCATCCTGAAGGTCGTCGCCGTCAAGGCCCCGGGCTTCGGCGACCGCCGCAAGGCCATGCTGGAAGACATCGCCATCCTGACCGGCGGCAAGGTGATCGCCGAGGAAGTCGGCCTGACCCTGGAGAAGGTCACGCTGAACGACCTGGGCCAGGCCAAGCGCATCGAGGTGGGCAAGGAAAACACCACCATCATCGACGGCGCCGGCGCTGAGGACGACATCCAGGCCCGCGTCAAGCAGATCCGCATCCAGATCGAGGAAGCCACCAGCGACTACGACCGCGAGAAGCTGCAGGAACGCGTGGCCAAGCTGGCCGGCGGCGTGGCCGTGATCAAGGTCGGCGCAGCCACCGAAGTCGAGATAAAGGAGAAGAAGGCACGCGTGGAAGACGCGCTGCACGCCACCCGCGCTGCCGTGGAAGAAGGCATCGTGGCCGGCGGTGGCGTGGCCCTGCTGCGCGCCCGCGCTCTGGTCGGCGCCCTCAAGGGTGACAACCACGACCAGGACGCCGGCATCAAGCTGGTGCTCAAGGCAATCGAGGCTCCGCTGCGCGAGATCGTGGCCAACGCCGGCGACGAGCCGAGCGTGGTCGTCAACGCCGTGCTGGCCGGTTCGGGCAACTACGGCTTCAACGCCGCCAACCACACCTACGGCGACATGATCGAGATGGGCATCCTGGATCCGACCAAGGTGACCCGCACCGCGCTGCAGAACGCCGCTTCGGTCGCTTCGCTGATGCTGACCACCGAGTGCATGGTCGCCGAGGCACCGAAGGACGACGCTCCGGCCGCTGGCATGCCCGACATGGGTGGCATGGGTGGCATGGGCGGCATGGGCATGTAAATCGCCCGGCCGGCGGCCTCGCAAGGGGCCGTCACCCCTGACCAGCAACCCGCCGGGGCAACCCGGCGGGTTTTGTCATTTCTGCCCCAGGTGTCGGGCAGCGTGCGCAAAAAGAAAGCCCGGCGCATGCGCCGGGCGAAAAGCCCCGTCTCCCTCCCTCGAACTGACGTTCGTCCTCACTACGGGGCATCGAAGACCTCGGAGACTACCCTGAAGCTTCAAGGTTCATCCTACCACCATTTGTTCAAATCGGCATATTTATCCCATGAGGAAAATGCCTGCCGGCGCCATTGCCAAGGCGCAGGCAGGCCGCCACAATGCAGGCGATCCGGTCTGCCGGCCCGAGCGCGCCACGCCCCATGCTGATCGCCCAGTTCTCCGACCTCCACCTCCGCCTCGCCGATCCGGCCCGGCGGGACCGGGTCGACACGGTGGCGCTGCTGCGCGCCTGCCTGGGCCATCTGCAGCGCCAGGACCCGGCGCCCGACCTGCTGCTGCTGACCGGCGACCTGGCGGAAAGCGGCCGCGACGCCGAATACGCGCTGCTGCGCGAGCTGCTGCGACCGCTGGCCTGCCCGCTGCTCGCCATCCCCGGCAACCACGACGAGCGCGCGGCGCTGCGGCGCCATCTGCCGCCGCCGGCCGGCGCCGAGCGGCTGGCGCATCCGGACTTCATGCAATACGCGATCCGGGTCGGGGCGCTGCGCTTCATCGCGCTCGACACCGTGGTGGCGGGCCAGCCGCACGGCGAGCTCTGCGAGCTGCGGCTGCGCTGGCTGGAGCAGCAGCTCGGGCAGGACGAGCGGCCCGCCGTGCTGCTGATGCACCACCCGCCTTTCGCCACCGGCATCGCGCACATGG
The DNA here is from genome assembly GCA_041190985.1 of Pseudomonadota bacterium. Taxonomy (GTDB): domain Bacteria; phylum Pseudomonadota; class Gammaproteobacteria; order Burkholderiales; family Burkholderiaceae_C; genus Malikia. Next base: position 1,740 of record JBEEPT010000120.1, read on the forward strand.
ACGCCATGGGCCTGCTGCGTGGCGCCGCGCCGCTGGAGCAGCTGGTCGCGCGCCATCCCCAGGTGCAGGCGGTGCTCTGCGGCCACCTGCACCGCGCCATCCAGACCAGCTTCGGCGGCCGGCTGGCGTCGACCGCGCCCGGCACCGCCCACCAGATCGCGCTGGACCTGCGGCCCGCCGGCCCGGCCAGCTTCGTGCTGGAGCCGCCGGGCTACCTGCTGCACCTCTGGCAGGGCGGACGGCTGCTGAGCCACCAGGCCGTCGTCGGCGACTTCGCCGGGCCTTATGATTTCGAGCTGTTCTGACCCTGCCGCACGGCCGTCCGCCTGGGCTGCGCCCTGACGCAAAGGTCCTGACTGCTTGCCGGCCGGACACTACCTATAGTGCCAAGATAGAAAACCAACACTAAATCTAGTGCGGAAATGCGATTCGGCGCTAGAATTCGGGCCCTGGACTGCCACCGCAGCCAGAGCGTCCCGGGCCCGGTCCCAGCCCTTGCGGCACGACCCGGCCGCGCCACGCAAGAATGCCACTCCGCTGGCGCCAGCCCCCTCCGCGCACGCCAGCGCCATCACAGAACCAAGGAATACGATGAAACTCGACGACCTGCAACTGTCGGCCAACACCCTGGCCCCGCAACCGATCAGCCTCGACGTGCTGCGCGAGAAATACCTCAAGGGCGACGAGTCCAGCATCGAAGACCTGTACGCCCGCGTCGCGCGCGCGCTGGCCTCGGTCGAGAAGCCCGAGCTGCGCGAGAAGTACGAGGGCCTGTTCCTGGCCAATATGCACGCGGGCGCAATCGGCGCCGGCCGCATCATGAGCGCCGCCGGCACCGACATCCAGGCCACCCTGATCAACTGCTTCGTGCAGCCGGTGGGTGACTGCATCCAGGGCGTGGACGACGAGGGCTACCCCGGCATCTACGAGGCGCTGCGCGAGGCCGCCGAGACCATGCGCCGCGGCGGCGGCGTGGGCTACGACTTCTCGCGCATCCGCCCCAAGGGCGCGCGCGTCAAGGGCACGGCCTCGATGGCGTCCGGCCCCTGCAGCTACATCAATGTGTTCGACCAGTCCTGCTCGACGGTCGAGAGCGCCGGCGCGCGCCGCGGTGCCCAGATGGGCGTGCTGCGCATCGACCACCCGGACGTGCGCGAGTTCATCACCGCCAAGCGCACGCCGGGCCGCTGGAACAACTTCAACGTCTCGGTCGGCGTGTCCGACGCCTTCATGCGGGCCGTGGTCGAGGGCAAGGACTGGGAGCTGGTGCACCGCGCCGAGCCGGGCGAGACGCTGCTCAAGGCGGGCGCGCACCAGCGCGCCGACGGCAAGTGGGTCTACCAGAGCGTGCCGGCGCGCGAGCTGTGGGACACCGTGATGAAGTCGGCCTACGACTTCGCCGAGCCGGGCATCCTGTTCCTGGACAACATCAACACCGACAACAACCTCAGCTACTGCGAGACCATCGCCGCGACCAATCCCTGCGGCGAGCAGCCGCTGCCGTCCTACGGCTGCTGCGACCTCGGCCCCATCATCCTGACCAAGTTCGTGGCCAACCCGTTCGGCCGCGGCGGCGAGGCCGGCTTCGACTTCGAACGCTTCGAGAAGGTCGTGGCGCTGCAGGTGCGCGCGCTCGACAACGTGCTGGACCTGACCTGGTGGCCGCTGGACCAGCAGCTCAAGGAGTCGCAGTCCAAGCGCCGCATCGGCGTGGGCTTCACCGGCATGGGCAACACCCTGACCCTGCTCAACCTGCGCTACGACAGCGAGGCCGGCCGCCTGATGGCCGCGCGCATCGCCGAGACCATGCGCAATGCCGCCTACCGCGCCTCGGTCGAGCTGGCCAAGGAAAAGGGCGCCTTCCCGCTGTTCGACGCCGAGGGCTACCTGAAGGCCGGCAGCTTCGCCAGCCGCCTGCCGGAGGACATCAAGAAGCTGATCCGCAAGCACGGCATCCGCAACAGCCACCTGCTGTCGATCGCGCCGACCGGCACCGTGAGCCTGGCCTTCGCCGACAACGCCTCCAATGGCATCGAGCCGGCGTTCTCCTGGAGCTACACCCGCAAGAAGCGCGAGGCCGACGGCAGCCGCAGCGAATACCAGGTGCAGGACCACGCCTGGCGCCTGTGGAGCGAGCTCGGCGGCGACCCGAACCAGCTGCCGGCGGGCTTCGTCAACGCGCTCGAGATGAAGGCAGCCGACCACATCGGCATGATGCAGGCGGTCCAGCCCTTCGTCGACACCGCGATCTCCAAGACCGTCAACGTGCCGGCCGACTATCCCTACGAGGACTTCAAGGACCTCTACCTGCAGGCCTGGAACGCGCGCCTCAAGGGCCTGGCGACCTACCGTCCGAACAGCATCCTGGGTTCGGTGCTCGAGGTGACGCCGGCGCCCGCTCCGGCCGCTGCCCCGGCACCCGCACCCGCCGCTGCCCCGGTGGCGGCCGCCCCGGTCGACCCGATGCGCACCGTGATCGAGAGCCGCCCCAAGGGCGCGCTGTCGGCCGTGGCCGAGAAGCTCGAGTACTGGACCCAGGAAGGCCAGAAGACGCTGTACCTGATCGTGTCCTTCCTGCCGGTGGCGGACGGCAACGGCAAGACCGTCGACCGCGCGGTCGAGTTCTTCATGCCGGTGGGCCAGAGCGGTGAATCGCAGCAGTGGATCACCTCCAGCATGCGTCTGCTGTCGCTGGCGGCACGTGGCGGCTTCCTCGAGCGCGCCCTGAGCGACATGCGCAAGGTGGCCTGGGACCGCGGCCCGGTGCGCCTGGGCACGCACCAGCGCGAGGACGGCGCGGTGATCCCGATGTGGCACGACTCCGAGGTCGCTGCCATCGCCTACGCGATCCAGAACATCCTGGCGCTGCGCGCACAGCAGAACGAGCAGGCCGAGCAGCTGTCGCTGCCGCTGCCCGAGCAGGCCGTCGCGCCCGTGTCCGAGGCGCCGCCGGTCATGGCCGGCAAGAAGTGCCCCGAATGCGGCGCCCACGCCGTGATCAAGAAGGACGGCTGCGAGTACTGCACCCAGTGCGGCCACCTGGGCAGCTGCGGCTGACCGGCACCCCGGCTGCTGCGTACGCCGGGGGCTCGGCGTACGTAGCATCCACAATTCTCCTGCCGTGACTCCTGGGGGACAATCCGCCCCACTAGTAAAACCACGATAGGAGTGCAAATGGCGATCAAAAGCCAAAAAGACCTGCTGGCGGGGCTGATGTTCACGATCACCGGGGCGGTCTTCGCCCTGGGCGCGCGCAGCTACGACATGGGCACCTCCGGGCGCATGGGCCCGGGCT
>JBEEPT010000121.1:0-10912 GCA_041190985.1 Pseudomonadota bacterium
CCGAGATGGTCGGCGTCGACCTGCCGGGCGGCATCTATTCGCACATCGCCGGCATCGACATCGTGCGCGCGCCGGTGCCGGGCGGGCAGGGCGAGGCCGAGTACTACGTGCTCGAGGACAACCTGCGCGTGCCCAGCGGCGTGAGCTACATGCTGGAGGACCGCAAGATGATGATGCGGCTCTTCCCCGAGCTGTTCAGCCAGAACCGGGTCGCGCCGATCGCGCACTATCCGGACCTGCTGCTCGAGACCCTGCGCTCGGTCTGTCCCACGCACACGGTCAACCCGACCGTCGTGGTGCTCACGCCCGGCATGTACAACAGCGCCTACTTCGAGCACGCCTTCCTGGCGCAGCAGATGGGCGTCGAGCTGGTCGAGGGCCAGGACCTGTTCGTCAAGGACGGCTTTGTCTGGATGCGCACCACGCGCGGGCCGAAGCGGGTCGATGTGATCTACCGCCGCGTCGACGACGACTTCCTCGACCCGCTGGCCTTCCGTCCGAAGTCGACGCTGGGCTGCGCCGGCCTGCTCGACGTCTACCGCAAGGGCAACGTGACGCTGTGCAACGCGATCGGCACCGGCGTGGCGGACGACAAGTCGATCTACCCCTATGTGCCGCAGATGATCGAGTTCTACCTGGGCGAGCAGCCGATCCTGAAGAACGTGCCGACCTTCATGGGCCGCAAGCCCGACGAGCTCCAGTACATCCTGGCCAACCTCAAGGACCTGGTGGTCAAGGAGGTGCACGGCGCCGGCGGCTACGGCATGCTGGTCGGTCCGGCCGCGACCAGGGCCGAGATCGAGGCCTTCCGCCAGGCCGTGATCGCCCGGCCCGATGGCTACATCGCGCAGCCGACGCTGAGCCTGTCGACCTGCCCGACCTATGTGGAAAGCGGCATCGCGCCGCGCCACATCGACCTGCGTCCCTTCGTGCTCTCGGGCCAGAAGGTGCAGACGGTGCCGGGCGGCCTGACGCGCGTCGCCCTGAAGGAAGGGTCCCTGGTGGTGAACTCGTCGCAGGGCGGCGGCACCAAGGACACCTGGGTGCTGGAAGATTGAGGGAGAGCCTAGCCATGTTGTCGAGAACCGCCGACCATTTGTTCTGGATGTCGCGCTACACCGAGCGCGCCGAAAACACCGCCCGTCTGCTGGACGTCAATTACCAGACCGCGCTGCTGCCGCAGTCCGAGGCCGTGGCCCAGCTGGGCTGGGAAGGGCTGCTGCGCATCAGCGAGCTCAAGCAGGCCTACCTCTACCAGCACGACGAGGTCGACTGCCGCGGCGTGCTGGACTTCATGGTGCGCGACGAGAGCAATCCCTCGAGCATCGTGTCCTGCTTGCGCGGCGCGCGCGAGAACGCCCGCGCGGTGCGCGGCGCGCTGCCGACCGAGGTCTGGGAGACGATCAACTACACCTGGATCAAGCTCGGCCAGATCATCAAGGACAAGGATTTCGCGCGCGATCCGGCCAGGTTCTTCGAATGGGTCAAGCACCGCTCGCACCTGTCGCGCGGCGTCGCGATCGGCACCATGCTGCGCGACGAGGCCTTCTACTTCTACCGCATGGGCACCTTCCTCGAGCGCGCCGACAACACCGCCCGCCTGCTCGACGTCAAGTTCCATGCGGTCGAGAGCGACTTCTACGGCGCGGCCAGCGAGCTCGACCAGGAGTACGACTTCTACCACTGGAGCGCCATCCTGCGCAGCGTCAGCGCCTTCGAGGTCTATCGCAAGGTCTACCGCGACGTCATCACGCCCGAGCGGGTGGCCGAGCTGCTGATCCTGCGCGCCGACATGCCGCGCAGCCTGCACGCCAGCCTGCAGGGCGTGGTCACCAACCTCGGGCGGGTGAGCAACGCGGCCTCGGACGAGACCGAGCGGCGCGCCGGCAAGCTGCTGGCCGAGCTGCAGTACGGCCGCATCGACGAGCTCATGTCCACCGGCCTGCACGCCTACCTGACGCAGTTCCTCGACCGCGTCAACGAGCTCGGCGGCCGCATCAGCCGCGACTTCCTGGTGCCTGCGCCGGTCTGAGGCGCTGCTTCCAGGCGCCCGCTGCCGCGCTGAGGCGATGCAAGCCGTCTCAGCGCGGCAGCGCCGCCTGCACCGCCTGGCCCAGCTCGATCACCGCCAGCGCATAGTAGCTGCTCCAGTTGTAGCGCGTGACGACGTAGAAGTTCTCGGTGCCCGCGACATAGCTGGGCGCCGATCCGCCCTGGAGGGGGTCGCCGTTGAGCAGCTCGATCAGTGCCAGCGGTCCGCGGTGCTGCTGCGCTGGCGTGTCCAGGCGCGCGCCCAGGGCCTGGAAGCGCTCGACCGGGAAGGTGGGCAGGATGTCGGGCGCCAGCAGGGTGGCCAGCTCCGCTCCCTCGGCGCCCAGGTTCACGGGGTAGTGCGTGGGCATGTCGCTCTGCCAGCCGTACTGCTTCAGGTAGTTGGCGACCGAGCCGATCGCGTCGGCCGGGCTGTTGCGCAGGTCTATGCGGCCGTCGCCGTCGAAGTCGACCGCGAACTTCTGCCAGCTGCCGGGCATGAACTGGGGCAGGCCCATGGCGCCGGCATAGCTGCCGCGCCACTGGTCGGGTGGAACGCCCTGTTCGCGCGAGAGCTGCAGCAGGGTCTCGAGTTCGCCGCGGAAGAAAGCCTGGCGCTCGGCCGCGCGCGGATGGCTCGCGGGGAAGTCCAGGCTCAGCGTCGCGAGCGCGTCCAGCGTGCGGAAGCTGCCGGTATGCCGGCCGTACAGGGTCTCGACGCCTATGATGCCCACCACCAGCCAGGCTGGCACGCCGTAGACAGCCTCGGCGCGTGCCAGCTCCTCCTTGTGTGCCAGCCAGAAACCCACGCCCGCTGCTATGCGCCCGGGCTCGATGAAGCGGGCGCGATAGGCGCTCCAGTTCTTGGCACTCACGCTCGGCGGCGGCGCGATCAGGCGGATCACGCTCGGCAGTTTCTGTGCCTCGGCCAGCCAGTGCTGCACCCAGGCCTCGTCCCAGCCGCGGCGCAGCGCGATCTCGTGCGCCAGTTCCTGCGCGGCGGCGTTGCCGGCGTAGCGCTCCGCAGCCGATCCGGCCTGGTGCGCCACTTTGCCGTGTGCACCGCCATGGTGCTTCGACGCCTTGCCGGAGTGGTGCGATTTGGCCGCGGTGGCGTGTGCCGCCACGGACTTTTCCCGGCCCTTGGCCAGCGCCGGTGCCGTGGCGCCCGCCCAGGCCATGGCCAGCCCCAGCGCGAGCAGGCCCGGGCGCAGTCGCGCGGGCTGTGGCGGCAATTGCCGGGTTTGGGCATGGGCGTCGGCGCGCAGCGCGCGGGCGGTCGGAATCGTGGCGGGCATCGGTGGCTGGCAGGAAAAGGCGTGAGAGGAAAGAGCGTGGGAGGGGCGTGAGCGTAATACAGATCAGGGCCGCGGCGCGTGGACGTCGGCGTCGTGGGCCGGGCGCAGCAGCAGCCTGGCCCGCGTCGCGCTTGCCGGCGCGGCAGGCCAGTCCAGTCCGCGCCAGCGTCGCCGCAGCGAACCCAGCGACGCGGCGCAGCCCGGGTCGTAGCGCTGGCGCTCGAGCTCCAGCAGCCAGCCGCGCAGGCGCGGGCTGTCGCCGCCCGCAGGCCCGGCCGCCGCGAGCGCCTGCGCCAGCTGGCGCGGCGTCGCCTCGGGCGGGATGTCGTAGCCGGCGCGCTGCAGCCGCCTGCGGCTGCGCTGCAGCAGCCGCAGCCAGGGGTCCAGTGTCCGCTGCTGGCGCAGCGCCCAGGCGGCGCCCGCCAGGCCCGCGCCCGCGAGCAGGCCGGCCAGCAGGCGCACCAGGTCGGTCCAGTCGGGAACGCTCCAGCCCAGGCGTTCGAGCAGCGCGAGCTGGCGGCTCTGGCTGTAGTCGAGCACCCACTGGTTCCAGCGGTTGTTGACGGCCTCCCAGGCCAGGCGCAGCCGCGCGGCCAGCGTCGGGTCGAGCCGCAGCAGCGTGCCGCCCAGCAGCCCGGGCGCGGACCGCAGCCGCCCCAGTCCGCCGATGCGCGCCGGCTGGACCGCGGCGGTGGGATCCACGCGCACCCAGCCCTGTCCTTCCAGCCAGACCTCGGCCCAGGCATGGGCGTCGCTCTGGCGCACGCTCCAGTAGCCGTCGACGGGATTGCGCTCGCCGCCCTGGTAGCCGGTGACCACGCGCGCGGGGATGTCCAGCGCGCGCATCAGGATCACGAAGGCGGCCGCGATGTGCTCGCAGTAGCCGGCGCGGCGATCGAACCAGAACTCGTCGGCGCTGTCCCGTCCGTAGCGGCCCGGCTCCAGCGTGTAGCGGTAGCCGCCGCTGCGCAGGCGCTCGAGCGCGCTGTGCACCAGTTGCGGCGCCGGATCCTGCGCGGCGGGCGCGTTGCGCCCGAGCTCGTCGCGCATCTGCTGCGCCAGCGCCAGGGTGCGCGGGTTGTAGCCGGCGGGCAGCTCGACTTGCTCGCGCAGGCTGGTCTCGCGGCGCAGCGGGCCGTGGCGGAACAATGGGTAGCTGCGCGCCTGGTAGCGCACGAGTTCGGACAGCGGCTCCTCGGTCAGCCACTGCAGCTCGGCACTCATGTAGGGATGGTGGCGCGGCACGACGGGGGCTTCGGGCGTGGCCTCGAGCACGAACAGCCAGGGCCGGGAGCTGGGCTCCAGCGTCACCTCGTAGCGGACCGGCTCGCCCTGCACCTGCAGCCGGGCCTGCGCCGCGTTTGGCCGCGGCGGGGCGGGACGCCACTCGACGCCGTCGAAGCGGCTCAGCACGGGGCCGCGCAGGTAGATCTGCTCGGGCCGGGGCGCAGGGCCGTCGAAGCGCAGCCGCAGCGCGACGCTGTCGTCCAGCGCGAGCCGGGCGAACTGGCCGACCTGCATGCTGGCCGACAGCCCGCTGCGGCCGCCGAAGGCGTCGCTCGGCAGTCCCCACAGCGGCGCCAGGCGCGGAAACAGCAGGAACAGCAGCGCCGCCAGCGGGGCGCCCGTCAGCATCATGAAGGCGGCCAGCCTGGCAGCAAGCGCCAGCGGCGGGCGGCCCAAGGGCATGTGGGCATTGACCAGGGCGGTCATCAGGCCCAGCAGGCCCAGCAGGGTGCCGAGCGCGGTTGGCAGCGCCTGCGAGTGGAAGAACTGGGTCAGCAGCGCGAAGAAGCCGAGGAAGAAGACGACGTAGGCATCGCGCCGGGCGCGCAGCTCCAGGGTCTTGAGCGCCAGCAGCAGGGCGACCAGCGTCACGCCGGCCTGCTGGCCGAGCAGCGTGCGGTGGTCCAGCCAGGTCAGGCCCAGCACCAGCACCAGCCCTGCCGTGCGCCAGAGCGGGCGTGGCAGCGGACGCTGCGTCGCCGCCAGCCAGGCACGGGCCGCCAGCAGCCCCAGCGCCAGAGCGTTGCTCCACCAGGGCAGATAGGGGGACTGCAGCAGCAGGATCCAGGCGATCACGCCGAGCAGGAACAGCGTGTCGCGTGTCTCGCGCGGCAGCCAGGCCAGGGTGATGCGCGCTGTCAGCACAGGGCGAGTGCCTCCAGGCAGCGCGTGCGGTGCGCCGCGCCACGGCCGGGCGCGATCTCCAGCGCCCCCAGGCGCAGGCCGTAGTCCAGGCCCAGGGACTCGGCGCGCAGGACCCAGGCGCAGAGCCGGCTCAGGCGCCGTTCCGGGTCGCTCAGGCCGGTCTGGCTGGCGTCCAGCCAGCACTGACTGCCCGCGGGCGCGCTGAAGTCGCGGCTGATCCAGTGCTCGCGCCCGTTCGCCGCTTGCCGTGCCACCTTCTTCCAGGCCACCCGCCTGAGCGGATCGCCCTGACGCCAGGGCCGCAGGCCCTCGAACTCGTCGCTGGCATCGGGCCGGGGCGCGGCGTACGCGCCTTCCCTGTGGCCCACCGGGCGCGGCAAGGGCGGCGCCTGCGATTCCGGCTCGGGATAGACCAGCAGGGTCGCGGCCGGCCGCCACCAGCACCAGGCCCGGAAGGCGCCGAGCGGAAAGCGGGTCTCGGCCTGCAGCGCCGGCAAGCCCTGGCGTCCGCGCCGCGCCATCAGGCAGCTCAGCCGCAGCTCGGCCTGGCCCCGCGCCGGCACGTCGGCCCAGGCCGCGGACGCCGGCGTCGCGGCAGCGCCGGGCGGTGCCAGCCAGTCCAGCGCGATGCCGTAGCGCGCGCGGCGCCCGGGGTTGTGCAGCGTCACAGCGACCGTCGCGGCCTGCCCCGCGAACACCGAATCGCCCGGCCGCAGCTGCAGGCACAGGCCCCTGAGGTTGGCGTGGGTCAGGTGCAGCGCGACCGCGCTGGCGCCGCCGAGCAGGAAGGTCAGCAGATAGCCGAGATTGAGCTGGTAGTTGATGCTGCCGACCAGCAGCAGCAACAAGGTCAGCGCCAGCATCAGGCCGGGCCGGGTCGGCAGGATGTAGACGTTGCGCTGCGTGAGCTCGAGCCGGTCCAGCGCGGGCTGGCGCCGCAGCCACCAGCCGCGCCAGCCCGGCCGGCCGGCGCGCCGGTGCCCGCTGTCCGGGCCGGAACCGGCGTTGCCGCTGGGCTGCCGCGCCACCATCGGGCCTGCCTCAACGCAGGGGCGTCGCGGCCAGCAGGGCGCGGACCTGCTCGACCGCGCCGCGCCCGGACGAGGCCAGCGGCGTGAGCCGGTGCGCCGCGGTCTGCGGCAGGATGGCGGCGATGTCGTCGGGCGCCACGTAGCTGCGGCCCTCGACCAGCGCGTGCGCCTTGGCCGCGCGCAGCACGGCGAGCGCCGCGCGCGGACTCAGGCCCTGGACGAACCAGCGCCCGTCGCGCGTGGCCTCGACCAGGTCCTGCAGGTAGTCGAGCACCGGCTCGCTCGCATGGACCGCGAGCACCGCGGCCTGCAGTTCGGCCAGGCCGGCGGCGTCGAGCAGCGCCGGCAGCGACTGCAGCAGCTGGCGCCGGTCCTGGCCGCGCAGCAGGTCGCGCTCGGCGTCGCGGCTCGGATAGCCCAGGCTGATGCGCATCAGGAAGCGGTCGAGCTGTGATTCGGGCAGCGGATGGGTGCCGAGCTGGTCCTGCGGGTTCTGCGTCGCGATCACGAAGAAGGGGCGCGGCAGCGGCCGGGTCTCGCCCTCGACCGAGACCTGCTGCTCCTCCATGGCCTCGAGCAGCGCGCTCTGCGTCTTCGGGCTGGCGCGGTTGATCTCGTCGGCCAGCAGCAGCTGCGCGAACAGCGGCCCCGGGTGAAAGACGAAGGCGCCGCGCTCGTAGACCGAGACCCCCATCAGGTCGGAGGGCATGAGGTCGGAGGTGAACTGCACGCGCGAGAACGCCAGCCCGAAGGTGCGCGCCAGCGCCTGTGCCAGCGTGGTCTTGCCCACGCCCGGCATGTCCTCGATCAGCAGGTGGCCGCCGGCGAGCAGGCAGCTCACCCCGTCGCGGACCTGTAAGGATTTGCCAGCCATCACCGTGTTAAGCTGGTCAAACAAAGAGGAGATTCGGGCTTGGGGTGACTGCATTGCCTCGGGCTGAAGGAAAACGCCGACCATGAGTGCGACAGGTTATTACACCCACCCCCAGTTCCGCAAACATGAGATGGGCCGGGGCCATCCGGAATGCCCCGAGCGGCTGGCCGCGATCGAGGACCGGCTGCTGATCACCGGCGTGCTCGACGCGCTCGACCAGCGTTCGCCCAATCCGGCTTCGGTCGCCGAACTCGAGCTGGCGCACGGGCGCATGCATGTCGCCGCCTTGCGCGGCCTGAGCGACGAGCTGCGCGAGGAGCAGGCCGCAGGCGGCCCGCCCTACTGCCACATCGATGCCGACACCGCGCTCAACCCCCACAGCTGGGAGGCGGCGCTGCTGGCCGCCGGCGCGGCGATCGACGCCACCGACGCGGTGCTGGCCGGCGAGCTCGAGAACGCCTTCTGCGCGGTGCGCCCGCCCGGCCACCACGCCTGCCGCGACAAGGCGATGGGTTTCTGCTTCTTCAACAACGTCGCGGTCGCGGCCAAGTACGCGCTCGAGCGCCACGGCCTGCAGCGCGTCGCGATCGTCGACTTCGACGTCCACCACGGCAACGGCACCGAGGACATCGTCGCCGGCGACGAACGCATCCTGATGTGCAGCTTCTACCAGCACCCCTTCTACCCGGAAGGCGGCGCGCAGTCAGACGCCGCGAATCTGGTCAACATCCCGGTGCCGGCCTATACCAAGGGCGCTGCGATCCGCGAGCTGATCGAGGCGCACTGGTTGCCCCGGCTGGAGCAGCACCGGCCGCAGCTGATCTTCATCAGCGCGGGCTTCGACGCCCACCGCGAGGACGACATGGGCCAGCTCGGCCTGGTCGAGCAGGACTACGCCTGGATCACGATCAGGCTCAAGGACGTGGCGAAGCGCCATGCCCAGGGCCGCATCGTCAGCTGCCTCGAAGGCGGCTACGAGCTCGGCGCGCTGGCGCGCAGCGTCGAGGCGCACCTGCGCGTGCTGGCCGACGTCTGAATCCGCGCCGGGCTGCTGCCGAGCGGGCGGCGTTTTGTGGCAAGCTACTTCTTTTGCCCGCTACCTGCCCGTCGTGACCGCATCCGCCGCTCCCATACCCATAGACGACCTCTCGCTCTGGCTGGCCTCCTTCGCCAAGCCCCAGGTCCTGCTCGAACTGGCCGTGCTGGCCGGCTGCGCGCTGGTTGCCTGGGGGCTGGTGGCGCTGCTGCGCCGGCTGGTGGCGCCCGACGCGGAGTATTCGATCTGGTTCGGCAGCGGCCTGATCGACGGCGTGCTCTTTCCCACCGCGCTGCTGGCGCTGGGCTTCGCGGCGCGCACCTTCTGGGCCACCAGCCACGCCAGCATCGCGTTCGGGATCGCGATTCCGGTGCTGGTCGCGCTGGTCGTGATCCGCGTGGGCGTCAAGGTGCTGCAGGTCGCGTTTCGCCACGCGGCCTGGCTGCGCCCGATCGAGCGCACCATCTCCTGGGTAGTCTGGCTGTCGATGGTGCTGTGGGTCAGCGGCCTGTTGCCGGTGCTGCTCAACGAGCTCGACCAGATCACCTGGAAGATCGGCGGCAGCAAGTTGTCGGTGCGCACCCTGATCGAAGGCACCTTGACCGCAGGCGCGGTGCTGCTGCTGGCGCTGTGGGTTTCCTCGGCGATCGAGGCCCGGCTGCTGCGCGCCGCCACGGGCAGCGAACTGTCGCTGCGCAAGGCAGCCAGCAACGCGGCGCGCGCGCTGCTGATGTTCGTCGGGCTGATGGTGGCGCTGTCCGCCGTCGGCATCGACCTGTCGGCGCTGTCGGTGCTGGGCGGCGCGGTCGGCGTCGGCATAGGCTTCGGCCTGCAGAAGCTCGCCGCCAACTACGTCAGCGGCTTCGTGATCCTGACCGAGCGCAGCATGCGCATCGGCGACATGGTGCGGGTCGACAACTTCGAGGGGCGCATCACCGACATCAAGGCGCGCTTCACCGTGATCCGCTCGCTGTCGGGGCGTGAGGCCATCGTGCCCAACGAGAACCTGATCACGAGCCGGGTCGAAAACCTGTCTCTGGCCGACCCCCGTATCTCGCAGTCGACCATCGTCGGCGTTTCCTACGAGGCCGACATCGAACTGGTTGCCGGTCTGCTGCTCGAAGCGGCCAAGGCGCAGCCGCGCGTGCTCGCCGATCCCGCGCCCACGGCAGCGCTGTCGGCGTTTGGTGCCGATGGGCTCGAATTCACGCTCAGCTACTGGATCGCCGATCCCGAGAACGGCATACTGGGGCTGAAGTCGGACATCAACCGCGCGATCCTGTCGTCGTTCCGCGCGCATGGTGTCGAGATCCCCTACCCACAGCGTGTCGTGCGCATGAATCCGCCGCCTCCGCCGGCGGTGACCTGAGCACAGCCCGGTCGCTTCCCGGTTCCTATAATCCACAGTCGCCTTCTGGCGGCGGTCGCAGCGCGAGCGCAGGCCGGCGTTGCGAATTGCTTATACTTGATAATGATATGCGTGGCGGCCGTATCCCGCGACGTCACCGTATTTTTGAGCTTCCCGGCGCTGGCGCCGGCCCCAGATCCCCATCATTGCAGGAGCCTTCCACATGAAAATCCTCGTCCCCGTCAAGCGCGTGGTGGACTACAACGTGAAGGTGCGCGTCAAGGCTGACGGCACGGGCGTTGACATCGCCAACGTGAAGATGAGCATGAACCCGTTCGACGAGATCGCGGTGGAAGAAGCCGTGCGGCTGAAGGAGAAGGGCGCGGCGGCCGAGGTGGTGGCGGTGTCGTGCGGCGTGGCGCAGTGCCAGGAGACGCTGCGCACGGCACTCGCCATTGGTGCCGACCGCGCGATCCACGTCGAGACCGACACCGAGCTGCAGCCGCTGGCGGTGGCCAAGCTGCTGGCGGCGCTGGTGGCGAAAGAGCAGCCGGGCCTGGTGATCCTGGGCAAGCAGGCGATCGACGACGACGCCAACCAGACCGGGCAGATGCTGGCCGCGCTGGCCGACCTGCCGCAGGCCACCTTCGCCAGCAAGGTGGAAGTGGCCGACGGCAAGGCCAGCGTCACGCGCGAGGTCGACGGCGGGCTGGAGACGCTCAGCCTGAGCCTGCCGGCGGTGATCACCACGGATTTGCGCCTGAACGAGCCGCGCTACGTGACGCTGCCCAACATCATGAAGGCCAAGAAGAAGCAGCTTGATGTGGTCAAACCCGAAGACCTGGGGGTGGACGTGAGCCCGCGCCTCAAAACGATCAAGGTGGCCGAGCCCGCCGGGCGCAAGGCCGGCATCAAGGTGGCCGACGTGGCCGCGCTGGTCGATAAGCTGAAAAACGAAGCCAAAGTCATCTGATGACGCGATGACGAAATGACGCGGGCTGCGCCCAGCCATGACGAATGACAGAAGCCATGTCGTCATGCGCGCAGCGCGTCATCGAGCCGCGCAGCGGCGAAGTCATCCTGTCATCACTCACACAAAGGAACACGACCATGACCTCTCTTGTGATTGCCGAACACGACAAC
>JBEEPT010000122.1:0-2689 GCA_041190985.1 Pseudomonadota bacterium
TGGCGCACATGAGGCACACGGCGGCACAGGTGGCGGAAATCACCGTTACCCAGCGACGGCTTGACGGGCACATGGGCCAGCTAGCGGGCGAGATGCGCGAGATTGGCCGGGCGCTGCGGGAGCATGTGCAGCAGTCGGCGGCGAGGGCGGCGAACATCGAGGCCAAGGTAGACGCGAACACGGCCATCACCGAAGACATCGCGCGCCTTAAGACCACCGGCCGCACGCTCAAAAGCATCATCGTCTGGCTCGGTGGCCTGGGCGCGGGCATCGTGGGTCTGTGGCAGCTGGTGACGCTGTTCCGCGGGCCGCCTGGGGGCGGCGCTGCGCCGTAACGCTATGGCCGTCAATCCACGCATTGCCATCGCTGCCCTAGCCCTATCCGCTGCGGCGCTTGTGAAGATCGCCAGCGAGGAAGGCTACACAGAAACCGCCGTCGTGCCAGTCAAAGGCGACCGGCCAACCGTGGGTTTTGGCAGCACGTTCAAGGAAGACGGTTCGCCCGTGCAGATGGGCGACCGAATCACGCCCCCGGCCGCGCTGGGCCGCACGCTCGCGCACATCCAAAAGGATGAGGCAGGGCTACGCAAATGCGTAACGGGCGCGCTGAATCAGGGGGAGTACGACATCCTTGTCAACTTCACGTATCAGTACGGGCCGCAAGCGGCGTGCGCCTCGTCCATCGTCAAGCAAGTCAACGCGGGCAACTATGAGGCGGCGTGCGATGCGTATCTGCTCTATCGCTTTGTCGGGCGCGGCGCTGATCGCTATGACTGCTCGACCACGATAGACGGCAAGCCAAACCGCCGATGCTGGGGCGTATGGGAGCGCAGCCGGGAGCGGCAGAAGGCGTGCAGGGCTGCGGCAGGGTTGCCGCCGTCGTTGGGGGCGCGGGGATGACCGCCACGTTTCGGTGTTACAAAAAAGATTCGCCAACCGCTTGACTGCCGAAGCATTCCGGTATTACATTAACACCACTGCAGCACGACGCGCAGCAACAAACCGGAGAGCCCAAATGACCACCGCCCAGCAAATCGCCGCCAAGCTCGCAAACAACGGCCAAAACTTCGACGGCTTTGACGACTTGATCGACACAGCAGGCGCCCGCCGCGAGTACAGCCAGCGGGTCTGGAGCGAAGAAGCCGGCGCAAGCGTCTACAAGGCTGGCCATTTGTCTGGCTACATCAGCGGCGACCCGATCCGCCACGTTTTCGCCGACGGTTCCGCCATCGTGACGGCTGGCGACGGCTGGGACATCGAAGGCGACGAGCCTTTCTCGTGGCTGAACGCTTGATGACCACCCCCAAACGCAAGCCCGGCCGCCCGGCCCTGCCACTAGCAGAAAAGCTGGTGGTTGTGCCCGTGCGGCTGACGCCTGCGCAGCGGCACAAACTGTGGCTCATCGGCGCGGCGCGGCTGCGGAAGTGGCTGGATAGGGTGAAGATATGACCGACCTTGTATCGCGCATCCGGCGCAAAATCTACGACTGGCTGCCGACTGGCGACCATCAATCTGCCGCGCAAGCCCTGCTAGTCCAAGCTGCCGACGAGATTGCATTTCTCCGCGCCCGCATCGTCGAACTCGAAGCCGCGCACGAAGACGCCAGCGGCGCGATCCTGCAGGCTGTGGCGGATGAGCGCAAGCGGTGCGCGAAGATCGCGGAAAGCTGGGCTAGCAGGAGCAGCAACATGGGCGCCGTCATTGCGCGCGAGATCCGGGCGATGCGATGACCGACACCCTGGCCGCCCGCCTCAGCTCGCGCAAGCTGTGGGTCTGCGTGCTCGGCATGGCCCTGGCCACCTGGCTGCGCTCGCGGGGTTTGCTTTCTGACGACGGCGTGGTCACCGTGCTGGTCACCGGCATGGTCGGCTATCCGGTGGCCAACGTGGCGCAGCGCGCCGTCGACGCCCGGGAGGCAAACAAGTGATCCCTCAGCATTACATGGCGCTGGCCATCGCCGTTGGCAGCCTCCTCGTCGGGTTCGGCGCCGGCCACCGATGGGTCAGTGGCGACTTGGCGAAGGCCGAGCGGAACATCGAGATCCTCCGCGGCAAGTTTGAGGCCGAGCGCACAAAGCTCTTGGAAGCCAACCAGCGCGAGTCCGAGCGCGCGCGCACGGCCGAGCTTGCCCTCGGCAGGAAGGTCGAAGATGAAGCACTCAAGGGACGCGCTGCGGCGCTGGCAATGGATCGTGAGCGTGCCGCTGGCAGCGCTGCTCTGCGCAGCGTGCGCGACCGACACGGTGCCCAGCTTGCCGCCGCCGCCGGTCAGGCCAGCGGTGCCGCCTCCGCTGCCGTCGGAGGCGCTGCAGATCCTCCCCGACCCGACGCTGTGCTCGCCGAGCTGTGGAGCGCAGCAGAAGAGGCGGTGGTACTCGCTGGGTGGCTCGACCGCGCCATCGACCGCGGCCTCAGGTGCGAGCGGCTCTACAACGCAGCCAGACAGCAAGCCATGACAGCAGCCGGCCAGGTGACGCCATGAAACGCGCCATCATCCGCATCACCTACAGCAAGGCGGCCCAGTGCTGGCAGATCACGCACGGCGACCTGGCGCTGGCGTGCGCCACGCGCGCAGATGCCCTGTGGCAGGCCCGCGGCCTGGCGCTGTGGCAGGCTGACTCGGGCGGCACCGCCGAAATCGTCGTGCACCGCATGGACGGGCGGATCAGCCGCAAGGGCGGAACCTACCC
>JBEEPT010000123.1:0-3787 GCA_041190985.1 Pseudomonadota bacterium
TGCTGGACACGCTGACCGGCTTCCTGATCGCCGCCCCAGCGTTCTGGCTGTTCACGAAACTGCTGGCCATCAACCTGCCCGGCCTGACGGAAACGGGGTGGCTGTGATGGACGTTTGGAACAACCTGCTGCAAGGCTTCATCACCGCCGGCACGCCCATCAACCTGCTGTGGGCTTTTGTGGGCTGCGCTTTGGGCACGGCCATTGGCGTGCTGCCCGGCATCGGACCGGCGCTGACCATCGCGCTGCTGCTGCCCATCACCTTCCAGGTGCCGCCCACCGCGGCCTTCATCCTGTTCGCCGGCATCTACTACGGCGCGATGTACGGCGGCTCCACCACCTCGATCCTGCTCAACACCCCGGGCGAGACCGGCACCATGGTGACCGCGCTCGAGGGCTTCAAGATGGCCAAGAGCGGGCGCGCCGGCGCGGCGCTGGCCACCTCGGCGATCGGCTCCTTCGTCGCGGGCAGCATCGCCACCGTGCTGGTCACGCTGTTCGCGCCGCTGCTGGCCGACTATGCCGTGCAGCTCGGCCCGCCCGAGTATTTCTGCCTGATGCTGCTGGCTTTCACGACGGTCTCGGCCGTGCTTGGCAACAGCGCGCTGCGCGGCATGACCGCGCTCTTCCTGGGACTGGCGCTGGGGCTGATCGGCATGGACCAGATCACGGGCCAGGTGCGCTACGCCGGCAAGGTGATCGAGCTGATGGACGGCATCGAGGTCGTGCTGGTCGCGGTCGGCCTGTTCGCGGTCGGCGAGGCCTGCTACAACGCGCTCTACGAGGGCCGCAGCGTCAGCAGCATCAACGCCATGGACCGCGTGCACATGACGCGCTCCGAGTGGCGCCGCTCCTGGCCGGCCTGGCTGCGCGGCACCGTGATGGGCTTTCCTTTCGGCACCATCCCGGCCGGTGGCACCGAGATCCCGACCTTCCTGAGCTACGCGACCGAGCGCAAGCTCGCCGCACCGGAACACCGCAAGGAGTTCGGCACCAGCGGCGCGATCGAGGGCGTGGCCGGCCCGGAGGCCGCCAACAACGCGGCCGTCACCGGCACGCTGGTGCCGCTGCTGACGCTGGGCATTCCGACCTCGGTCACCACCGCGATCCTGCTGTCGGCGTTCCAGAACTACGGAATCAACCCCGGGCCGCAGCTGTTCCAGACCTCGGCCAGCCTGGTCTGGGCGCTGATCGCCTCGCTCTACATCGGCAACGTCATGCTGCTGGTGCTGAATCTGCCGCTGGTCGGTCTGTGGGTCAAGCTGCTGCGCATCCCCAAGCCGCAGCTCTACGCCGGCATCCTGATCTTCGCGACCGTCGGCGTCTACGGCATGCGCCAGAGCACCTTCGACCTCTACCTGATGGGCGGCCTGGCGCTGCTGGGCGTGCTGATGCGACGCTTCGACTTCCCCGTAGCGCCGGTGATCGTCGGCCTGATCATGGGGCCGCTGGCCGAGGCGCAGATGCGCAACGCGCTGTCGATCGGCGAGGGCCGCTGGAGCGTCTTCATCGATCGCCCGGTGTCGCTGTTCCTGCTGGTCGTGGTCGCGCTGGTGCTCGTGACGCCGCGCCTGCTGGCCTGGCACCGCCGGGCCTGAACCGGCGCGGGATCCGGGCGTCGGGAGCGGTGCCGGGGCGGAATGGCTCCGGGCTCAGACCGGGGCGCCCATGGCCAGCGCGCGCTGGCGGCTGGCCTGCGCGGCGGCGGCGTCCTGCGGCTCCCGGGTGGGCCAGCCGGCCAGATGCCGTTCGCACAGGCCGGCCAGCGCGTGTATCCAGGGCGGGCTGTCGTTGAGGCAGGGCAGGTAGTGGAACTCCTGGCCGCCAGCGTGCAGGAAGGCCTCGCGCGCCTCCTGCGCGATTTCCTCCAGCGTCTCCAGGCAGTCGCTCGTGAAGCCGGGGCAGATCACGTCGACACGACGCGCGCCGCCGCGTCCGAGCGCCTGCAGCGTCGGCTCGGTGTAGGGCTCCAGCCATTTGGCCTTGCCGAAGCGCGACTGGAAAGTCACGACATACTCTTCCTTCTTCAGGCCCAGCGCCTCGGCCAGCAGGCGCCCGGTCTTGTGGCATTCGCAGTGATAGGGGTCGCCCAGCTCGAGCGTGCGCTGCGGCACGCCATGGAAGCTCATGAGCAGCTTGTCCGGCCTGCCGTGCGCCAGCCAGTGCTGCTGCACGCGGTGCTTGAGCGCCTCGATGTAGCCGGCGTCGTCGTGGTAGCGATTGACGAAGCGCAGTTCGGGGATGGCGCGCACGCCCGCGGCCCAGCCGTAGACCGCGTCGAAGACGCTGGCGGTCGTGGTGCCGCTGTACTGGGGATAGGCCGGCAGGATCAGTATGCGGCTGCAGCCCTCGGCCTTGAGCGCGTCGAGCTGATCGGCGATCGACGGGTTGCCGTAGCGCATCGCGTAGCGCACCTCGACCTGATGGCCGCGCTCGCCCAGATAGCCGCGCAGCAGCTTGGCCTGCTTCTCGGTCCAGGCCCTGAGCGGGGAGCCCTCGGGTGTCCAGATCGTGGCGTACTTGGCCGCGGATTTCCTGGGGCGCACGCGCAGGATGATGCCGTGCAGGATCAGCCACCAGACCGGGCGGGGGATCTCGACCACGCGCGGATCGCCCAGGAATTCGGCCAGGTAGCGGCGCAAGGCCGGGGCGGTCGGCGCGTCGGGCGTTCCCAGGTTGCACAGCAGAATGCCCGTCCTGGCAGCTTGGCCATGGGTGTGAGGAGGTTCTTTTCGGAAGGCCATGCGGTATTCTCGCCCAGCCATGCTGAATTCCGCCCGCATCAAAGCCATCACCCTGGACCTCGACGACACGCTCTGGCCAGTCACTCCCACCATCGAGCGTGCCGAGCGCGTGCTGCAGGCCTGGCTGGACGCCGAGGCACCGGTCACCGCCGCCCAGTGGCGCGACGCCGGGCATCGTCATGCGCTGCGCTCGGAAGTCAACCGGCAGCACGCCGCGCTCGCGCACGACCTGACCCACCTGCGGCGCGAGATGATCCGCCTGGCGCTGCATCGCGCCGGCGACGATCCGGCGCTGGCCGAGCCCGCCTTCGAGCACTTCTTCGCCGAGCGCCAGCGCGTCGAGTTCTACGCCGATGCCTTGCCCGCTCTCGCATGCCTGGCCACGTGCTACCCCGTGGTGTCGCTGTCCAACGGCAACGCCGACGTGCACCGCGTCGGCATCGGCCGGCATTTCCGTGCCCAGGTCAGCGCGCGCGAGGCCGGGGTGGCCAAGCCCGCGCGACGCATCTTCGAGGTTGCGGCCGAGGCGGCCGGTGTCGCGCCGGCGGAGGTCCTGCACATCGGCGACGATGCGGCGCTGGATGTGCTCGGCGCGCTCGACGCCGGCATGCAGACGGTCTGGATCAACCGCGCCGGCCTGGAGTGGGAGCACGCCCCGCGCCTGCCCCACTTGAACGTCGCCGATCTCTCCGCGGTCTGCACGGCCCTGGGATTGCCGGTCTGAACCCGGGACAGGTCCTGCGGCTGCCGAGCGGCGGTTCCCCGCCTGCGATCGCTGCCCCGGCGGCGGCGGTCTGCCTCCGTCCGGCTGCTGCGGCTCGTCCTTTCTCTGTCGGGCATCCGGCTTGCCTGAGTCCGGCGAAAAGGTTGGCCCAATCTTATATACTTTATATGATATATCTAGGATAAAGTTTATGCAAACTCCTGCATCCCTGCTGGAACAGTTCGGCCCGCGCGAGGCCATGGAATACGACGTGGTGGTGGTCGGCGCCGGCCCGGCCGGCCTGGCCACCGCAATCCGTCTCAAGCAGCTCGCCGCTGAAA
>JBEEPT010000124.1:0-25215 GCA_041190985.1 Pseudomonadota bacterium
CCAGCCTGGTGGTGCTGGACACGAACAGCAAATTCGAGCCGGTGATCGGCAACCCGGGCGACGGCGCCAGCCCGAGCTGCGCACTGGTCGACGAGTACCACGAGCACACCAGCAGCGAGCTGTACGACACCATGCGCACCGGCATGGGCGCGCGCCGCCAGCCGCTGCTGCTGATGATCACCACCGCCGGCAGCAACATCGGCGGCCCGTGCTACCAGCACCAGGTGGAGCTGCAGAAGATGCTGGAAGGCGTGCAGGTCGACGAGATCCGCTTCGGCATCGTCTACGGCATCGACGCCGGCGACGACTGGACGCAGCCCGAGGCGCTGATCAAGGCCAACCCCAACTTCGGCGTGTCGGTGTTCGAGGACTTCCTGCTGACCGCACAGCTCGAGGCCGTGCGCGACCCGCGCAAGGCGGCCGTGTTCAAGACCAAGCACCTCAACGTGTGGGTGGCCGCGGCGTCGCCTTGGCTGAACCTGGAGAACCTGCAGCGCTGCGCCGACCCGGCGCTCAACGCCGAGGACTTCCGCGGCGAGACCTGCTGGACCGGCACCGACCTGGCCAGCAAGAACGACATCGCCAGCAAGGCCAAGGTGTTCCGCCGCGAGATCGCCGGCGAGTGGCACTACTACGCCTTCACCCGTAACTGGCTGCCCCAGGCCGCCGTGCAGAAGCCGGAAAACGGCCACTACCAGGCCTGGGTCGATCAGGGCCACCTGGTGCAGACGTCTGGAAACATGATCGACCTGCGCCAGATCCAGGAAGACATCGAGGCCGACAGCGAGCTGCACGTAGTGGCCGAGGTGGCGATGGACGCCTGGGGCAGCCGCGAGATCTCGCCGGCGCTGCAGGCCGGCGGCTTCGAGGTGGTCGACGTGCCGATGACCACCAAGAACCTCAGCGAGCCGATGAAGCTGGTCGCCGCGCTGGTGGACGCCGGGCGCTTCCACTTCCAGCCCAACCTGGCCACCGTGTGGATGCTGGCCAACGTCGAGGTGTTCGAGGACCGCAACGAGAACATCTTCCCGCGCAAGAGCAAGGCCGAGAACAAGATCGACGCCGCGATCGCCATCATCCTGGCGATGGGGCGGGCGATGGTGGGCGTCGACAACTCCGGACAGCACTCGCAGGCCTTCGTCAACCTCAACGCCGAGGCCACCGCATGAGCGCCCGCACCTTCGACCTGCAGGCGCGCCAGCACAGCAGCTCGGTGCTGGCCAACTTCCTGGCTGGCCGCCAAGGCGCCGTCGAGCGCGCCGGCATCGTGCCTGCTGTGCGCAACGGCACCCTCACGGCGGTCAGCAGCGACAACGACGCCATGCGCGCCCTGTTCCAGCCGCTTGGCAGCTCCAGCGGATATGCCGTCACCGACAGCACCGCCATGATGGTCAGCACGGTGTACGCGTGCCTGAGCAAGCTGGCCGGCGCCGTGGTCCAGCTGCCGATCCACCAGTACCGCGTGAACAACAGCGGCGAGCGCGAGCGCATGAGCCCGACGCCGCTGTGGTGGCTGCTGAACGAGGAACCCCACGACGCCTGGACCAGCGCCAGCTGGAAGGACTGGATCGTCAAGTGCTGGGGCCTGCGTGGCGACCAGTTCACCCGCATCGTGCGCGACACCCGCGCCAGCGCCGGCGGCGCCGTCACCGGCTTGCTGCCGCTGCACCCCGACTGCGTGGCGGTGCGCCGCAACGGCTACCGCCTGGCCTACGACGTGTACGACGTGGCCACCGGCAAGCAGTACAGCCTGGACCAGGACGACATGCTGCACTTCCCGGGCTTCGGCTTCGACGGCGTGCGCTCGATGAGCGTGGTGCAGTGGGCGGCGCGCAATGCGGTGGGCAACTCGCTGGCCGCGGCCGAGTACATGGGCCGCACCATCGGCGACGGCGCCATGCCGCAGATCGCGCTCACCTACCCGAACAGCCTGAACGAGAAGCAGGCGGCGGATCTGCGCGCCAGTTTCGTGGCCACCTACATGGTCGGGCCATCGGCGCGCAAGCTGCCGCTGGTGCTGACGCAGGGCGGCAAGGTCGATCCGCTGAGCATCAACCCGGTGGACATGGAGCTGCTGGCCAGCCGCCGCTTCGAGAAAGAGGACATCTGCCAGGCTTTCGGCGTGCCGCCGGTGATGATCGGCGAGAACGAGAAGACCAGCAGCTGGGGCACCGGCGTCGAGCAGATCACGCTCGGCTTCGTGCGCTTCACCCTGGCGCCGATGCTGTGCCGCTGGGAAGAAGAGCTCAACCGCAAGCTGTTCCGCCGCGCCGGCCAGTTCGTCGAGTTCAGCCTGGACGCGCTGCTGCGCGGTGACAGCAAGGCCAAGGCCGAGAGCTTCCGCGCTGGTCTCGGCGGGCCCGGTACCGGCGACGGCTACTACACCGTGAACGAGATCCGCAAGCTCGAAAACATGCCGCCTATCGAGGGCGGCGATCAGCCGTACCGCGCGCCGCGCGACCCCGGCCCAACCGGAGCACCCGCATGAAACCCCTCAACAAGCTGATGCAGCTGCTTCGCGACAACGCCCGCGCCGAAGGCCAGCCCAGCATCCGCATGGACAGTACTGCCGACGGCGCGCACATCTACGTGTACGACGTCATCGACGCCTGGTGGGGCGCCAGCGCATCGGCGCTGATCGAGGCCCTGGCCGGCGTGGGAGACCAAACGGTGCATCTGCACATCAACAGCCCCGGCGGCGACGTGTTCGAAGCGCGGGCCATGGCCAGCGCCATCGTCGCGCACCCGGGCCAGGTCATCAGTCACATCGACGGCATGGCCGCCAGCGCGGCCACCTACCTGGCGCTGGCCGCCAGCGAGGTGCGCATGACCGAAGGCGGCCTGTTCATGATCCACAACAGCTGGACGCTGGCCTACGGCAACAAGAACGAGCTGCGCGCCACCGCGGATCTGCTGGACAAGATCGACGGCACGATCACCAACGACTACACCAAGCGCACCGGCGCCAGCGCCGACCAGGTGCGCGCGTGGATGGATGCCGAAACGTGGTTCACCGCGCAGGAAGCGCTAGACCACAAGTTCATCGACGCCATCGACCCGGCCAGCAAGAAGGAACAGGCGCGCTGGAACCTGAGCGCCTACGCCAACGCACCGCAGCTGTCGCAGCCCGAAGAGCCGCCGCTCGAGCAGCTGCTGCAGGCCCACCAGCACCGCCGCAACCGCGTCACCGCGCTGTTCGGCGCCAACCGCATCTGACGCATCCCGCGTCGATACCGCCGCCCTCGGGCGGCTTTTTTTCGTCATCACTGAAAGGACTCACACCATGACGAGCATCCAAGCCCTGCGGGAGCGTCTCGCAGCATTGAACAAGAAGATGAACCACCTGCTGGCCGAGAAGGGCGCGCAGGTCTGGAGCAAGGAAGACCAGGCCATCTTCGACGCCGACAGCGACGAAGCCGAGCGCCTGCAGCGCCAGATCGAGGCGCACCAGAAGCAGCTGGACGCCGAGCGCGAATCGCGCTTCGACGACGCCCAGCAGCTGGACCCGGTCAAGGCCAAGAAGACCGAGCTGCGCGAAGGCCTGGAGATCTTCCTGCGCAAGAGCGCCCGGGAGATGAGCCACGAAGAGGCGCTCAAGGTGCGCAACACCATGAGCACCACCACCGGCTCGGAAGGTGGCTTCACCGTGCAGACCCTGGTCGCGTCGGAGCTGGTCGACCTGCTCAAGGCCTACGGCTTCATGCGCAAGGTCGCCAGCCAGATCACCACCGAGAACGGCGCCGACCTGAGCTACCCGACCACGGATGGCACGGGTGAGGTGGGCGAACTGGTGGCGCAGAACGTCCAGGCCGCTACCGCCGATCCGGTGTTTGCGACCCGCGCGCTGAACACCTTCAAGTACGGCAGCAAGACGATCACCATCCCGATCGAACTGCTGCAGGACACCAGCATCGACATCATCGGCCTGGTAAACCAGCGCGTGCGCGACCGCATCGGCCGCATCATGAACCAGCACTTCACCACCGGCACCGGCTCGGGCCAGCCGACCGGCATGGTGACGGCTGCGTCGGTGGGCAAGACCGGCACCACCGGCCAGACGCTCACCATCATCTACGACGACCTGGTGGACATCATCGACTCGCTCGATGCGGCCTACCTGGACACGCCGATCACCACGCCGCAGCTGCCCGGCACCGAGCCGGGCTGGATGATGTCGCAGACGATGCGCCGCGTGATCCGCAAGATCAAGGACACCGCCGGCCGGCCCATCTGGTCACCCAGCTACGACGAGGGCTTCACCTCGGGGCTGGTCGATCGCCTGCTGGGCTACCAGGTGTACCTGAACAACGACCTGGCGGTGCCTGCGGCCAACACCAAGTCGCTGGCGTTCGGCAACTTCCACAAGTACATGATCCGCGACGCCATGCAGGTGCAGCTGTTCCGCTTCGACGACAGCCCGTTCGTCAGCAAGGGCCAGATCGGCTTCCTGGCGTGGGCCCGCGCGGGCGGCAACCTGCTCGACGTCAACGCGGTGAAGCTGTACCAGCACAGCGCCACCTGATCGTCAACCGACGCACGCAACGGCCCCGGCGCCACAAGCCCGGGGCCGTTTCCGTTCGTCCTAACGGAGCAAGCACATGAGCAAGAAGCACGACCAGGCCGCAGCCGACCAGGCCGCAGCCGACCAGGCCGCAGTCGACCAGGCCGCAGCCAATCAAGCCGCCTCGCCCGCCCTCGTGAAGGCCCGCGTGATCTTCGCCGGCCCCTGGGGCGCGATGGACCAGGTCGTCCAGGTCACGCCGGCCGAGGCCGAAGCCGGCCGCCTGGCCGGCGAGCTGGACGACGACCCGGGCGCCGTGGCCTACGCCGAATCCCTGGCCACCTGACTGCCTGAAGGAGCTGCGCCATGACCGTCAAACTGCTCGGCCCGTGGGGTACGCAGCCCGCCGGGACGCTGTACACCACCGATGCCACAACCGAGGCCGCGATGATCTCGGCCAAGGTGGCGACCTCGGATCTGACGGGCGGGGTGGTGTACGTGCCGCCGGGTGGGGCGACGGCGCCGGCTGCTGGTGGCGCATTTCTTGGCCAGGTGGCCTCGCAAGCGGCCATGCTGGCTTTGTCCGCCGCGCAGGGCGCCTACTGCTACCGCAGCGACACCGCCACCTTCTGGGACTGCATCAGCACGGCCGCGGCGGGCACCATCGCTGGCTGGTCTGAGCGCGGCGTCGACGCTGCATCGGCGCAGCCCTTCCAGTTTTCTGGGGCTGGCACCTACCCGGTTGCACTTGGTCCGGGTCGAGTGCTCGGCATCCATCTGTCGACCAGCGTCAACGCCGGCAGCGTCACGGTCTACGACAACACCGTGGCGAGTGCGCCTGTGGTGCTGGCGACGGTAAGCACAGTGGCGGGCAACAACGTCAGCATCCCGATCGGCCCGCCCGGTGTCGGCGCCGTGGTGTCCACGGGCATCGTGCTCGTGGTGGTCGGTGCCAATGTGGGCGCCCTGTACTACGGGGAGTCCTGATCATGGGCGTCAAGTACTGGGTGGCGAAATCCGGCGGCTGGAGCGGCCCGACCGGGCTGGGCACTGAGGCGTCGCCATACCTCGGCGCCATCGCAGTGCGCAACGCCCTCGGCACTGGCATCGTCGCCGGCGACACCGTCATCTTCATGGGCGAATACGGCCCGGTGCTGCTGGCCGAGATCGTCGCCGACTTCGGCATCGGCTCCAACTACACGATCTCGACCGCAATCACGCGCACCAGCAACTTCCCGGCGCCCGGCAACGTCGCTTGCCGCGGTGGCGTGTTGTTCGGCACGCAGTCCGGCTCTGGCAGCAACTGCGTCGGCGTGACATTTGAGTTCCGCGGCCCGTACCCGTGGCACATCGATGCACGCGGGGCGACGACCAACGCCGAGCGAATGATGGCGGCGCTGTGCGTTCAGGGCTCGGGCAATACGGTTCGCGGGTTGCGAGTCGCTGCACCCAACTGGAACTACATCGCCGCCGGCCGCATCGCCGGAGTCGGTACCTTCGCCGACGAGGCAAGCTGGGAAAACTTCGGCCTGCTGATGTGGGGCGCGGTGGGCAGCACGACCGAAGACTGCGTCGGGTGGGGCAGCAACGGCTGGGGTCGGTCTGCGATCCACATCGCCTACAGCACCACGTCGAGCCAGGCCATCGGTGCCACGACCACGCGCGTGCGGCGCAACGAGGGCTATGGCGCGATGAACGGCGTGTACATCGAGGCCAACTCGACCCTGCTCGCCGGAGACGGCAGCCAGCGCGCCCACTACGCGCCGGCAGCTGGCTCGGTGATCAGCGCCACTGACAACAAGGGCCACGACTGCCGGTGGGGCGACAACCTGGCCACGCCAGCCGTAAACAACGCGCTGTATCACGGCAACGGCATGCTGCTGACCAATTTCATCGGCAGCGGGTCGCTGATCGAGTCGCGCTGGAATGAGATCTACGGCACCTGCCAGGACGGGCACGAATGCATCGGGTCCAACATCATGGTGGCTGACCTGTATGTGCACGATTTGAACCCCGGCAAGACGCAAGCCGATACCTTCGACCGCTGGGTGAACAGCGCCGGCACTTGGACGCTGGCAAGCAATCCCATCATCGGCGACGCGATCAAACTTGGCTTACTCGGATACGCCGGAAACGTCAGCGACGAAGTGTGGCTTGCGGCGTTGGGCACGCCTGCGGGCTCACAGAACATCGACTCGGCTCGAAACCTCTGCTTGCGCAATAGGGTTGTCAACACCACGGGCTACGGCATCACTTGCAACGGTTCCCACGGCATGGTGATCGCTGCAAACGAAATTTTGAACAGCGATGTGGGCGTAAATGTCCGCGACTACGGAGCGACCAACGCAGAAGGCCAGAACTTCCTGCTGAATAACTATCTCAACGGGCGCACATCTGGCTTGCAGATGTTCGGTTACGGCCGCGTCTATGCGTACAACAACATCTTCGACGGCCCCAATGCAGCCGGTGGAGCCATCAAGATGGTCGGCGCGGCTGCCGCCAAGCTGTACGGCTCCAAGAACCTGGCCCGGCACGGCCAGATTACCGTCTCGGGATCGAACCAGAACCTGCTGACAGACACGATCACATCGTCGACCATGGACTATGTGGCCGGCGTGGGCCCCACCGTGGGCGGCAACTGCGACGGCGCTGGCAATTGGCTCGGCATCGTCGGTGCTCGCGTGCCGGCGGCGTGGCGGGACATCAACAACCGCAAGTGGCGGGCCACCCGCGTGCCACTTGGCCCTCGCGGGTTGTAGTCCATGTACCCGCTCACCGCCCCCACCGCCGAGCCCGTCACCGTCAGCCAGGCCAAGGCCGCGCTGCGCATCGACGACACGCGCTTCGACTCGCTGCTGCCGGGCCTGATCACCAGCGCCCGCGCAGTGGCCGAGCAGGAGACCGGCCGCCAGCTGGTCGAGCAGACCTGGCGCATCGAGCTGCCCGACTGGCCGGCGTCGACCGATGTCATCCCGATCTATCGCGCCACCGCCGCGGCCGTCAGCTACTGGAACGGCAGCACCTGGCCCACGCTGGCCACCAACCTCTACGCCTACGCGCCCGACGACATCACCGGCAACGGCACCAGCCTGGCGCCGGCGCTGAACACCAGCTGGCCCACGCTGGTCGACATCGCGATCGGCCCGCGCGTGCGCATCGACCTGACGGCCGGCGTGGTCGCGGCGCAGGCATCCACCGTGCCGGCCGGCATCCAGACCTTCATCGTCGCGTTGGTCGGTCAGCTGATCCAGTCGCCCGAGCTGAGCGCCCAGGCTGCCGTGCAGGCGCACCCGCTGCTGGCCAGGTTGCTCGATCCGTGGAGGCTGTACTGATGGCCACCGGTCCCACCGCCATGCACGCCGGCAAGCTGCGCGAGCGCATCAGCTTCCTGGTGCAGGCGTCTGGACAAGACGCGCTCGGCCAGCCCAACGGTGCCTGGGCCGCCGCTCCCAGCACGCCCGATGTCTGGGCGCACAACGCCGGCGTCAGCAGCCGCGACATCGCCCACGGGGCGGCGCATTCGGCCACGGTCGACGCCAAGTGGATCATCCGCGCCCGCAGCGACGTGCTGCCCACCTGGCGCGTGAGCTGGAAGGGCGTGCTGTACGACATCGTCGGCCACCCCACGCTGCTGTCGGGCAGCGAAGAATGGCTCGAGATCCGCGGCCGCAAGGTGCTGACGGTATGAGCGGGTTTCGCATCGACGTGGATCTGAGCGGGCTGGGCATGGACCAGCTGGCCGACGGCGCCGAGGCGGCCGTGCGCCCATCCGCGCAGGCCGGGGCCCAAGTGTTCTACGACCAGGTCAAACTCAACGTTCGCGGCATCGGCCGCAAGACCGGCAACCTGGACAGCAGCATCTATCAGGTCTACAGCCGCGACAACAGCAACAAGGCCCGCGCCGAGTACCACATCAGCTGGAACCGCAAGAAGGCCCCGCACGGCCACCTGGTGGAGTTCGGCCACGTGCAGCGCTACGTCACCTACATCGACAAGCGCGGGCAGTGGCAGACCGCCGTGCGGCCGTCCATGCGTGGACTGCCCAAGCCCAAGCGCAACGCCCCGCAGGCCGTGAAGGACGCCTACTACGTGCCGTTGAAGAGCGGCCCGCGCATCGTCGGCGCCAAGAGCTTCGTGCGCGCCGCGATCACGCCCGCCCGCCAGCGCCAGGCCCGCAACGCGATGGTCGACCGCTTCTGGTGGGAGCTTGAGCAGCGGGGGCTGATGTGAGCCTGGAGGCCGACGTGGTGACCGTGCTTCAAGGCCAGTGCCCGCGCGTCTTCCCGTCCGAGGCGCCGGTGAACACGCTGCGCCCCTTCGTGACGTGGGAGCACATCGGCGGCGATCCGCTGCGCTACATCGACAACACCGCCGCGGCCCAGCGCCTGGCGCTGCTGCAGATCAACAGCTACGCCAGCACCAAAGCCGAGGCTTTGACGCTGGCCCAGGACATCGAGGACGCGCTGTGCGCCGCCACCGGCTTCTCGGCCCGCCCGAGCGCCGGCGTGCGCGGTGATCACAGCAGCGACGTCGAGCCCGCCCTGTACTGGGCGCTGCAGGAGTTCGAAGTTCTCGGCACGCGCTGAGCGAACAGTCTTTCAACCGGGCCGCCGCGGGAAGCCGCTGGCGGCCTTTTTCTTGGCCCGCAAGGGTCTTCATTAACGGAGGCCGCAATGGCACAAGTACCTACCGGAACCACGTTCCACATCGCCTCGGCCTACGGGTCGAACCTGCCTTTCACCACCGCCAGCAACGCAACGGAGTGCGTGCTGGGCATGGCCAGCACTACCGGCCTGGCCAACGGCGACATCGTCGAAGTCACCAGCGGCTGGGGCCGGCTGAACCTGCGCCTGGTCCGCCTGAAGTCCGTGGTGCTGAACACCAGCGTCACGCTGGAGGGCATCGACACCAGCAGCACGACGTTCTTCCCGGCTGGCTCGGGCGCCGGCACGGTGCGCAAGGTCAGCACCTTCACGCAGCTACAGCAGGTGCTCGGCATCCAGTCCAGCGGCGGCGATCCCAAGAACGTCAACTACAAGTACTACGAGTCCGACGTCGAGTTCCAGATCAACGACGGTTTCTCGGCCACCACCATGACGCTGGAGCTGGACGCCGACAGCATCGGCACCGCCGGCTACACGGCCGCCAAGTCGCTGACCGACACGCAGAGCAACACCGGCCTGCGCATCAACACCCGCAACGGCGCCGTGATCTACCAGCCCTGCACCGTGGCGCTGAATGAGGCGGTGCAATTCCAGGACGGTCAGGTCAACCGCGTGCGGCTGGCCATCAACTCCAACAACCGCCTGGTGCGCTACGCCTCCTGATGGCCAAGATCAAGCTGGGCGCGCGTCCCAAGACCTTCGAGGCCACCGTCACGGTGCCGATGCCCGAGGGCGGTACCGCATCGGTCACGATGCAGTACCGCTACCGCACGCGCACAGAGTTCGGCGCGTTCGTCGACGAGCTGGTGGCAGCAGCCGGCACCCCGCCGGCCACCAGCCCGCAGGAGGAGGACGTGCGCTTCAGCTTGCGCCAGGCGCTGGAGTCAACCCGCGACACCAACGCCGACTACATCCTGAAGATCGCCGACGGCTGGAACCTGGACGAGGAGTTCAGCCGCGCCAGCCTGGTGCAGCTGTGCGACGAGCTGCCCGGTGCCGCGCTGGCCATCATCGAGCGCTACCGTGCCGCGCTCACCGAGGGCCGCCTGGGAAACTGACTCAGGCCGCTCGGGCGGCCTGGACCAACGACGAGAAGACGCTCAGCGCCTTCGGTCTGACGGACGACGACTATGACGACAGCTTCGAGGTCTGGCCCGAGAACTGGCCCTCGTGGGCGCTGTTCGTCGAGTTCTCTGGCCAGTGGCGCGTCGGCTTCTCCGGCCGCTACGCGCTGGACTACACGCCGCTGATGATGCGCATGGAACGCCTGCGCCTACCTGATGCCGAGTGGGAGCTGATGTTCTCCGACATCCGCCTGCTTGAGCGCACCGTGCTCGAAGTGACCAACGAGTCCAAGCAATGAGCGACAGCGACCAGCGGCCGGTCATCATCAAGCCGACGATGGACGCCTCTGGCGTCCGTCCTGGCACGGAGGAGGTCAAGAAGACCGCCCGCGACATGGCGCAGGCCGTGGGCGCCGCGGGCCGCCAGGCCGGCGAGGGTCTGGCCTCGGTGGGCGAGGGCGCCAAAAAGGGCGCCGCGCAGGCCGAGCGCGAGATCGGCCGCATCGAGGCCTCGCTGCGGCGTGCCACTGCGGCCGCGCAAGCCGGCGGCCGTGGCACTGCAGCTTTCTACGAGGCCGACATCAAGCTGCGGGGCCTGGATGTCGAGCGCTTCCGCCCGTACATCGACGGTCTGAAAGCCGCCGAGGCTGCCCAGAAGGCAGCCAGCGGCTCGCTCAACACCATGGGCATGTCGGCCGCGCAGACCACCGCGGCGCTGCGCCAGGTGCCGATGCAGTTCACCGACATCGTCACCTCGCTGGCCTCAGGGCAGCGGCCGCTGCAGGTGTTCCTGCAGCAAGGCGGCCAACTGAAAGACGTGTTCGGTGGCGCCGGCGCCGCGGCGCGCGCGCTGGGCGGCTACGTCGCCACGCTGATCAGCCCCTTCACGCTGGCCGCCGCGGCGGTGGCCGCGATCGGCGCCGGCTTCGTGCTCGGTGCGCGCGAAAGTGAGGAATACCGCCGCGCGCTGATCCTCACCGGCAACGCCGCCGGCGTCACCGCCGACCAGCTGGCCGCCATGGCGCGCGCCATCTCCACCGGCAGCCCGATCACGCAGAGCAAGGCCGCCGAGGTGCTGACGCTGGTGGCCCGCAGCGGCGACATCGCCGCCGACAGCCTGCAGCGCTACACCAAGGCCGCCATCGAGCTGGAGCGCGCCGGCGGCCCGGCGGCCGAAGAGACCGCCAAGGCCTTCAGCGACCTGGCTCGCGATCCGCTCAGCGCCTCGCTGCGGCTGACCGAGAGCGTGCGCTACCTGTCGCGCGCCACGGCCGACCAGATTCGCGAGCTGGAGCGCCAGGGCAAGGCCACCGAAGCGGCCAAGGTGGCGCAGGAAGCCTACGCCCAGGCCATCGAGC
Organism: Pseudomonadota bacterium; assembly: GCA_041190985.1. Classification (GTDB taxonomy): domain Bacteria; phylum Pseudomonadota; class Gammaproteobacteria; order Burkholderiales; family Burkholderiaceae_C; genus Malikia. The sequence goes on from JBEEPT010000124.1 coordinate 11,588, forward strand.
AGCGCACGCCCGACCTGGCCAAGAACCTGGGGCTGGTCGAGCGCGCCTGGCTGGCCATCAAGGATGCCGCCAAGTCGGCCGGCAGCGCCGTGCTCGAGGTGGGCCGGCAGGACACCCTGGCCGACCAGGTGGCCAACCTGGACGGGCGCATCGCCACGCTGCGGCGCATCCAGGCCGCGCGGCCCAACACCTCGGCCAAGTACGGCGCCGACGAGCAGCGCCTGACCGCCGAGCGCGACCTGCTGCAGGAGCAGATCCGCCTCAGCGAGCGCGCGGCCCAGGCCCAGGCCCAGCAGGCCCGCCAGCTGCAGGCCAACAACGAGTACGAAAAGCTGATCGCCGGCCACCGCAAGGAGTCGGCCCGCTACGCCGACGACATCGCCAAGTTCGTCAACACGGCGGTGGCCGCCGGCCGCAGCCAAGCCGAGATCGAGGAGGGCATCCTCAACATCCGCCGCAAGTACAGCGAGCTGACCACCGGCGTGCAGCTGCAGGAAAGCATCAACGCCGCGGCGGTGGCCGAGGAACAGATCCGCCAGCAGCTGCAGCAGACCCAAGCCCTGCGCGAGCGTGGAGCCATAAGCCAGCGGGAAGCCATCGAGCGCACCACCCAGCTGGAGCTGCAGGGCATCGAGATCCAGCGCCGCGCCGCGGTCGCCAAGCTGGCCCTGGCCACCGAAGAGGGCCGCACCGGCAAGGACCTGCTGGCCCTGCGAGGTCAGCTCGCCGTGATCGACCAGCAGTACGTCACCCGGGCCCAGGCCGGCGCCTTCCAGATCGCCGCGGCCTACCGCCAGGTTCAGGACGCCATCAAGGACGTGGCCATCGCCCAGGCCGAAGAGGCGCGCAGCGACCTGGCCAAGGACATCAACGACCGCTACGAGGCCACCAAGCGCGCGTACACCGCCTACAACGACTTCGCGCGCTCGGTGGAAGAGTCCAACGACCTGGCGCGCATCGAGGTCCAGTACATGGGCCAGAGCAACGCGGCTCGGCGCATCGCCATCGAGCAGTACCAGATCACGTTGGAGCTCAAGCGCCAGCTGCGTGACCTGGACGCCAGCCTGGACCTGGACGCGGGGCAGCGCGCCTCGCTGCGCGCCGACTACGAGCGGCTGGCTGCCGAGCGCAGCGCCGCCGCGGCCGGACGCATCTACACCGAGGAATGGGCCCGCACCGCCGACCAGGTGGGCCAAAGCCTGGCCGATGCCATCTTCGAAGGCGGCAAGAGCGCCGGCAAGCTGCTGCAGGACTACTTCAAGACGCTGGTGCTGCAGCCCATCGTGCAGACGCTGCTGCGCCCGCTGGGCACCGTCTTCGCCACGGCGCTGGGCGGCCAGCAGGCCACCGCGGCCACCGCGGCGTCGGGCGGCGGTGGCGTGGGTGGTATCGGCAACCTGCTCAGCCTGGCCGGAGCTGGCTTGGGGACTTTCGGCACTACGCTGGGCGCCGGCGCCGCGGCCACCATCGGGGGCACCAGCCTGACGTCGCTGCTTAGCGCCTCGGGCGCGGCCATCGGCAACGGCGCCTTCGCAGCGGGTGCCGGCTTGGCCATCGGCTCGGCAGTGCCGTACATCGCCGCCGCCGCGGCCGCCTACTACCTCGGCAAGAAGGCCTTCGGCCGCGAGCTGCAGGACACCGGTGTGCAGGGCAGCTTCGGCGCCGAGGGCGACTTCAGCGGGCAGGACTTCAAGTTCTACAAGGGCGGCTGGCTGCGGTCGGACAAGACCAAAACCAGCCCGCTCAGCAGCGCGATGGAAGCCGTGCTCGACGCCGGCGGCGTGGCGGCCAACCTGCAGGCCAAGGCCTATGCCAACGCGCTGGGGCTGCCAGTGCAGGCCATGGAGGGCTTTGTCTCCAAGATCAAGATCAGCCTGAAGGGCTTGAGCCAAGAGCAGGCCCAGGCCGCCATCGAGAAGGCGGTGGCCGGCTACCAGGAAGGGCTGCTCGGCCGCTACAGCGCCCAGCTGGAGCCGCTGCGCAAGATGGGCGAGACCCTGGCGCAGACGGCCGAGCGGCTGGTGAGCCTGCAGAACGTCAGCAGCGCGCTGTACTCGCTGGGCGGCGCCTTCACGCAGCTGGCCACCTCGTCGGTGGCTGCACGCGAAGAGCTGATCCAGATGGCCGGCGGCATGGAAGCGCTGAGCCAGCAGGCCCAGAGCTACGCGCAGAACTACTACAGCCGCGACGAGATCGCCGGCCTGAAAGCGCGCGAGGTCAGCGCTGCGCTGCAGGCCACCGGCATCGACGCTGGCGGGCTGCGGTCCCGGGCTGATTTCCGGACGCTGGTGGACGGTACAGACGTCAGCACGACCGCAGGGCGGCAGCAGCTGGCCGCGTTGCTGGCGGTGGGCGACGAGTTCGCGCAGATCGCCGACTACCTGGCCGAAGCAGGCGGCACGCTGGCCAGCACCGCCGCGCTGGCGCCGCAGAGCGGCACGCTGGCCGAGCTGTTCGCGCAGCCGGCGCAGGCCCAGGTCGATGCGACTGATCGCGTGGCCAGCTGGACCGAGGCGGTCTATCACGCGGTGAACAAGCTCACCAGCGTGATGTCGGGCCAGGGCTCCAGGATGTCGGCCACTGGCGCGCCGCCAGAAGTCAATGGCGGCACGTACAACCCGGCCGTCGTCTACGCGGCCAACGTGGCCAACAACCCCTGGGGCGCGGACGGCGCGTACTACGGCGTATGAAGTCGCTCTCGGGCCTCATTTCGTCGGCGCTTGGTGCGCCGGTCACCAAGCCGGCACTGCTGGTGCAGGTGGACTTCGCCACCGTGCGCCGCTGGTCATCGCACAGCACCATCAGCTGGTCGGGCAACACATGGACGGCCATCGGGCTGCGCATGGAAGACCTGGCCGTCGGTGTGCTGGCGGTGGGCGGCACGCTAGCGATGAGCAACGCAGACAACACGATCGGCACGCTGGTGCTGGCCGAAGGCGTCAAGGACCGCGCCATCACCATCTACGGCTACGACGCCGCCGAGCCGACCGCGGTGGTCTGGCTGGCCAGCGCGGTCGGTGCCCGCGCAATGGTGGCACCGCGCGAGGTGCGCATCGACCTGCGGCACCGCGCCGAGTACACCGCCTCGCCGCGCACCTTCGTCGATGCCGCGGCCGGCTTCACGCAGATGCTGCCCTCGGGCACGGTGATGCGCATCAACGGCGTCGACGTGCGCCTGGACCGCCGGAGCTGACGTGGCCAACTATCCCGCCTTCTTGACGCTGGCCGACAGCACGATCACGCCGGCCGACGGCCTGGAGCCCGAGCGCGCCACCAATGGTGCCCTGAAGCTGCGCCGCCTGTGGGCGGCCGACAAGGTGACGCTCGAGGTGGGGCATGTGCTCAGCGCAGCACAGAAGGCCACGCTGGACGCGTTCTACGCGGCCAACAAGGACCTGGACGTCACCTACACCTGGCCGCCTACCGCTACCGCCTACACGGTGCGGTTCGTCGCCCCGCCGCGCTACCTGCCGCGCGGCCAGTTCTACGAGACGCGCGTGCGTCTTTCCGAGGTCTGAGCGTGGCACTGCCCTTTGCCGGCCTGACCATCCCGGCCGCCGCAGCCGTCAACGCAGCGGCCGGCCAGCGAGCCGTGCCGGCCGCCGCCGCGCGCGCGCTGGTGCCGCTGGTGTACGGCATCGACCGCGTGCCGGCGCTCATCGTCAATGCGCTGCCCAGCGCCAGCAACACCACGATGCTGCTGGTGCAGTGCCTGTGGGCGCACGCCAGCGCCGGCATCTATGACCTGCTGCTGAACGACCTGGCGTTGCCGGCCGGCAGCAGTGCCACGCACTACACCGGCTCGCAGGTGACGGCCGACGCCGACCTGGTGGCCGCGTTCGCGGCGCAGGGCATCACCTACACCGCCGCGCTCACCGGCTTCGCCTACAGCGTGGTGGCCATCCCGCTGTCGGCAGTGGCCGGCCAGCTGGCCTTCAGCGCCAGCATCTGGGGCCGCAAGGTCTACGACCCGCGCAAGGACAGCACGGCCGGCGGCAGCGGCAGCCATCGGCTGAACGACCCCAGCACCTGGGAGTGGAGCGACAACCCCTCGCTGGCCTATGCCGACTGGCTGGCCAGCACCGTATACGGCGCCGGCGAGCCGGTGCTGTGGAGCAGCGTGCCGGCTGCGGCCAATGCCAACGATGCCATGGTCGGCAGCCCGGCCGAGAAGCACCGCATCATCGGGCTGACCATCAGCCAGTCCACGCGTGTGTCCGACCTGTCCGAGGCGCTGCGGGCCTACGCCGGCGTGTGGGCAGTGCCCACCTCGGGCGGCGTGCGCCTGGTGCCCGATGCCGCCGCCGCCACCGCTGCCAGCTACGACCACGCGGCCGGGCAGATCGGCGCCATCACGCCGCTGCAGCTCAGCGACACCGGCAACACGCCCACCGCGGTGGAGGTGGTCTACACCGACGCATCGCAGGTGCCGGTGCGCGACGACAGCGCGATCGCCATGCTGTCGGGGGCCGGCACCACGCTGCCGTGGCGGCTGAGCACCGTGCGCCTGCCCGGCATCCAGCGCTACAGCCAGGCCTACCGCGAAGCGGCCGAGCGGCTCAACAAGCTCAACCTGGGGGACCTGAGCGTCACCGTCGACGTGTTCGACATCGGCATCGCGCACGAAGCCGGCGACGTGGTCGAGATCACGCACCCTGTCGGGCTGGCCGCCAAGAAGTTCAGGATCAGCGACGCGCCAGCCATGACCGGGCCCGGCCGCTGGCGGCTGCAGCTGGCCGAGTACGACCCTGCCGCCTACTCGTACCTGGTGGCCACCGCGCCGACGTACACCAATGCCGGCCTGTTCGTGAGCGATGCTGCTGCGGCTGGGCCGAACCTGATCCCGAACCCCGAACTCGAGCCGTGCCTCGGTGGCGCCGCCGCGCCGCAGGGCTGGACGCGCTTCGTGGTCGGCTCACCGCTGCAGCAGGCCGTGCAGAAGCCTGGCACCAGCCCGTGGTACGGGCCGCCGTGGAACCTCAACGCTGCGCACTACGAAGCGCGCGTGATCAACACCAACGAGCTGGTGCAATGGGGCACGTCTGATTTCATCGGCGTGAACCCGACCCAGAACTACACGCTGGCCTGCTGGGCATCGGAATACGCGGGCCAGGGTGACGTGCGGGTCCACTTCGGCGTCGAGTGCTACGACCAGGCCGGCGCCTTCATCGCGTCGGTGTACGTGATGGCCGACCAGCGCATCAGCACCACCTGGACGCGCTACGCCTTCATCATCGGCCCGGGCGGGTCGGCATTCCCCGTCGGCACCGCCAAGGTCAAGCCGTTCTGGCAGGGCGCGCGCAATGTGGCCGTGGCGCACATCGGCACCACCTTCGCCACGCGCTTCACGTTCAACGAGGGCACGGTCCCCACGGACACCTACGCGCCCATCCCGGTGGGCACCTCGCAGCTGGAGCCTGGCGCGGCCACCGAGATCTACCGCGACGACTACGACTTCGCCGGGGGCAGCTACGGCACCACCACGGCGCGCAGCTTCAGTATCACCCCGCCGGTGGACTGCACCATCGAGGTGTCGGCCACCATCGAGGCCACCAACGTGGTCGGCGACAGCGGCAAGCAGGTGGGCTGGTGGGTGACGCCCTCGGGCGGGTCTACCGTAGTGGCCGCGGGCTTTCGCAACAACCAGTCGGTGCGCACGCAGCTCAACAGTGCCGACAGCTTCACGGCGGCCGCCGGCGTCGCGCTGACCTTCGAGTTGAAAACGAACAACGGCGGTAGCGCACCGAACCTGCTGCTGTACCGCTCGACCATCCGCCTGTCGATCGTCAAACGCTGATCACCATGCGCTCGATCGAGTGGAGCTTCTACGCCCCGGACACGGGGCTGCTGTCGCCGGCGAAGTCGCTGCTGCCAGAGGGTGTGGACCCGATTGGCTTCGCACCGGCCGGGCACCTGCCCATCGAGGGGCGGCTGGACCACCTCTCGTGCCGCGTCGACGTGGCCGCGGTGCGCCCGCAGGACCAGGCCGAGACCTGGCGGCCGCCCGTCGTCGACTACGTGCCCCCAGCGCCACCTGATGACGAGCTGCAGACCTGGGCCTGGGACCGCGAGGCCCGGCGCTGGATCTCCAGCCCGACCCGCGCCGCGCTGCAGCTGCTGCAGACCCGCGAGCTGGCCGCCGCGATCGCCGAGCAGGAAGCCGCCCAGGCCAGGCCCACCCGCGAGGTGCTGATGGCACTGGCCGCCGGCAAGCCTGCGCCGACCGCCGCGCTGCAGAAGCTGGCCGCCATCGAGCAGGCCGTCGCACCCCTGCGCCAGCAGATACAGGCTGCGGTTGCAGACGTCCGTACACCCGCCGCTGATGCGGCACCCGGCCAGCTCGACGGCTGACCGGAAACCCCTAGGAGCACTCTCATGACCGTCAAACACGTGCTCTCTCCGTCGCAGTTTCTGCTTCGGCAGACCATCAACGGCAGGGCCTATCAAGCCGCCTAAGCCACCCGACCACAAGACGCGGCCACCGCGCATCCAACCACATCACCGAAAGCACCATGCGCACCGAAGCGATGAACCAGAACGACATCACCCCTGAGATCATCAAGGCGGTGCCCGGCACCGTGGGCGCGATCGTCGCGCTGCGATGGATCGCCGGCCCTCCCACGCAGCGCGTCATGGCGCTGGTGGGTGGCGTGGCTGCCAGCTACTACGGCAGCGCTCACGTGGCCAGCCTGATGGGCACCGACACCGGCCTGGCCGGGTTCGTGGTCGGCCTGTTCGGCATGGCGCTGGCCAGCAAGGTGTTCGAGGGCATCGCGGCGCTCAACCCGAGCGGCCTGGTCGAGCGCGTGCTCAAGCGCCTGGGGCTGTGAGCCCGGTCCCGATCGACACGGCGACGGGGCTGCAGTCTGGCCAGGCGACCTTCATGTCGACGGACCTCTACCAGACGGCTCTGATCTGGTACGGCCCGCGCGGTGGCGTGGCCAAGCTGCACGGCCACCAGGTCAAGCTGACCGCAGCGCCGCCGCTGGAAGGCGTGCGCGTCGAGTGCATCGACTACCGCCCGGAGATCGGCGAGCGGCGCATCCAGCTGCACGCCGAGGGCTGGCGCGACATGCTGCCGGCCGAGGTGGCTGCAGCTGATGCCGCGCTGCAGCGGCTCTGCGTGCCGTACACCGAGCCGCCGGACCTCGAGCCGGACTGCTGAGGGCCTAGGCTGGGCTGCGGCCCGTCCTGAAGCGCTCGGCCTCGTCGGGCGTCTCCGGCACGGTTCGCAGCTCCATCGTGCCCGGCACGCGCTCGGCCTTCGGGTCGATGAGCAGCGCCTCGGCCTCGGTCAGGTGGTAGCGGGTGGGCATCACCTTGCGGTGCGTCTCGCTCATCAGGTTCCACCGCCAGTACTCTTGCTGCTTCATGGCGGCAGGGTAGCGCGGCGCTGGCTCACCAGGCGCGCCAGCGGGCGGTACGATGCCGCGATGGCACCGAACACCTGGTTGATGCGCTGCGCCACCGAGCTGGAGCGGCTGTACATGATCGGCCCTCGCTGCGGCGAAGATGATCGGCCGTCCGAAGGCAGGGGCGTGGTGACGGCCGCCGAGCTGGCCGGAAGCGATCGGTACAGGGGCTCTCCGGATTTTCTTGTGGAAGTCTGCATGTTGATCTATAGTCAAAGAACGGATTAACGTGTGGAAAGGCACTCGACATGACGACCTACGCGATGGTGCAGAAGAGGTACTCAACGGCGGCCCTGAGGGCCATGCGCTTCGTTGCCGACGGCAGCCGGATGGTGAAGCGCGGCGCCTGCAGGCGCGAGCTGGCGGAAGCCACGAGCTTGGACGGCCAGTCCTGGCGAGTGCGACCACTTGGGAAGGGGTGGCGGTCATGAGCGCGCACACCACCGGACCGCTCGTCTGCTGGAACCGGGACGGCTCGCTGCGGGTCGTTGAGCCGCGCACCGCTGAGCAACAGATGCTCGACGTGCTGGTGGAGGTGGAGCGGTGCAGCGATGCGCTGCTGTTCCACCCCACCCTGATCGCCGACATCCGTGCGGCCATCGTGCGGGCCGCCGGCCCAAACTGGAGGTCTGCCCTGTGACCTGGAACTGCCCGAAGACCGACAAGCCGTGCTGGCAAAACTGCCGAGGCTTTGAATGCCGCGACCGGGACGACGACCGCATTACCCTCGGCGGCGGCCTTCCCGGCGACCCGAACGGTGAACAAGCCGCGCTGGCCGTCGAAGGGCTGGTGCGCAAGTACGAAGGAGCGATGCTGCGCGAGACCTTGCGTGAGGCACTGAGCGAGGCGTACCTGATGGGTGCACAGAACATCCTTGGGCGGCTGTGATGGACTACCACCTGCTGACGAAGAAGTGCGACGGCATGTGTGACTCGTGCGAGTGCCCGCCTGCCGAGTTCGAGTGCCAGGGCGAGCCGATCCTTTGCGACAACCCTCGCGGCTGTGGCTGCCAAGCGCCCAGCGAACCGCACCCGAGCTGCAAGACGCCGGAAGGCTGCCGCGAGAACGGCTGCCTTGGTTGGTGCGATGAGTACCGACCGGACCCCGCGTTGAAACCTGACATTGCCGCGCTGAAGAAGCGCCTTGCTGAAGACCCTGGCTTCGCAGCCCAAGTGACCGGCTTGCAACAGGGTGGGACAGATGCTGTCGACAATCAGTGAATGACCACTGACATCCTCGACCTGCCCGGCTGGACTGTTCTCGGACGACGCCTCGATGCCCAAGAGTACGAGCTTGAAGCCGAGTACACCGTACAGCCCACCGCCTGCCAGAAGTGCGGCGTGGTGGATCGGCTGTACCGCCACGGCACCAAGGAGACGATCTACCGCGACAGCCCCATCAGGGGCCACGCAACCCGCATCCTGGCCCGCGTCCAGCGGTACAGGTGCCGAGAGTGCGGCGAGACGTTCCTGCAGCCTCTGGCGGGCATCCAGGAGGGTCGCCGCATGACCGCCCGGTGCGCCGACTACATCAAGGAGCAGTGCCTGCGCGACACCTTCACGTCCATCGCCGACCACGTTGGTTGTGACGACAAGACGGTGCGCGAACTGGCCGGCGACTACATCGCCCTGCTGGACGCGGCCTACAAGCCGGCGCTGCCGACCTGGCTGGGCATCGACGAGACGCAGATCGACGGCAAGATGCGCTGCGTCCTGACCGACATCGGCGCGCGCCGGCCGCTGGAGATGCTGGCCGATCGGGACAAGGGCACGCTGACCACCTGGCTGCACCGGCACAAGGAGCGCAAGCACGTCGAGGGGCTGGCCATCGACATGTGGCGCCCGTACCGCGACGTGGCCGCCACGATCTTCCCTGGCGTGCCGGTCGTCATCGAGGCTCAACGGATTACTGTGTGGAAGCTGAGTCATGACCACTGACCAGTTCCGTGTGGAATCGCCTGTGGCAGTTGGCGCAGACCAGCAGGGCCTTGCGATGCTCGCCGGGGACCACTGCAGGCGTCAGATGCATCTGCAGCTCGGTGGCCTCGAACACTCCAAGGCAGGACTCGCAGCGGCCTCCAGACCTCTTCAGGAGCGCCGCTCTCTGCAGTGCGAGGCTCTTCCTCTGACCAGTGGCTTTGGTGGCTTCCATGGCAAGTTCGCTCCTTGGTTGTGGTCGCTTGCTGAACAGAAGTCGGGCGCGGAGAACGTCGAAGCTGTAGCCCCGGCCGGCGCGATTGATCGTCTTGGCGACCCCGTTCAGGGCCTCGGTGTAGCCGTTGCTGATCGGATGGTCGAAGTACGCCAGGATCTGCTTGCGCCAGTTCTTCATGGCGGTCAGCAGCACCTTGAAGTCGTTCTTCAGGTTGGCCGGGACGCTGGCGGCGTAGGCGTCATAGGCGGCAATGGCCTGGGCCTTGGGCAGGTCGTACACCTCGTAGAGCGCCTCCTTGAGCCGGTGGGCCGCCGCGAGGTCAGGCTCGTTGGCGAGCCACATGTCCACGTTGAACCGCTGCTTCTCGGTCAGCTTTGCGTACCTCATGTTCAGGTACGCCTTGGAGCGCAGCCAGTCGCGCCGCTCGCCGGCCTTGCGGGTCTTCTGCAGGCGGATGCGGACCCGCTCCATGCAGTAGTTCGCCATCCGGACGACGTGGAACTTGTCGATGACGACGGGCACGCCAGGCAGCAGCAGTTCGCTGACCGTCAGGTACGGGCGCCACATGTCGATGGCCACGCCCTGCACCACGCTGCGGTCGCGGTAGCGGTTCAGCCAGGTCGCGAGGGTGCCCTTGTCCCGGTCGGCCAGCATCTCGATGGGGCGCCGGTCGCCGATGTCGGTCAGGACGCAGCGCATCTTCCCGTCGATCTGCGTCTCGTCGATACCCAGCCAGGCCGGCAGCTCGGGGCGGTAGGCCGCGTCCATCCCGGCGATGTGCTCGCCGGCCAGGTTGCGCACCGTCCGGTCGTCACAGCCCACATCCAGGGCGATGCGGACAAACGTGTCCAGCAGGCACTGCTCCTTGATGTACTCCGCGCACCGCTCAGTCATGCGCCGAGCCTCCTGGATGCCCGCCAGAGGCTGCAGGAACGTCTCGCCGCAGTCCCGGCACCTGTACCGCTGAACGCGCGCCCTGATGCGAGTTGCGTGGCCCCGGATGGGGCTGTCGCGGTAGAAAGTCTCCTTGGTGCCATGCCGGTACAGCCGGCCGACCACGCCGCACTTCTGGCAGGCGGTCGGCTGGACCGTGTACTCGGCTTCCAGCTCGTACTCATGGCCGTCAAGGGTTCTGCGAATCAGCGTCCAGCCTGGCAGATCGAGGATGTCAGTGGTCATTCACCGATTCTCGGCCGCGACGCGCGTAGGCCCAATCGCTGGCAGTGGGCTTGGAGCGTTCGTTTGCCTCCAGTGCCAGGCACACGGCGTAGTACGCGTCATGCGCTTGAATCTGTGGCGCGTCCACGCAGGCGCAAGCCAGCGCCTCAGCGGCCTTCTTCAGGGCGGACATGTAGCCATCGGCAAGCCAGCAGGAGCCGCAGGACACGGTGCTCACCCCGTCGACGATACGTACTGTCAGGCTGTCCCCATGGCACCACGAGCCATCGAGGTACAGCGTGCTGTTCGCCTTGCCGCAGGTTGGGCAGGTCCACTTGGCAATCTGGTACTTGGTGCCCTTCTCGGTCTCGCGCTCTTGCACCAGTTCAGTCACGCCGCAGTGCTCTTCAATTCGCATCAACATGGTCAGTCTCCCCACTTGTCATAGCGGTACGAGTGGTCCGGGTGGACAACCATGTTGCGGTCCAAGTTCTCGTGCACCCACTGGTCACAGGCTTCAGCGCGAAGGATGTTGGCCTCCGTCTCAGCGGGGTCGATCTGGATGCTGTAGCGCTGGCAGAAGGTCGGCACCCGATGGCCAGGTCGGTCCTCGGCGCAGTGGTAGTTGCACCCGCACGTAGTGCACGTCACATACCCACGGACAAAAGCGATGTCGCGCCGGTGAATCTCCAGATTCTGAGCCTTGGCGTCGCGTTCATCCATGGCGTCACACCTCGTAGTCATCAGGCAGGTTGACGGAGCCCTGGCTGTGCTGAGGCGCCTTGCGGTAGGCGTAGCACGGCAGGCTCATGGCCAGGCGCATGGCCATCGCGGCGGTCTGAATCGCCTCGTCGCGGATGTCCTGCTGCGTCACGCCCTTATGCGGCTCGTAGGTGTGCTGAAGCATCGCCTTCGTCAGCTCCCCGAACTCCTCACCCAGCACAGCCAGGGCATGGAGCGGGTCAGTGGGCCAAGTCGGGAACTTTTCAGTGGCGCGGCGCACCTCCGCCAGCACTTGATCGGTCACGTTCATGCTCATCCTTTCAACACGGAAATCCGTTCTTTGACTATACAACCAAATGCACTATTCAACATGGAAATCCGGAGAGCCGAAAGTTCTCCCAGTCGCGCTCCCACAGCAGCGGCTGTCGCCAGGTGGTCGCGCTGGTGCGCTTGCGCGGCTGCCCGGCGCCCCACTGCACGCGGCCCAGGCGCGTGTCCATCAGTCGCTCGGCATAGCAGTGATCGCAGGCCGGCGACACCTTGGTGCAGCCGATCCATGGGTTGAAAGTGCTGTCGCACCAGCTGATGGCGGTCTGCTCGCTCACGCTTAGGCCCCATCCGCCGGCGGCACCAGCAGCTGCCAGGCGTGCATGCCGAAGGCCTTGGCCAGCGGCTCCAGCTCGTCGACGCGCGTGGCCACTGCGGCCCGGCGGATGCGGTCCAGCGTGCCGTTGCTGACGCCGCTGGCCCGTGTGACCTTGGGCAGCGTGTCCAGCTCGGGGTGGGCATCCATCAGCCGCTTGAGGTTCGCGGCCAGGATGTGGCGGGGTTGGGTGGTCACGGGGCTCCCCAAAGTGCGTTTACGGCCTCACGGCGCGATTGCAGATAGGCCTGGTGCTCTTCGCGCTCGGCGTGGGTGAGCTTTGGCCGATCGAAGTAGGCGGTGCGCTCAAAGACCAGGTCGCCGCAGCCGTAGAAGCCACACATGGGTTCGTAGCCCGTGGCCACGCCGAGGATCGGGCGCAGCAGCACGCTGCCCTTGCAGGTCCCGCGGTACTGCCAATTGATGCCCTGGCGCTTGAGCACGGCGCGCAGCCGCTCGATGGCTGGCTGCTGGCGGCCAGGCACGCGCCGCGGCTGCAGGTCAAAGACTAGCTGGGCGCTCATGCCGGCAGCCCGGTGTGCGCATCGAACCACCCTCGCGTCAGCTCCCATCGCATCAGCACCTCGCCCAGGCTGTCGTCGATGCTGATGCGCATCGTCGGGCAGCGCTTCGGGTCCTCGCTGTTGTGCAGCGTCTTGACCAGGTCCTCGGCTGCATCCATGACCAGCGAGGCCTGGTCCTCGTCGGCAGCATCGAAGCCGCCGAGGCGCTTCCAGCTCCCGCTGTTGTTCAGCTCCAGCTTGACGGGCTTTGGCATGGTCTACCTCACACGCGCCAGATGCTGAGCACGCCCACGGCCAGCGTGCGCCGCGTGACCTTGATGTCCATCTTCTTGGCCATCGACAGCAGACCATAGCCCTGGCGGTACGGCAGCTCGACCATGTCGCCGGGCTTCATGCGCGCCAGCAGCGTGGCATAGGGCGACGCTGCCCCCTTGCCCACTTGCGGCGGTGGCACGGGCACGTTGCTCGTGATCTTGATGGCGCTGATGTCGATCTGCTGGCGCACCGGCTTGGCCTTGGCGCCCAGTGCGAACACGCTGGGGGCAGCGCTGGTCGCCGGCGGCGGCTTGCTGCCAGCCTTGCTGGTGCTGCGCTGGGGGGGGGGGGCATCGTCGCGGTCGTCGTCGTCGAGATCTGCCGCGCGGGCGGTGTTGGTCTTTGCCATGGTCAGGCTCCTTTGCGATAGGCCTTGGTGAGTGATCCGTTGACGCAGTGGCCCCTGCGCCGCACGGCATTGGCGAGTGCCGCGCGCTCGGCGTGGCTGTGGCTGGCCTGGCGCAGCAGGCCGAAAAAGGATCAAGCGGTCAATCTGCGGACGGCTCGGCACCGGGCCTTGTAGCTCTTGCGGAGGCCGTTGACCTGGTAGCCGTTGTGGAAGCCCTGGTACCAGGCGAACGAGCCATCGCGCTCGTAGGGCGTGCGGGTCCAGTACCAGCCAGCGGTGTCGATGTGCTCGCGCACGTTGGCGTACAGCAGGGCGCTCTCCCAGCGGGTCGGCAGTGCCCAGTCGGCATG
>JBEEPT010000125.1:0-6264 GCA_041190985.1 Pseudomonadota bacterium
ACATGAAGGAGATGGCGCAGGAGTTCATCCGCGACTGCGCCGACTTCGCCAAGGCCTACTCGCTCGCCGCCGGGGAAATCGCCGAGTCCGAGGAAGTCTGGCAGGAGGGCGAAGAAAAAAAGTCGATCTTCATCTATACCCTGCGCTTTCAGTCCGGCTGGCGGATCGAGGCGCTCTCCTCGGCGCCGCGCAACCTGCGCGGCAAGCAAGGGCGGGTGATTCTCGACGAGTTCGCGTTTCACAAAGAGCAGAAAGAACTCTTGAAAGCGTCGCTGGCGCTGCTCATCTGGGGCGGGCAGGTGCACGTGATTTCCACGCACAACGGCGTCGACAACCCGTTCAACGCGCTGTGCCTCGACATCCGCGCCGGCAAAAAACCTTATTCGCTGCACAAGGTCACGTTCCAGGAAGCGGTTGACGAGGGCCTGTATGCGCGCGTCTGCCTGCGCACCGGCCAGCCGCCGAGCGCCGCTGGCCAGGCCGCCTGGGTGCGGGGGATCTACGCCCAGTATGGCCCTGACGCCGAGGAAGAACTCGACTGCGTGCCGAGCCACAGCGCCGGCGCCTGGCTCTCGCGCGCACTGATCGAGGCGCGCATGGTCGACGCCCCGGTGCTGCGCTGGAAACCCCCGGCCAAGGACTTTGCCCTCTGGCCGGAGCACCTGCGCAGCGCCGAAATGAAGGACTGGCTCGACACGCACCTGCGGCCGCTCCTCGCCACCCTCGACCCGACCGCGCGCAGCGGTTTCGGCATGGACTTCGGGCGCAGCGGCGACCTCTCGGTGCTGCTGCCGTACCAGATCACGCAAGGGCTGCGGCGGCGGTTCCCGTTCGCCCTGGAGCTGTCCGACTGCCCATTCGATCAGCAGCGAGAAGCGCTCTACTACCTCGGCGATCGCCTGCCGAGGCTGTCGGCCGGCAAGCTCGACGCGCGCGGCAACGGGCAGTACCTCGCCGAAAAAGCCGTGCAGAAATGGGGCGCCAGCCGCATCGAGGCGGTCATGCTCAGCCTCGCCTGGTATCGCGACCACAGCGCGCCGTTCAAGGCCGCGCTCGAAGACGGCACCCTCGAGCTGGTGCGCGACGCCGACCACCTCGACGATTTGCGCGCCTTCCAGGTGGTCAAAGGCATCCCGCTGCTGCCCGACACCCGCAGCAAAGGCCAGGACGGCAGCCAGCGCCACGGCGACGCCGGCGTCGCCTACCTGCTCGCCTATGCCGCCAGTCGCAGCGAATCGCTGGGCGCCACCTGCGGCTTTGAATCCGTGCCGAGGCGGGGCGGAGAAGAGGAGGGCGCGCCCTACCCATCCAGGAGAATGTTCTGATGTCCCCACTCGTCGACCCCTACGGCCGCCCGTTCGACCGGGGCGCCTTGCGCGAGCCGCAGACCGCCCGCATCACCCCCCTGCGGAATGAATACCTTCTCGGCCAGCTCGACGGCCTCAGCCCGGCGCGCGTCGCCAGCCTCCTGCGCCGTGCCGACGACGGCGACCTGTGGGCGCAACATCGGCTGATGAGTGATATGGAGGAGCGCGACGCGCACCTTTACGCGGAACTCGGCAAGCGCCGGCGCGCCATCCTCTGCCTCGACTGGACAATCGAGCCGCCGCGCCACGCCAGCGCCGCCGAGAAGGCGCAGGCCGAGTGGCTCACCGAGGTGCTCACCGATGCCGCCGACCCCTTCGAGGAGCTGCTGGTCGCCTTGCTCGATGGTGTCGGCCACGGCTTTGCCCCGGTCGAGCTCGAATGGCTGAAGAACGGCACCGAGCTGCTGCCCGCCTTCCACCCGCGGCCGCAGGAGTGGTTCCGGCTCGATCCCTCGCGCCGCGAGCTGCGCCTGCGCGACGCCTCCGCCGAGGGCGCGCCGCTGCAGCCCTTCGGCTGGATTCTGCACACCTACGGCAAGGCCAAGACCGGTTACCTCGGCCGCCTGGGCCTGCACCGGGTGCTGGTCTGGCCGTTCCTCTACAAGGCCTTCGCCATCGGCGACTTCGCCGAGTTCCTCGAAACCTTCGGGCTGCCGCTGATCACCGGCAAATACTTCGCCGGCGCCAGCGACGACGAAAAGGCCAGCCTGCTCGCCGCCGTCACCGCCCTGGGGCACGACGCGCGCGCCATCATGCCCGCCGAGATGTCGCTGGAGATTCAGTCCGTCACCGGCTCCGGGCAGGGCTCGCCGCACCTCTCGATGGTCGACTGGGCCGAGCGCAGCCAGTCGAAAGCCATCCTCGGCCAGACCATGAGCGCCGAATCCCGCTCCAGCGGCCTCGGCAGCGGCAACGCCGAGTTGCACGACGAAGTGCGGCGCGACATCCTCAAGGCCGACGCGCGCCAGGTCGAAGGCACCCTCACGCGCGACCTGCTCTATCCGCTGCTGGCGCTCAACCGCGGCGGCATCGATCGTCTCGCCCGCTGCCCGCGCATCGTCTTCGACACCAGCGAGGCCGAGGATCTGGCCAGCTACGCCGAGAGCCTGCCCAAGCTGGTGGCGGCCGGGATGAAGAAGATCCCCACGAGCTGGGTGCACGAGAAGCTGCGCATCCCGGAAGCCGCCGACGGCGAAGAGACCCTCGGCAGCGCCGCGCCGGCGGCCGGCGACGGCGGCCCGCGCCCGCCCGGCCAGCCGCCGGTCGCCGCCGCATCGGAAAACGATCCGCCCGACCCTTCCGCCCCCGCCCCCGGCGCGACGCCCGCGGCGCTGGCCGCGCTGGCCGCGCAGGCGCGCGCCGAAGCCGAACAGGACGCGCTCGAAGATCTCGCCGAACAAATGGGCGACGCGTGGCGGCCGACGATGGACGGCCTGCTCTCGCCGATCGACGCGCTCGCCCGCGAAGTCGGCACGCTCGAGGCGTTTCGCGACCGCCTGCCCGAGGTGATTGGCCAGATGGACGCCCAGGCCGTGGCCGAGCTGCTCGCGCGCGGGATGTTCAGCGCTTACGTCGCCGGGCGAGCCGTGCCGGGGAAGAGCGTCTGATGGACGCGCCGCCAAGCTACTCGTCGTTGAAGCGAGCGGGCTACCAATTTGCCAACCACGGGGCGATGTTGGGCGACCGCAAGCGGGACGGGGCCTCGTGCTGGTATGGCGTGACGGCTCCCGACGGCTCGCACGTCGCGAGCGTCCGCGGCATCAGCTCCGCCTACGCCGCCGCCTGCGAGCACTATGCGAAGAAGCAAGCCGGCGCATGATCAACCTCGACCTCAAGCTCCTGCCCCCGGCGGCGGCCCTCGAATTCTTCCGCCAGAAGGGCTACCAGATTGGCTTCTCGTATCTCGATGTCTGGCAACAAGAACACCAGGCCGCGTTCACCGTCGCCAAGGCCCTGGAACTCGACCTCTTGGCCGACATCCGCGCCGAAGTCGATGCCGCGCTCGCCCAGGGCACCACCCTGCAGACCTTCATCGACACCCTGCGCCCCAGGCTGGTGCAGCGCGGCTGGTGGGGCCTGCAGGAGGTCGTCGACCCCCAGACCGGCGAGAAGGTGCTGGCGCAGCTGGGCAGCCCGCGCCGGCTGAAAGTGATCTACGAAACCAACCTGCGCACCGCCCACGCCGAAGGGCGGTGGCAGCGCATCCAGGCGGCCAAGGCGACGCTGCCGTACCTCCTCTACGACCACACCCCGAGCCCCCACGAGCGCCCCGAGCACGCCGCCTGGGATGGCCTGGTGCTGCCCGTCGACGATCCCTGGTGGCAGCGTCACTACCCGGTCAAGGCCTGGGGCTGCAAGTGCCGGGTGATCCAGCTCGGCGACCGGCAACTCCAGCGCCTGGGCAAGCAGGTCGACCTCGCGCCAGAAGAAACCTGGACCGAATACACGAATGCCCGCAGCGGCGAAACGCAGCGCATCCCCGCCGGCGTGGACCCGGCGTTTCACTATCCCCCCGGCGGACGCCAGGCGTCGCTCGAGAAGGCGCTGGCCGAGAAGCAGGCGCGGGCCGCGCAGATCCTCGCCCCGCCCGCCGCCCCGCCCGCCGCCCCCGCCGACAACCTCGCCGCCCGCCTCGCCCAGGCGGCAGAGCGCATCGCCGGCGAGCCGGTTGAACACCTGTTTGTTTTCGACGCCGCCGGCCAGCCGATCCTGCACAAGACCGGCGGCGCCAGCGCCGTCGAGCTTTCGCCGGCCGAACTGCAACAACTGCCCGGGCAGATCCTGCTGCACAATCACCCCGGCGTGCCGCAGTCCTTTTCGGTGGAAGATGTGCGCCTGGCGATCTGGCACGACCTGGCCGCGATGCACGCCGTCGACGCGCTCTTCCGCTACCGGATCGAGCGTGCGCCTGGCGCGTCCTGGGGTCCGGCGCTGTGGGCGCAAATCGAACCCGTATGGCAACAGACCAAATCCGAGGTCGAGCAACGTTTCGACGAGGCGAAGGCCCGCGGACTGATCGATGACGAGCAATACGATGTGCTGCTGGAGCATGTGATCTGGACCGAGGTGGAGGCCCAATTTACAATCGGCTACGCGCGCACCCCGAGAAATGCTCCATGAACACCGACCCGATCCCGAACCGTCTCGATGGTACCCCCAGCGATGCCCATACCTCGGCGACCTGTCGGCACTGCCGGTACTTGAACGGGGGAACGCATACCTGTACGGCTTTTCCCGAGGGCATCCCCGATGCGCTCTGGTGGGCATCCCGTGGCCACCGCGAGCCCTACCCCGGCGACCACGGCCTGCAGTTCGAGCCGCGCCCGTTACCTGAACCGTTCCTGCCGGAGCGTTACGAGATTCCGGAATTCCTGCGCAAGCCGAAACCATGACAGAGCTATATAGGGATACGCTAGAAAACGCACAGGGACGGGCCGAATACTGGAAGGCCAACAGTCTAGATGCGACGAGAGAAATAGACCTGCTGCAAGGCGACCTCAAGCGCCTGGAAGCGGCGCTCGACACCGCGGTGGGAGAGAAGTGGCGCACTGATAGCCGGCTGGAGGAGTGGTTCCCGTTGACCGCCGAGCGGCTGGCAAAGCTGGCACCGCTGACCCGCGAGCAGATCGACGCGGTGATGACCGAGCACTACCCGCTGAGCAGCCTGCTGCGCGAGGAGGTGGACGCCTTCGAGCGGTGCGTGCGCGACATTGAGCGCATGCATGGGATTGGGGCCTAACGCCACAAGTCACCGGGGCGCCGCTTGCGGCGCGTCCGGTGGACTGCCGGGTTGTGCGTCAAATGGTGATACGGAGAAATGATGGCTGAGAAAGTGACAATCGGGAATTGCGATCTGTGGCACGGCGATTCGCTCGAAGTGCTGGGCTTGATACGCGAGACGGTCGACGCCGTAGTGACGGACCCGCCCTACAGTAGCGGCGGGCAGTTTCGCGGAGACCGCACCGGGGCGACAAGCTCGAAGTACCAGAGCAGTGAGCACGCGGGCCTCTACGCCGAGTTTTCCGGCGACAACCGAGACCAGCGAGCCTATGAGCACTGGTGCGCGCTGTGGCTTGCGCGCTGCCACGCCATGACGAGGCAAGGCGGGCTTGCCGTGGTTTTCACCGACTGGCGCCAACTGCCGACGACGAGCGATGCGATACAGGCCGGCGGCTACGTGTGGCGCGGCCTTGGGGTTTGGGACAAGACCGAGGCAGCTAGGCCGCAGAAAGGCCGCTACCGCAACCAAGCCGAGTATTTCGTTTGGGGCTCCGCTGGCCCGATGGGCGAAGACGGGCCGTGCGCGCCTGGGGTTTTCCGGTATTCCGCGAACAGCGAGGAAAAGCACCACATCGCCGGCAAGCCGCAACGGCTGCTGCAGGACTTGCTCGTTCTGTGCGGCGACGTGGTGCTTGACCCGTTCATGGGGAGCGGGACGACCGGCGTAGCGGCGGCGAACATGGGAAAGAGGTTCATCGGAATTGAGATCAACCGCACGCACTTTGACATTGCGTGCAAGCGGATCGCAGCCGCACAGGCGCAGGGCCAATTGCTGCCGCAGAGCCAACCGGCGGCGGTGCAGGAAGCGCTGCTTTGACGCACAACGTTGCCAATGAGGGGCCGGCCCGCTAGGGACGGTCCCGCTCGATTGGCCTGTTGGGCGGCCGATTGAAAACTGAGAAGGAGCATGCATGCCGCAGTGCATTGTGTTGAACGTGACAGACCGCGACGAGTGGACGGACCAGACCGAGCACCCGCGCCGCAAACTGGCTGTAGGGCTGCACATACCCGCCAAGCACCGGCCCACGCTGGTGCACCACAGCCGCGAAGAAGCGGAGGCAGAGGCTGCGCGCCTTGCCTGCACCAGCGAGAACGGATGGACGGACACCTACGCGGT
>JBEEPT010000126.1:0-4030 GCA_041190985.1 Pseudomonadota bacterium
ACCGTTTGAGCTGAACGGCCCGCGCTTGCGCGGGTCCGTTTCGAGCGAATGGTTGGGCGGCTGGTTGAATAGCGAGAAAAACTGAGCATGAAGCGATTTCAGCTTGCGCAGAAGGTGCGCGTGTTGGCAGAGGTGGACTGCCTAGCTCCGCCACCGGCCAGCAATGCGCAGCGGCTGCTGGCCGGCAAAACCGGCACCGTGGTTCGGCTGCGGCGAGCCGACGAAGCGGCTTGGGTAAAGATGGATTGCGACGTGCCGCCCGAGCTGCGCGAGTTCCCTGCCGATGACAAGTGCGGTCGCGCGAACCACATCATTCTGTGGCCGCAGGAGTGCGCCGCAGTGCGCAAGACGCCCAACGTTGGAGTTGAGCCGCATTCGGCGGCCGAAAGGAAGTGAGATGACTAACGAGAGCAGCCAGCCGACGAATGTCGGCTCGAACGACCAGTTAGGCCTCGATGCAGGCCACCTGATGAGCCACGCAGCGGAGTACGCTGGCCGAGGCGATGACTGCGGGCGGCTCGCTCGTATGGTGGTTGACTTCCTCGCCGGGGGCAATGTGGCGAAGGTGCCGACAAACGCCACTGAGCCCATGCAGAAGGCCATGCAGCGCGCGGTAATGTTACGCAAGAGCATGAACGACGTGTGGCGCGCGGCGCTTTCGGAGTTGCCGGAGCCGGGGGCAGAAGACGCCGCCGAAGTCGCCCGCTTGAAGCAGGCGCTGCGAGACATTGCCGACCCGATTTCGGCGTGGCAGCGCGACTTGCAGCCCGGCTACACGCTGGACGGTGCGATGTGCGTGCACATGGCGAACGACCCAGAGACCTACAAGCGCATGGCCCGTGAGGCTTTGAAGGCCTAACGTTTGAGCTAACCGGCCCCTTGGGGCCGCACGGGGGTGGATATGCAAGACGATGCCGCCGGCCCCAAGGGGTCCGGGTTGAGCGAAGGGTTAGGCGCTGGTGCAGGAGCGCTCCGCATCCGCGTGTACCGGATGGACGACAACGAATGGTGGGTGGGCGAGAGCCTGGCCGCGTGCGTGGAAGAGGGCAAGCGCCAATGCGGCCCCGAGTGCTTCGATGACCCCAGCGAGCAGTACGAGCTGAGCGACGAGCAGTTGCAGCGACTCATCTTCGTGGACGAGAGCGACGGCGCAGAGCCGCCCGTGCAGCGCACGTTTGCCGAGCAACTGGCGCGCGAGATTGCCGATGGCGGCCCGTTCCCGCGGCCTTTCGCGGCTGAAGACTGGTAGCGCCTAACTTAAATTCGCCGACCAGCTGATGCCTGTTCTGTCGCCTAACACCTGCCCCGATCATGCAAGCCGTTGATTTTCAAGCAACTATTACCGATCAAGTATCCGAATCAATCGGCTACAAGATCGAATTAATAGAAAGAAAATCAGCGACTTAGAATTGAGGCCGCCATATTTGAGCGGCTTTCTGATGACGCTCAGCAATTACCCGAACTGCGGGTAGACCTGCAGCGAAACCGTCTCGCCACGCCACGTGCCCGAGCCGATGACCACCACGGCCTGCAACAGCCACACACCGGCCTGCGGCAGCGATTCTGCCGTCGTGACGTGCTTGATTGAGTCCGTGCCCTCGGCCACCGCCGACAGCGTGACGGCAACGCCATCGGGCCTAAGCGCGGCGATGCTGCGCGCTGAGGCCGCGCCGATTTCTGTGCCTGCGGCCAGAATGATCTGCGTGCCAACGTCGCCGACGTATACCTTTTGCGTGCTCATGCGCCGCTCTCCATGTCGATGGCCGACGCGAGCGTCACGCCGGTGGTGATGTGACTGGCCAACGCCACTGAAAGCGCCAGCGGGCTGCTCAGCCACACGCGGGTGGTGATGGCACTGGACAGACAAACCCGCTCGGCCTGCGACGCCGCACCAGCCACCAGCAGCGCCAGCGCCATATCCGACTCAGCTGCACGGCCGACCTGGGCAGCCTGCACGGGCGCAAGCGGGGCGCCGAGGTCTATCTCCAGCGCCAGACCGGCCGTGCGCAGCGACACGGCCGGCAGCGCGACGGCAGCGCCGGTGTCGGTGGCCAGCCCCGCCGCGCGTACTTGCAGCGCTGGCAACGCGAGCGCCGAATCCGCTTCAGCCGCCCTGCCGACTCCACCACCTACGGCAGGCAGTTCGATGGCGGCATCGGTCTCGGACGCCAGGCCTACGGCGTAGATTTGCCGCGGTTCGAGCGCCAGGCTGGCTTCAGCCTCCAGCGCCATGCCGACCGGCCTGATGCTGCGCGCTGGCAAAGCCTGCGCCGCATCAGACTCGACGGCGAGGCCAACAGGCAACCCACCAGGTGCAAGCGCCAGCGCCAACTCGGTGTCCGCAGCAGCGCCAACGGCCAACCGCTGAACAGCCGACAGAGGCAAGGCCGCGTCGGTTTCTGCCGCCAGGCCCACGGGGCCTGATGCACCGCCGGCCGCCGCCTTGAATGACGCAATGACGGATGACCGATAGGCGGTCGCCCCGCTGCCCGTGATCGTCGGATTGACCGCCGCCGCCGTGGTCTGGATCAGATAGGCCGCGGTCGTGGTGTAGTTGACACCAGACCCGGCCGCTTGGTCGAATGTCTCGGTGAAGCTGGAATCGATCGTGCTGCTTGTCGCGCCGCTGCCGAACTCAGTAGCCGAGACGATGACCTCGCCGTCCTCGGTCGGCGTGATGCTACCGGGCTGTATCGTCGTGCCCGATGTAGAAGCGTAGTTGGTGCTCTGCTGGTCGAATGGCGACGAAGCTGCGCCGCTGAATGCAATGGCGCCGATGGTCGTGTAGATGCCGGTGCCGGATGCCGTGAACGTATGGCCAGCGCCGACTGTCGGGCTGTAGCAGTAGTACAGCCTGACGGTGCCGTCAGAGACTACCGGCGCCTCGGTTAGCGCCGTCCATGTGTTCGACTTGCTGTCGCTGACCGTGACCGCGCCGCCGGCCTTGTAGCGCGACACCGCCAGGACAATGAGGTTTGCCCCAGTGGTATCGACGCCCGAAGTGGTGCCGCCGTTGGCCCCTACCGCGCTCCCACTGCTGCGAACATGCGCGATAGCCATTGCAGCGTCAGGCGATGGTGGCCGCTGCTGCCGTTACGAGCGTCTTCAGGCCGGCAGTCTGCGCCGGGGTGTAGACCGCGCCCACCTGCGCGCCGTTGGTGATGGTGATGGCGTTGGGCGGGATGTTGCTGGTCAGCCAGTTGCGCACCGCAATGAGCGCCGCGCGCATCGCGGTGTATTCGGCCGCCACATCGTAGCCGGGGCTGCCGAATTGCGTCTGCACGTAGGCGGCCAGGCCCGGAAGCGCCGCGTATTGGTCCATCAGCGTGGTCGCCTGGTTGATGCTGGAAACGATCTCCAGCCCATCCAGCGCCGTGATGTTGCCGGCCAGCTTGGTGTTCCAGATACCAAGATAGGTCTTCTGTTGCGCCGCAACGGATTGCAGGGCCTCGAAGCCTCGCTGAAGTGCCACCTGCGATGCGATGAATGCCACGTTTGGTCTCCCTACGATGCGCGATAGAACTCGCCGCCGGTCATCTGGATGTCGGCGCCGCTCGGGGTCTGCACGAAGTCGAACATCGTCAGCGGGATGATGCTGCTGTCGGAGCCACCCGTGGTGTCGCTGTCATAGCAGACCAGGATCTTGCTGATCGCGTTGCCGGTGGCCGCTGTCCACGTGACAGTAGGCAGGCTGATACTCATCCGGTCGTTGGCGTCGTCGGCGCCAGGGAAAGAGGCCAGCTCGGCGTCGGTGAGGGTCTTGCGGCCCATCGTCGTCTGCTCGTTGGTGGCGCCCGACAGCACCGCCGCCAGGTCATCCTTGTCGATGAGCGTGGCGTCGCTCTCCAGCCCGCTGGTCTCGATGGGCACCAGGATGAGGGCACTGGTCGAAGGGTCGTTGCTCTTGACCCGGTTGTACAGCTCGGCCACGCGGCCCTTGGCGATGTTAAAGACGATGTTGGCCATGCTGGCTACTCCTGCGGTTGCCGATCGCTCGGCGGGGTGGTCTGGGGTGATGCGCTTGCCGTAT
>JBEEPT010000127.1:0-3194 GCA_041190985.1 Pseudomonadota bacterium
TGGGCTGATGCGGTGCGGCGCTGCACCAGTTCCTCCGCCGCGAATCGCTCGCTGTGCGTGATGCCATCCAGCAGATCCACCCAGGCGGCCTGCAGCTCGCGCAGCGCGGCCAGTTTGCCGACCCGGGCGGCACGGGTGCCGGTGGCGCGCTGCCGCTCGATGATGGCCACGCAGGCTTCCTGCGCCGCGCGCACCACGCCGTCGGGGTCACGCGCCACGCGCTGCAGCACCAGGGCTTCGGCCAGGTTGATGGCGTCGAAGATCGTGCGCCAAGCCGTCTCCCCGGCCTGGCCGCGGCGCACGTCGTCCAGCGCCATCAACAGCTCCACGGCCCAGCGCGAGCGGTCATGAAGGCTCAGCAGCGCCGCGCCTTGCAGGGCCACCAGATGCGCCTGCAGATTCACGCCGCGCGGCCGGTAGCGGCTTCGTTTGCGGGTCATGCGTTTGCCCCTTGACCATGCGTCACCACCGCGCATCCTCCAGCTCAGGCGCCGGCACCTGCCCGCGCAGGTAGCGGCTGGGCAGGCGGGTGCACATGCGGCGCTGGGCCACCTCGGGCGGCGCGGGAAAAGGCCAGTCCGCCACGATCGGCGCCACGCGCAGCAGCCCGCCCTGGCTGCCTTGCAGCTCCAGGGCCTCGCGGCCATCGGGCAGCAGCCAGCGGTCACCGGCGCTCATGCTTGCCTCACAGCAGCGTCGATGCGCCGCCCGATCCAGCGCACCACGGGCACAGCCCAGGAGTTGCCCAGCGCCTTGTAGCGCGGGCCGTCGGGGCACTCGCTGGCGGGCCGCCCGCGCCAAGGGATGGCGGTGTAGCCGTCGGGGAAGCCCTGCAGCCGCTCGCATTCAACGGGCGTGAGGCGGCGCACTTGCATGGCGGTGGCGACACATGGGGCAGCGTCACCCTTGCCTGTTTGCCCGGACTGCGCCTGCAGCGCGTTGACCACATCGCCCATGTTGCCGCGACCATTGCGAGCGATCCGGGGCTGAAACGCCACCGGCTGCATCACCCCAACGGTGTGCCCGTTTGTATCCAGCGGCCCAGTCTTGTCGCCGTACTGGATGACGTCGGATTGGCGGGCGTCGAAGGCATGGGCCACCAGCGTCTCGTCGGCGTTGTGTCCTGGGCTGTTGGTCTGGCCGCCGCCGCGGCTGCTGCGGGCAACCAGGGTCGGGTGAACATCCGGCGCGTAGTGGACAGGAACCAGCGGCGTGCCGCGCCCCGTGCCGTCCTCGCTGGCGTCGAAGCCTTCGCCGCGCAGGGAATGCATGACAAACGCCTCGCTCTCAAAGTCCTGCCGCCCGCTGGCCGTACCGCAGGCGTTGAGCGCGGGCGCAACGTCTATGGGGCCGCTGGTGCGGTTGCCGCCGAACGCAACGCCTGATCGAGCGCCTGCGGCAGCGCTTTCCCCCGCTTCTCTGCTCGGCGCAGAATCCCGGCGCACGCCTTCCCACTCAAGAAGAACCGCTGCGGGATCGAACCCGTCTCGAGCACTGCCGACAGCGAACACACGTCGGCGTCGTTGGGCCAGTCCGAAGAATTGGGCATCCAGGATGCGCCACGCGATTGTTCGCGCGGGTCCAGCAACCACACCCGCGTCTGTCCATCCGGTCGTGGCCAGCGGCTCGATGGCGGTATCGCATCCAGCGAGCGCCCCGAGAAAGCAGCCGAAGGCGTTGTCTGCAGCGCTGAGGACGCCGGGGACGTTCTCCCAGAAGACGATGCAAGCAGGCTGGCCGGCGGCTCGTCGAACATCGTCAATTGCATCGGCAATCTTGCAAAAGGTCAGCGACAGTTTGCCGCGTGCGTCATCCAGCGATCGGCGCAGGCCAGCCACGCTGAAGGCTTGGCAGGGCGTGCCGCCGCAGAACAGGTCGGGCGCCGGCACTGCGCCGGCACGGATGCGCGCCGGCAGCGTGGCCATGTCGCCGACGTTGGGCACCTGGGGGTAGTGGTGCTGCAGCACAGCGCTGGGAAAGGGCTCGATCTCGGCCAGCCACGCCGCGCGCCAGCCCAGCGGGTGCCACGCCACGCTGGCGGCTTCGATGCCGCTGCAGACGCTGCCGAAGGACAGGCCAGCCTCCATCACGCCGCCGCCCCCTCACGCTGTTGCGCCTGCTCATACGCCCCGGCACGCAGTTCCTGGTAGCGCTCCAGCCACGCCGCGGCCCAGTCGTCGTGCGTCATGCCGCCGCCGTCGCGCAGGTGCAGCCAGTCGGCGGGCTGGATGCCGGCCAGCACTTCCCAGGGCAGGCCGCCGGGGTGCATCAGGTCGCGGCGCTCGGTGGCCAGGGCCACCAGGTCGCCGTGGTGGATCAGCTCGCGCCCCGCGTGGTGCGCTTCCAGAAGCCCCCATTCGGCCAGCAGCATGCTCTGCACGGTGTCCTCAAGCGCGTGCCAGTGGTCGGCGTCCAGGGCCTGCACCGCGCGCAGCGCCAACAGCTGCTTGACGGGCGAGGTCATGTAGCCGATCAGGCACTCGTGCGCGTCGTGGCACAGGGCGGCCAGCAGCGTTTCGCAATCGGTGACGCGCAGATCGCGCTCGAGGATCTGGCACACGTGCAGGCTGTGCTCGGCCACCGAGTACAGCCGCGTGGTGTGCCCGTTGTAGCGGTTGATCTTGGCCAGCGCCTGCGCCGCCTCGCTGGGGGTGAGGCCGGTTTTGGCGCGGCCGTTGGTGACTGCGCGCAGGTCCACCACGCGGCCGTGGATGGTCAGCACCCACGTCACAGCGTCGCCCCCATCAGCCGGCGCGGCGCAGGCTGGTGCTGCGGCTGCAGCAGGCAATGCAGCAGACGGGCGCCGTCCAGCCACAGTTCCAGCCCGCCGTCGCGGGCCTCGATGCTGCGGCCTTGCAGGCGCACCAGGCCGTGCCAGTTGTACGCGTGCGCCAGCAGGCGCTGCTTGGCCGCCTCGGCGTCGGCAGATGCCTGCTCGGCGCTGGGGGCGGGTTGCAGCCACAGCAAGGCGTGCACCCGGGCACCGCCGCGCCTCTCGGCCGGCGTGGGCTGCTTCAGCACCAAGTGCAGCACGGGTTGTGCCGCGCCGCTGTTGCCGATGTGCTTGACGCCGGGGTACACCGCCACCAGGGCGGCCGAGACTTGCACCTCGCACAGTTGCGGGCGGCTGATCCAGGCGGGCAGCCCATCGCGCGCCGTAGCGCGCAGGCCGTCGTGCGGGGTCGGGGCCATGA
>JBEEPT010000128.1:0-3802 GCA_041190985.1 Pseudomonadota bacterium
TGCGAAGGTCGCGCGCGCCCTTGCCGAGGTTGCAGGGCTCGCATGCCGTGATGAGGTTGTCCTCGTCGTCGGCGCCGCCAGCGGCCAGCGCGACGATGTGATCCAGGTGGAGCAGAACGCCGGGCGGATGCGCGCCGCAGTACTGGCACGTGAACCCGTCTCGCTTGAAGATCTCGAACCGGGTGCGCTTGCTGAACTTCTTGCGGTCGCTCAAGCCCCACTCCCCAGCAGCTTGCGCAGCCGCTGCACCTGAGCGGGCTTCAGCGTCAGCTCGGTGTCGCCGACGAACAGCGTCAGCTCACCGTCGCACCACAGCGCGAACTTGGCGCCGTCGCTGGGCACTGTGATGGTCGACGGCTGCAGCTGGCCCTCCCCGTACACGACCTCGATGCCCGAGCGTTTGTGCACCAGGTAGTCGCCCGGCAGCAGCCGGTCGGCGTTCGGCAGCGGCGTGGAACCGGGCACTGCAATGGGCTCGGCAGCGCGCGCACGAGGCGCGTCGGCCGCCGCCGGTCCCTCACCACTCGGCGCGTCGTCGGCCGCACGCGGCGCGCTGCTGGTCACGACCCCATCAGGGGCGCCCGGCGTCCCGGGCTTACTGCCGCTCTCTTCGGCGTCTTTGCGGGTGATCGTCGTGATGCGACGGAACTGCGGCACGGCCAGCTCGATCCGCCCCCGCGAGGGGGGAGTCCCGAGCGCGCCTTCATCAGCCTTCGCTTCACGCATACCCGGGGAGGGAGCCGTAGCCCCCTCCCCTTCGGCCAAGCCCCCGAGCGGCGCAGCGTGCTCGGTGTTGTGGGCCAGGTTGCCGGCGTCGCCGCCGTGCTGCGCCCCACTCTCGTGGCGTTGAGAATTCGGTGCAATGGCGATGGCTTCCATCACCGCGCGCGCAGCCTTGCTGCGGGCGTCAGCGAGAGGGTGCCCTGGCTCGGTGCCGCCTTGTGCTTTGAACACCGCCGGCCGCTCCAGCCAGCCCGCGGGGTTCGGCCTGAACTCGCGCGTGTGGCGCTCCATGTCGGTGAGCGAGTAGAACTGCGGCGCGCGAGGCGTCGTCTTGTCGCGCTGGCGGCGGAACACCACGCCCGCCGAGACCGCGGGCGCCAGTGAGGCGGCGATCTCCGACCCGTTGATGCCGCCGCCCAGCGCCTCAGCGATCTGGCTGGCGGTGCGCTCCTGGGTGCGGATGGTCTCCAGGTGCGCCAGCGCGCGATAGGCGACCGTGCCGTGGCGGGGTACGTAGCTCACTCTTCCTCCCACACCAGGCGCTGCGCGGTCTCCGCGTCCTGCATCGCACGGCTGGCGATGCGGGTCATGGCCTCGTACATGCCGCGGTCGACGCACACCCGATCGGCAGGGACGACCTTCAGCCCCGCGTGCGACAGCACGAGCGCGAACTTCTCCAGGTGCTCGGACAGCAGGCGCGACACCGTGCTCTCGCTCGAGCCCATTGCGGCGGCGATCGCGGCCTGGCTTGCATCGCGTTGCACCGCGCGCAAGATCGTGGAGACCGCCTTGCGGGCTCTTTCAGCAGGGGGCATGGACAGTTCGGGCATGGACTTCTCCCGGTGTCTTCGCTGCTCAGGCCGCCTCGACGGGGATCGGGTGGTCGGCTGTCACCAGCTCGGGCCAGATGCGCCACCAGTCGTTGGGGCGCAGGTCGCGGCGGGTGACCTTGACATCGGTCGCGCGCTCGATCGCCACGCAGAACTCGGGCGGCACCGCGTCGCCGCGGTTGAGCCAGTTCCACACGTGCTGCTGGCGCACGCCAATAAGGGCGGCCAGCTTGGCTTGGCCACCCAGGGCCTCGACGGCGGTTGCGAGCGTTGTCATGCACGCACTGTACAACAGTTGTTTTAATACAGGCAACAACCGTTGTTTGCCGATGGTGCCGGCCGTCGCCACGATGCGCCGCATGAACCTCGGTCAACGCATTGCTCTGCTGCGGGCGGAACGCGGATGGAGCGCGCAGCAGCTGGCTGACCTAGCCAACGAAGCCGAGGCGTCCCGCTGCGTGATCGCGGTGGCCGCCAGCAGTGCGGCCATCTCCACGTCGTGCACCCAGCGCGACCTGGATCTGCCTCCCGACCCAGCCCCTTGAACCACAAATTCATGTGACCGGCCTCGTCGGCTTTCGACGCTTGCGCCCAGATTTACAACAGTTGTTGACCGTCCGACTACAACAGTTGTAGAGTATCTCCTGCGCGCTCGGGTAAGGCGCGACGGAGAACGAGATGGCGACCGACTTCCAGGTCAGGCACTACCAAGGCCTCGCCACGCAGGCCGATCGGTTGAAGGCAGCGCACGCGGACATCCGTGCGGCCCAGCGCCAGCAGATCGAGCGCGTCTCCACGCTGACGTGGAGTGACATCGCCGCGGCGATTCGCGTGCTGGGCATGCCGCAGGCCAGCGAAGACTTCGCGGCCGTGATGCGCGCGCTGCGCGCCGTCGTCGAGCGCGAGGGCTACGACAACGCCGAGGAGCTGCTGCAGAGCCTGGACATCGCCGCCGAGTGCGCCGAGGAGCTGCGCCTGCCGGACCTGCCGAGCGAGCGCGAGCAGGCGGACGCGGATGCGCGGGATCGGGCTGAGCGGGCCTACGAAGAGCGGAGGGACGAATGCTCGGTTTCCTGATCCTCGTGGTCTGGCTGGCCCTCGGGCTGGCTGTGGCTGTCGTCGTGGGCGGCGCCGCGCGGACGGGGGATCGCCCATGAACGCCGCCCTCGACTACCTGGCCGCCGAGTGGGAAGCCGCCTCGCCGGCCGACCGGTGGCTCGTGATCCTGGCGTGGGCGACGCTGGTGGGCATCCAGCTGGGTGTGCTGTGATGTCCGCCGTCACCGCCACCACCCTGCGCCAGCGCGTGCAGGCCATCCGCGACGCGGACAGTGGCCAGCTGGCGCTGATGTACCTCGCGGTGATCGGCCGCTACTCGCCCGGCGAAGACGCCTTCGACGATGACGCCCGCGAGTTCCTGCTCGACCTCGTGCGCGAGGACTGCCACTGCTTCGGCGTGCACTGCGGCGACGTGGGGCTGCTGGAGGAAGACCAGGACCTGCCCGCGGGGCTCGTCGAGCCGCTGCTGAGCGAGCGCGAGCAGGCCGAGGCCGACGCGCGCGACCGGGCCGAGCGGCGCTTCGAGGAAGCGAGGGACGAAGCGGGGGCCGCATGATCCGCTCCCTCTGGCTGCGCCTGCGCCTGCGCTGGGTCCGCGGCGATATCGCCTACGCCGAGGCGCTGGTGGCGCACGCCGAGCAGCAGCGCCGCCAGATCGCAGCGTGGCGCCACGACGAGGCCGCGATCGTGTGCGAGCTGGCGGCGCTCGTGATCGCCGACCCGAACGACGGCCCGCGCACCTGCAGCCGGTGCGTGCACCGCTACGCGTGCCCCACGCCGCAGGCCTGCGAGCGGGCTGAAGAAGACCGTACCCGGCGCGCCTCGCGGCGCGACCTCCTCGTGGCCGCGGTGCTGCTCGTCGCAGTGCTCGGCACCTTGTTGATCCTCAACTGGAGATGAACTTGAACGCACCCCTTCGCGCCCAACAGGCGCAGCCCGCTGCCGAACAGCAGCAACAACTCGGCGCCGCCGCGCCGCGTGATTCCGAGTTCGAGCGGCTGCTGGGGCTGCGCCCCGTCGACCTCGGGCCGCGCGACTTCAATGAGGCCCTGAAGCAGGCCGAATACCTGGCGGCATCGGAGATGGTGCCCAAGACCTACCGCGGCAAGCCCGGCGATTGCCTCATCGCCATCCAGTGGGGCGGCGAGATCGGCCTGAAGCCCTTGCAGGCCATGCAGAGCATCGCGCCGG
>JBEEPT010000129.1:0-6533 GCA_041190985.1 Pseudomonadota bacterium
GCCGCGTAGGCGTCGGCGCTCAGCACCTCGGCCCATTTGTAGCTGTAGTAGCCGGCCGCGTAGCCGCCCGCGAAGATGTGGCTGAAGGTGTGGGCCATGCGGTTGTAGGCCGGCGGCTGGATCAGCGCGACTTCGTCGCGCACGCGCTGCAGCAGCGCCATGAAGTCGCCGTCCGGCGCGCCGTCGCTGTGCAGCAGCATGTCGAACAGCGAGAACTCGATCTGGCGCAGCGTCTGCAGTCCGCTCTGGAAGTTCTTCGCGGCCAGCATCTTGTCGAACAGTTCGCGCGGCAGCGGTGCGCCGGTCTCGACATGGGCGGTCATGCGCTGGAGCACGTCCCACTCCCAGCAGAAGTTCTCCATGAACTGGCTCGGCAGCTCGACCGCGTCCCACTCCACGCCGCTGATGCCGCTGACGTCGCGTTCGTCGACCCGGGTCAGCAGGTGGTGCAGGCCGTGACCGAACTCGTGGAACAGGGTGATGACGTCGTCGTGCGTCAGCAGCGCCGGCTTGTCGCCGACCGGCTCGGAGAAGTTGCAGACCAGCTGCGCCACCGGTGTCTGCAGGCGGGCGTCATCGGGGTGCAGCCAGCGCGCGCGCACGTCGTCCATCCAGGCGCCGCCGCGCTTGCCGGCGCGTGCGCCCGGGTCGAGGTAGAACTGGCCGAGCAGCTGGCCGTCGCGCTCGAGGCGGAAGAACTTCACGCCGGGATGCCAGACCGGCGCCTGGTCGGGGCGGATCTGCACTTCGAACAGGGTCTCGACGATGCGGAACAGGCCTTCGAGTACCTTGGGCGCGGTGAAATAGGGCTTGACGTCCTGCTCGCTGTAGGCGTAGCGCGCCACGCGCAGCTGCTCGGCGACATAGGCCCAGTCCCAGGCCTGCGGCTCCTGCAGGCCGAGCGACTCGGCCGCGAAGGCGCGCATGTCGGCCAGGTCCTGCTCGGCGTAGGGGCGGGCCTTGGCGGCGAGCTCGCGCAGGAAGGCGACGACCTGAGCCGTCGACTCGGCCATCTTGGGCACCAGCGAAACCGCGGCGTAGTCCGGGTAGCCGAGCAGTCCGGCTTCCTCCTGGCGCAGCGCGAGCAGCTCGCGGATCAGAGTGGTGTTGTCGAAGCTGGCGCCCTCACCCTCGGCCTGGTCGCTGGCTCGGGTGCTGTAGGCGTGGTAGAGGCGCTCGCGCAGGGCGCGGTCGGTGCCGAACTGCATCACCGGCAGGTAGCAGGGCAGCTTGAGCGTGAGCTTGTGGCCTTCCTTCCCATCGGCCTCGGCGGCGGCGCGGGTGGCGGCCAGCGTGTCGGCTGGCACGCCCGCGAGCTCCTCGGCGCTCGCGTAGTAGGTCCAGGCATCGGTCGCGTCGAGCGCGTTTTCGCTGAACTTCTGCGCCAGTTCGGCCTGGCGCTCCTGGATCGCGGCGAAGCGCTCCTTGGCCTCGCCCTGCAGCTCGGCGCCGCCGAGCACGAAGCCGCGCAGCGCGTTGGTGCGCGCCTGGGCCTGCTCGGGGGTCAGTCGCGCCGGGTCCATGGCCTTGTACTTGGCGTAGAGGCGCTCGTCGGCGCCCATGCGGGTCCAGAACTCGGTGATCGCGGGCAGGACGGCGTTGTAGGCGGCGCGCAGTTCGGGGGTGTCGGCGACGCTGTTGAGGTGGCTGACCGCGCCCCAGGCACGGCCCAGGCGCTCCGTCGCGACGTCGAGCACGCTCGCCATTGCCTTCCATTCGGCCGGGTAGTCGGCGGCCACGACCTGCTCGAGCGCCTGTTCGGCGGCCTGCTGCAGCTGTGCGATCGCCGGCTCGACATGCTGAGGACGGATCGCGTCGAACAGCGGCAGGTCGGTGAAGTCGAGCAGCGGGTTGGCGGCTGCTACCGCGGTGGATTCGGGCTGGGTGGTGGCGTTCATGGAAGGCAGTTGGGCACGGGGCAGGGAAATGCAAGGCGAGACTCGCGTCTGAGCCGAAGAATATCAGCGGGCCGAGCTGACAAAAAAGCCAAGCCGGGTGGCTTGGCCAATTTAGGGCATGTCATGCCGCTGGCGCGCCCGCGCGAACAATCGGGGCAGCCGCGCCGGCCGCACTCACTTCTGGGTCGTTTTCTTGACGCTCTTCTGCGTCGGCTTCTTGGCGCGCTTGACCAGGCCGCCGGAGGTCAGGCGCTCGTTGCCGAGCACCCGCACCTGCTTGACCTCGGGGCGCTGGCCCCCCTTCTTGCTGTACTTCAGGATCTTGACGTCGCGCGGGCCGGGCTTGCGGTCTTCGTCGACGGTCTTTTCCTTCTCGGGGATGGGGCGCCAGAGCACGAGCAGCTTGCCGATGTGCTGGATGGCGGCGGCGTCGAGCTCCTCGGCGAGCTGGTTCAGATAGGCCTCGCGTTGGGCGCGGTCGTCGGAGAACACCCGCACCTTGATCAGGCCGTGCGCCTTGAGCGCGGCGTCGACTTCCTTTTTGACCGCGTCGGTCAGGCCGTCGCTGCCGATCAGCACCACCGGATCGAGGTGGTGAGCGTCGGAGCGGAAGGGTTTGCGTTGGGCTGGAGTCAGAATTATTTGAGGCATGTGACAATTATCCCCGCATGAAAGTAAAAACGCAGAGCAAGAAGGTCAACAAGGCCTGGCTGAACCAGCATGTCAACGATCCCTGGGTCAAGCTGGCCCACAAGGAAGGCTACCGCGCGCGTGCCGCCTACAAGCTCAAGGAAATCGACGAAACCTTCCACCTGATCCGGCCCGGCCAGGTCGTGGTCGATCTCGGATGCGCACCGGGAGCCTGGAGCCAGTACCTGCGCCGGCGCCTGTCGCCCACGGGCGCCGCGGTCGGCGAGCTCAACGGCGTCATCATAGGCCTGGACCTGCTGCCCATGGAAGCGATCGAGGGCGTGCAGTACATTCAGGGCGACTTCCGCGAGGAATCGGTGCTGGCCCAGCTCGAAGAAAAGCTGCTGCTGCCCGACGGCAGCCATCGTCCGGTCGATGTGGTGGTCTCGGACATGGCGCCCAACCTGTCGGGCGTGGAGTCGGTCGACGCCGCGCGCATCGCGCACCTGATCGAGCTGGCGGTCGATTTCGCCCG
The DNA here is from genome assembly GCA_041190985.1 of Pseudomonadota bacterium. GTDB lineage: Bacteria > Pseudomonadota > Gammaproteobacteria > Burkholderiales > Burkholderiaceae_C > Malikia. The sequence continues at coordinate 3,064 of JBEEPT010000129.1, forward strand.
TGCCCACCTCAAGCGCGATGGCGCGCTGGTGGTCAAGCTTTTCCACGGCAGCGGCTACAACGAGCTGCTCAAGCTGTTCAAGGACACCTTCCGCGTCGTCAAGCCGCTCAAGCCCAAGTCCTCGCGCGACAAGTCGTCGGAAACCTTTTTGGTCGGAATGGGTCTCAGGTAAGGATCGGGTCCGATATGTTTTTTCTATGTCCGACATCGGGAGGCTCATGCGGCCGCCGTGCCGGTCTCACGCTTGAAAGTCCTAGAATGGTGTCCATCTATCCGCACAATGCGTTTTCGTTCGGGAGTCCGTTTTGAATAACCCCTGGTTTTCCAAAGTCGCTGTCTGGCTGGTCGTAGCCATGGTGCTGTTCACCGTCTTCAAGCAGTTTGAAGGGCGGACGACGGCAGGCGCCGGCTACATGGGCTACTCCGAGTTCCTCGACGAGGTCAAGGCCCAGCGCATCAAGAGCGCGACCATCCAGGAGGGCGCCAACGGCACCGAGATCATCGCCGAGACGGTCGACAACCGTCGCGTGCGCACCAACGCCACCTACCTCGACCGAGGCCTGGTCGGCGACCTGATCGCCAACGACGTCAAGTTCGACGTGCGCCCGCGCGAGGAAGGCTCGCTGCTCATGACCCTGCTGGTCAGCTGGGGACCGATGCTGCTGCTGATCGGCGTCTGGGTCTATTTCATGCGCCAGATGCAGGGCGGCGGCAAGGGCGGCGCCTTCAGCTTCGGCAAGAGCAAGGCGCGCATGCTCGACGAGAACACCAATACCGTGACCTTCGCCGACGTCGCCGGCTGCGACGAGGCCAAGGAGGAGGTCAAGGAGGTGGTCGACTTCCTGAAGGATCCGTCCAAGTTCCAGAAGCTCGGCGGCCGCATCCCGCGCGGCCTGCTGCTGGTCGGCCCGCCGGGCACCGGCAAGACGCTGCTGGCCAAGTCGATCGCCGGCGAGGCCAAGGTGCCGTTCTTCAGCATCTCCGGCTCCGACTTCGTCGAGATGTTCGTCGGCGTCGGCGCGGCGCGCGTGCGCGACATGTTCGAGAACGCCAAGAAGAACGCGCCCTGCATCATCTTCATCGACGAGATCGACGCGGTCGGCCGCCAGCGCGGCGCCGGCCTGGGCGGCGGCAACGACGAGCGCGAGCAGACCCTCAACCAGATGCTGGTCGAGATGGACGGCTTCGAGACCAACCTCGGCGTGATCGTGATCGCCGCGACCAACCGTCCCGACATCCTCGACGCCGCGCTGCTGCGGCCGGGCCGCTTCGACCGCCAGGTCTATGTCACGCTGCCCGACATCCGCGGCCGCGAGCAGATCCTCAACGTGCACATGCGCAAGATCCCGCTGGGCACCGACGTCAACGCCGAGATCATTGCGCGCGGCACGCCGGGCATGAGCGGCGCCGATCTGGCCAACCTGTGCAACGAGGCCGCGCTGATGGCGGCGCGCCGCAACGCGCGCGTGGTCGAGATGCAGGACTTCGAGAAGGCCAAGGACAAGATCATCATGGGCCCCGAGCGCAAGTCCATGGTCATGCCCGAGGAAGAGCGCCGCAACACCGCCTACCACGAGGCCGGCCACGCCCTGATCGGCAAGCTGCTGCCGAAGTGCGATCCGGTACACAAGGTCACCATCATCCCGCGCGGCCGCGCCCTGGGCGTGACCATGAGCCTGCCCGAGAAGGACCGCTACAGCTACGACAGCGAGTACATGCTGAACCAGATCAGCATGCTGTTTGGCGGCCGTATCGCGGAAGAGGTGTTCATGAATCAGATGACCACCGGTGCCTCCAACGACTTCGAGCGCGCCACCACCATCGCGCGCGACATGGTGATGCGCTACGGCATGAGCGAGGCGCTCGGCCCCATGGTCTATGCCGAGAACGAGGGCGAGGTGTTCCTGGGCCGCAGCGTCACCAAGACCACGCACATGAGCGAGGAGACCATGCGCAAGGTCGACAGCGAGGTGCGCCGCATCATCGACGAGCAGTATGGCCTGGCGCGTCGCCTGATCGAGGAGCATAGCGACAAGATGCACGCCATGGCCAAGGCCCTGCTCGAGTGGGAGACCATCGAGGGCGATCAGATCGACGACATCATGGCCGGCAAGCCGCCGCGCGCGCCGAAGGACTTCGTGCCGCGCAACCCGCCCACGGGTGGTGGTGACGGCGGCGCGCCGTCGGTCAAGCACGATCCGACGCCGACCGCCGCCTGATCAGGCGCTAACATCGCAACCGGGGCCGAGCGCCCCGGTTTTGCTTTTTCCCCTTTCATTCGCTTGCCGCCAGGATCCCCTGCGCTCCGTACCATGTCTGACCGCTCCGCTTCCGCTGCCGTCTGGAAGACCAGCCGCTACACCCTGGACCTGACCCGGCCCCAGGTCATGGGCATAGTCAATGTCACGCCCGACTCCTTCTCGGACGGGGGACGGCACGCCGACACGCGCAGCGCGCTGGCGCATGCCGAGTCCCTGTTGGCCGAGGGCGCGACCATACTCGACATCGGTGGCGAATCGACCCGCCCGGGTGCGCCGCCGGTGCCGCTGCAGGAGGAACTGGCCCGCGTGCTGCCGGTGCTGCGCGAGGCGCTCAAGCTCGGCGTGCCGATCTCGATCGACACCTACAAGCCCGAGGTGATGCAGGCCTGCCTGGACCTGGGGGCCGACATCATCAACGACGTCTGGGCGCTGCGGCGCCCGTTCGAGGGCGGGCAGGGCAGCGGCATCGACGTCGTTTCGCGTCACCCCGATTGCGGCGTCTGCCTGATGCACATGCACCTGGAGCCCCGCAGCATGCAGGTCGCGCCGATGGAAGGCGACGTCGTGCCGCAGGTGGTGGACTTCCTGGCCCGACACGCGCAGCCGCTGCGCGAGCGCGGCGTCGCCCCCGAGCGCATCGTGCTGGACTACGGCATAGGCTTTGGCAAGACCGTGGAGCAGAACTTCGCGCTGCTGGCGCGCCAGCAGGAGGTGCTGGCGCTGGGTTACCCGCTGCTGGCGGGCTGGTCGCGCAAGTCCTCGCTCGGGCGCGTGATCGCGCAGGAGGTTCCCGAGCGGCGAGTAGCGGCCAGCGTGGCGGCGCATCTGCTGGCGATCGAGCGCGGCGCGCGCGTGGTGCGGGTGCACGACGTGCGCGCCACCGTCGACGCGATCAAGGTCTGGCAGGCCATGTCGGCCCAGCAACAATAATCAAATTTACAATCAACAAGGAAGGATTTCTACATGTCTCGCAGGTATTTCGGCACCGACGGCATCCGCGGCACGGTCGGGGTCTACCCCATCACGCCTGACTTCGTCCTGAAGCTCGCGCACGCGGTCGGCCGCGTGCTCAAGGCCAGGGAGAAGCGCCCCACGGTCCTGATCGGCAAGGACACGCGCATCTCGGGCTACATGCTGGAGTCGGCGCTGGAGGCCGGCTTCAACTCGGCCGGCGTCGACGTGGTGCTGCTCGGGCCCGTGCCCACGCCG
>JBEEPT010000130.1:0-16410 GCA_041190985.1 Pseudomonadota bacterium
GCCAGCGCGAGCGGCAGGAACACCACGGCCGCGACGTTGCCGAGCAGCACCATGGAGGCGACCTTGTCGGGCTCCTGCTTGTAGCGCTCCGCGAACATGAAGTTCAGCACCGCCGGCGGCAGCGCGCCGAACACCAGCAGCAGCGTCTGCTCGCGCCCAGGCAGCTCCAGCAGCTGCATCACCGCCCAGGCCAGCAGCATGCCGGCGAGCGGGCGCAGCATCGCGCCGAAGACGCCGAAGCCCAGCGCCGTGATGCGCGAATCGGCCAGCCGCACGCCGAGCGCGAACAGCATCAGCGGGATCGCGATGTCACCGACCATCTTGACCGACAGCAGCAGCGGTGGCCAGAGCTCGATGCCGAGCAGGCTCACGGCCAGCCCGGCCAGGGTCGCCAGGATGGTGGGGGATTTCCAGACTTCGAGCAGGCGCGTGTGGCGGTCCAGCAGCCAGATGCCGAAGGAAAACTGCAGCACGTTGGACACCAGGAACATCACCACCATCGGCGCCAGCGCCGCGTCGCCGAAGGCCAGCACTGCCAGTGGCAGGCCGAGGTTGCCGCAGTTGTTGAACATCATGGGCGGCACCAGCGTCTTGGGTTGCAGCCCCAGCGCCCGCGCCACCAGCCAGCCGATCAGGCCCGAGCCCGCGATCAGCACGAAGGTCGCGAGCAGCAGCGGCAGGTAGTCGGTGATGCGGAAATCCCTGGCAGCCATCGCGCCGAAGACCAGCGCCGGCACGAAGACGTCGATGTTGAGCCGGTTGGCCTGCGCGAGGTCGGGCTTCAGGCGCCGGCCGACGGCGTAGCCCAGCGCGGTGATGGCGAATAGCGGGAACAGGATGGAAATGATGCGCAGCAGCATGAGGCCTGATTGTGGCCGAGACCGGGCCGGCGGGCCGGCGGGCCGGCGGGCCGAGCCGTGGCCCGGGTTTGTCCTGATGGCATCGGGGCGGCGCACGGCAATAATACGCAGCTCGGATTTTCGAACACAACAACAGCGTCCCTAGAAGGGCGCAGGGGGTCAGGGGTCTGCCATGTTGGACTACCTCGTTTACCGGTCGCAAGCGACCCATCCGTTCAGCTGTCGTCACCTGTTTCTGCTCCTGAGCCGGCTCGAGCCGGCCAACCGCAGGCTGGGCGTCACGGGCCGGCTGTGCTATCACGACCACAGCTTCTTCGGATACGTCGAGGGCCCGGCCGAGGCCCTCGACGGGATCTGGTCCCGGGTGCTGGTCGATCCCCGCCATCGCGACATCGAGTTGCTGCGCCGTGCCCATGTCGAGCGCCGGCGCTTCTCGGGCTGGTCCATGGCCTTCCAGGGCGATAGCCTGCTGAGTCGACTGGGCCTGCCGGGCTACTGCTCCTCGGTGCGCGAGGAGCTGGGCGCGCTGCTGGCGTCCTGTGGCCTCGCCGCGGGCGTGGCGGCGGTCGCGGCCTGAGGCGCCCGCACCGGATGCTGGAGTGACGGCGCGAGCGGGGCGCCGGCCAGCCGGCGGCTTTCCCCGTGCCTGAACAGCCAGATCCGGTCCGGTTCCAGGCCGTGCTGGCGCAGGACCTTGCCGAGCTCGGCGGGCGGCTCGTCGAAGGACTCCCGCGTCAGCTCGAAGGTGCCCCAGTGCAGTCCCAGCGCCTGCGGCGAGTCCAGATCCTTCAGGATGTGCACGGCGTCGTCGGGGTCGGTGTGCTGCGGCCGCATGAAGTCGCGCGGCAGGTAGGCGCCTATCGGCACCGCGAGGAAGTCGACCGGCCCGAGCCGGCGCCTGATCTCGCGGAAGTCGCGCGAGTAGCCGGTGTCGCCGGTGTAGAGGAAGCGCCACCGCCCGGCGCCGCCGGGGCGGTTCCATTCGAGCGCGAAGCCGCCCCAGAGGGTCTGGTTGGTGTCCCAGGGCGTGCGCTTGCTCCAGTGCTGCGCCGGCGTCAGATGCACGGTCAAGGGGCCGAGCGAGCGGGAGTCCCACCAGTCCAGCTCCTCGACGCCGACTATGCCCTCGGCATCGAACCAGGCCTTCAGTCCCAGCGGCACCAGCCAGCGCGGCCGCTGCAGCGCGGCCAGCCGCGTCACGGTGGCATGGTCGAGGTGGTCGTAGTGGTTGTGCGAGATCAGCACCAGGTCGATCGGCGGCAGCTGTTCGACCGACAGCGGCGGCGGCACCCGCCGCCTGGCCGCCAGCCAGGGCAGGGGGCCGGCGTATTCGCCGAGCTGCGGGTCGATCAGGATGTTGCGCCCGCCTACCTGCAGCAGCAGGCCCGAATGGCCCAGCCAGGTCAGCAGCGGCGCCTCGTGGCGCTGCTCAATCAGCGCCCGCTCGACCGGCGTGGTCCAGCGCGCGATGAAGGCCGGGTAGCCGCCCTGCGGCTCGGCGGCAGGCCTGAAGTCGCCGCGCCAGTTGCGCCACAGCCCTTCGTACCAGGGCACGCGCGCGGCGGCCAGGCTGCCGTCGCTGTTGACGAAGCCGTCCGGCCGGTGGTGGGGCTTGCCCGGGTCGTAGTAGGGGTTGTGGCCGGCGCAGCTGGCCAGCAGCCAGGTCAGCAGGAGGCAGGCGCGCTTGTTCATGGGGTTCGGTCCTGCCGCGACTGTAGCAAGCGTGGCCCGGCGCAAAACAAAAACGCCGCAAGGCGCGGCGTTCGGGAGCGGGTGGAGGCAGGGTCAGGCGCGGACTTCGGCCGGCTCCAGCCGGGCTGGCAGCCGCTGGCCCAGCCGTGCGGCGCCGCCGGTCAGCGCGAGGGTGCCGACCATGGCGACCGCCCACAGGGCCAGCCAGCCGGCGAACAGCTGAGCGTCGCTCCAGTGCGCCAGCAGCGGCTCGGCCAGCACGCCCACCGCAGCCACGACCACGGCCAGCAGCATCGCCGCGAGGCCGCGCGCGTTCCCGGCCCCCTGGGCATGGGCGGTAGAACGGCCTTGTTCCGGTTTCGGCAGGGATGCGGCGTGGGTCATGTCGAGCTCCGTGGGGCTTGCAGCGCAAGCGTCGGGCGGGATCTTAGGGTAAACCCAACGCTAGCAAAAATTTATTTCTGGAATGTAAGATATTCAGGATTTGTATAAATTAGGGGCGGCTCCGAATGACGAAAAAAAGCCGCTCCCACGGGAGCGGCCGACCGGTGCCTCTGCAGCCTTCAGGGTCAGGGCCCTGCGGGCGATCAGATGTAGAACAGGTGCTTTTCGCAGACGCGGCGGGCGAAGGCCAGGCGCGAGGCGGCCAGATCGGTGGTCGCGCCAGCGCTGGCGGCCGGAGCCTGGCCGGCGTTGACCTGGGCAGCCTGCAGTTCGGTCATCAGGCGCGGATCCTGCTGGGCGAAGACCAGGAAGCGGGCGTCGGCGCGGGCCTGGGCGCGGGCGCGGGCCCAGTGGTCCAGGCGGACGATGGCGCGCAGGCTCAGGCGGCGGGCGGTGCCGGTCAGCAGCAGGCTGCCTGCGAACACCACGGTCCACATCAGGAGCCAGGCCAGGAACAGGTGGTTGTCCGCCCAGGTGTCGATCAGCTGGTCGGCCACGACGGCCAGGGCCGCCACGGCGGCGGCCAGCAGCATCGCTGCCAGGCCGCGGGTGTTTTCTGCCTTGGGAGCGGCGCGTTCGGTCTGGATGGCGTAGGTGGCGGGGGAAAGGGTGGTGGTGCTCATGGGGTGGCTTGGCGTAAGGCTGATGCTGCAGCGCAGCACGCAATGCACAAATGTTAGGGTAAACCCGCATGTATGGCAAATTTATTTCTTGAATGAAATATATTCACTGAAAAAATGAATGAACTGAATTTCAGGACCCTGGACCTCAACCTGCTGCGCGTTTTCGACGAGGTGATGGCCGAGCGCAACCTCACGCGCGCCGCGCACAACCTCGCGACCACGCAGCCGGCAGTCAGCAACGCCTTGCGGCGGCTGCGCGAGCTGGTCGGGGATGACCTGGTGCGCCGCTCGGGCTATGGCGTCGAGCCCACGCCGCTGGCGCTCACGCTCTGGCCCACCGTGCGCGATGCCTTGCGCCAGCTGCGCGATTCGCTCGCGCCGGGCGCCTTCGATCCGGCGCAGGCGCAGAACCACTTCGTGCTGGCGATGGCCGATTCGACCGCGACCAAGCTGGTGCCCGGGCTGGTCGAGATCCTGGCGCGCGAGGCGCCCGGCGTCACGCTGCGCGTGCTGCCGCTGACCACGCGCGACCCGCGGCCGCTGCTCGAACAGGGCCAGGTCGACCTGGCGGTCGGCTATTTCCCGGGCGTGCTGACCGAGCTCGCGGCCAGCCACCTGCAGGAGAGCGCGCCGCGCTTCCTGCACGAGCGCCTCTACGAGGGCCGCTACGTGGTCGTGATGCGGCGCGGCCACCCGCTCGCACGGCAGCCGCTGACGCTGGAGGACTTCTGCGCCGCGCGCCACCTGCTGGTGAGCTTTTCCGGCCGCCCCTTCGGCTTCGTCGACGAGGCGCTGGCGGCCCAGGGCCTGCGCCGGCGCGTCGTGCTGACGGTCAACCAGTTCTTCACCGCCGGCCGCGTCGTCGCCTCCTCCGACCTGCTGACCGTGCTGCCGCTGCACTTCATCGGCGAGACCGGCATGGAGTCCGAGCTGGTGCACCAGCCGCTGCCGCTGGACGTGCCGCCGGTGCATGTCGATGCCTTGTGGCGGCGCCAGCAGCAGGGCCAGAGCGCGCATCGCTGGCTGCGCGAGGCGCTGTTCCGCTCCGTCGGCAAGGGGCTCCATTCGTGAAGATCCAGCTGCTCAGCGACCTGCACCTGGAGGCCAACCCGCATTTCCACGCCCAGCCCGCGCCCGGCGCCGACCTGCTGGTGCTTGCGGGCGACATCGGCTCCTATCAGGCGCGCGCGGCCGGCGCCCTGGCCGAGCCCGACTGGGGCCTGCAGCGCTTCTCGCCGCTGCCCCAGTACGCGGGCTGGCCGGTGCCGGTGCTGTTCGTGCCGGGCAACCACGAGTACGACGGCCTCGACTTCGACCTGGCGCACGATGGCCTGCGCGCCGCCTGCGACCGGCTCGGCATCCAGTGGCTGGAGCGCGAGCAGCTGCTGATCGACGGCGTGCGCTTCCTCGGCACCACGCTCTGGACCGACTACGACGCGCTCGCGCGCGGCCATGCGCCGGCCAGCCAGCTGCGGCAGCGCGAGAAGGCCTTCCGCGCCGCCAACTACTACCTCGAGAAGATGTCCACCCGGCGCCATGGCCGGCTGTTCGATGCCGCCGCCATGCGCGAGCAGGCCTTGCTGTGCCAGCAGTGGCTGCGCGACGCGCTGGCGCAGCCGCATGCCGGCGCTACCGTGGTCGTGACCCATTTCGCGCCCAGCCTGCTCAGCGCCGACCCGCGCTACGGCCACACCCCCGGCACCGCGGGATTCTGCAACGCGCTCGACGACTGGCTGGAGCAGGCCGACCTCTGGCTGCACGGCCACCTGCACTGCCCGCACGACTACCGGGTCGGGCGCTGCCGCGTGGTGGCCAATCCGCTGGGTTATGCGAGCAAGAACGAGCAGGAAGGCTTCGTGCCGGACTTCTGTCTGGAGCTGCCGTCCGTGCCCGGGTGCTGCGGGCAAAAAAAAACCGGTGCGTGACACGCACCGGTTCAGGAACTTGCATCTCTCTGGACGCTGGATATGCTGTTGTTGAAGTTCTGTTGTCTCCTCGGTCCTCTCGCAGTGTGACCGGCGCTTTGTGCTGTTCCGGTCAGCGAGTGAACGCATTCTAGGATGACGTCCCTGATTTCATCATAGGGATTTTCCCGGATACGTTCCGGTTTCGGTCAGCGCAAGCGCCGGCTCGCTCAGTGTCGCGCCGGCTGCCCTCCGTCCTCGACGACGAAGGGCACGCGTGGCGCCACTGCGCACAACAGCTCGTAGGCGATGGTGCCGGCGGCCTGCGCGACCTCGTCGACCGGCAGCACCGCGCCGTGCTGGCTGCGCCCCCAGAGCACCACCTCGTCGCCGATGCGGCAGGGCGGTGCGCCGCCGGCCTCGACCGGTCTCAGGTCAACGGTCAGCATGTCCATGCTGGCGCGGCCCAGCAGCCGGGTCCTGACGCCCCGCACCAGCACCGGCGCGCCGGCCTCCAGGCTGCCGGTGGCGCTGCGGGGGTAGCCGTCGGCATAGCCGCAGGCCACCACGCCGATGCGCATCGCCTGCGGCGCGACGAAGGTCGAGCCGTAGCCCACCGTGTCGCCGGGCTGCAGCTCCTGGATGCCGATCAGCCGGCTGGCCAGTGTCATGGCCGGCTGCAGCTGCCAGTCGGCGGCGCGGTGCGCCGGATGGTCGGGTGCGCCGCCGTAGAGCGCGATGCCGCAGCGCACCCAGTCGACACTCAGCTCAGCCTGGCCGGTGTACCGCAGCGTCGCCGCGCTGTTGCACAGCGTGCGCTCGCCCGGCAGGTCGCGCGTGGCGTCGAAGAAGGTCTGGAACTGGTGGGCGATGCCGTCGACGCCGAAGCGCAGCCCGTCGGCGTCGCTGAAGTGGGTGATCAGCGAGATCTCATCGACCTGGGGCAGGGCGTTGAGCCTGGCCCAGGCGGCGCGCAGGGCGTCGGGCCGGAAGCCGAGCCGGTTCATGCCGGAGTTCATCTTGAGGAAGACCCGGTGCGGCTGGTGCGTCTTGTGCGCCGCCAGCCAGTCGATCTGCTCTGCGCAATGCACGACATGCCAGAGGTTGAGGCGCGAGCAGGCCTCGAGGTCGCGCGCCTCGAACGCGCCCTCCAGCAGCAGGATGGGGCCGCGCCAGTCGAGGGCACGCAGCCGCTCGGCCTCGGCCAGGTCGAGCAGGGCGAAGCCGTCGGCCGCGCGCAGCCCTTCGAAGGCGCGCTCGATGCCGTGGCCGTAGGCGTTTGCCTTGACCACGGCCCACAGGCGCGCGTCGGGCGCGGCGCGCTGCAGGCGCTCGAGGTTGTGGCGCAGGGCCGGGAGGTGGACGGTGGCGAGTATCGGGCGCGGCATGGAGAAGATGGTAACAATGAACGAGTCGGCCTCAGCGGCCGGCGCCGGCAAAGGCCGGCATGCTATAAACCCGCCACTCGGCCTTGCAAAAGGCCCGAGGATTGCTCACGTCCCCATGGCCTGAAACCGCGTCCATTCCCCGCCCCAATCCGTCCAGTTCCATGAAGCGCGGCTTCTACACCATCATGACAGCGCAGTTCTTCAGCTCGCTGGCCGACAACGCCCTGTTTGTCGTCGCCGTCGAGCTGCTGCGCAGCCGGCATGCACCCGAGTGGCAGAGCGCGGCGCTGGTGCCCATGTTCGCCCTGTTCTACGTCGTGCTCGCGCCTTTCGTCGGTGCCTTTGCCGACGCCAAGCCCAAGGGACAGGTCATGTTCATCAGCAACGCGATCAAGGTCGCGGGCTGCCTGCTGATGCTCACGCCGATCAACCCGCTGCTGGCCTATTCGCTCGTGGGCCTGGGCGCGGCTGCCTATTCGCCGGCCAAGTACGGCATCCTGACCGAGCTGCTGCCGCCCTCGCAGCTGGTCAAGGCCAACGGCTGGATCGAGGGCCTGACGATCGCCTCCATCATCCTCGGCGTGGTGCTGGGCGGCCAGCTGGTCGGCCCGGTACTGTCGGGCAGGCTGCTGGCGCTCGACCTGCCCGGACTGGACAGCGGCATCGACACCCCGGCGGAGGCGGCGATCGCCGGCCTGGTGCTGATCTATGCCCTGGCGGCCTGGTTCAACACCCGGATTCCGCTGACCGGCGTGGCGCCGCGCCACATGCCGCGCAGCCCGCTGGCGCTGCTGCCGGATTTCTGGACCTGCAACAGCCGGCTCTGGCGCGACCGCCTGGGCCAGATCTCGCTGGCGACCACCACGCTGTTCTGGGGCGTGAGCGGCAACCTGCGCTACATCGTGCTGGCCTGGGCCGCCGCCGCGTTGGGCTACGGCACCACCCAGGCCTCCAGCCTGGTCGGCGTGGTCGCGATCGGCACCGCGGTCGGCGCCGTCGCGGCCTCGCTGCGCATGCGGCTGGACCAGGCCACGCGCGTCATGCCGCTGGGCATGGGCATGGGCGTGCTCGTGGTGCTGATGAACGTCATCGACAACGTCTGGGCCGCGGCGCCCTTCCTGATCCTGCTCGGCGCCCTCGGCGGCTTCCTGGTCGTGCCGATGAACGCGCTGCTGCAGCACCGCGGCCACAACCTGATGGGCGCAGGGCGCTCGATCGCGGTGCAGAACTTCAACGAGCAGGCCTGCATCCTGAGCCTGGGCTTCCTCTACAGCTTCTCGACCGGCATGGGCCTGTCGGCCTTCGGCGCCATCTCTGCCTTCGGCCTGTTGGTGGCGAGCGTGATGTGGCTGATCCAGCGCTGGCACGCGCGCAACCTGCGCGCGCATCGGCACGAGCTCGAGCGCCTGCTCGAGATCGCGCGCCGCGACGACCTGCACGGCTGAGCCGGAGCGGCCCTGCTGCTTGCAGGGTCGACGCTCCTGGCCCAAGATGAGCCCGATCGCTTTGCCCGGGGGTGACCATGACCTGCGTCTACGACTTTTCCGCCACCACCCTGGACGGCCGCCAGCTCGAGCTGGCCGGTCTGCGCGGTCGCGTGCTGCTGATCGTCAACACCGCGAGCGCCTGCGGCTTCACGCCCCAGTTCGCGGGCCTGCAGGAACTGCACCGGCGCTACGCCGTGCTGGGCCTGACGGTGCTGGGCTTCCCCTGCAACCAGTTCGGCGGCCAGGATCCCGGCAGCCATGAGCAGATCGCCGACTTCTGCCAGCGCAACTACGGGGTCGAATTCCCCATGATGGCCAAGGTCGAGGTCCGGGGCGCGAACGCGCACCCGCTGTTCCGCTGGCTGTGTGCCGAGGCGCCGGGACTGCTCGGCACCAGCGCGATCAAGTGGAATTTCACCAAGTTCCTGGTCGGGCGCGACGGCCGGGTCGTCAGGCGCTACGCGCCGCTCGACAAGCCGCAAGCCCTGGTGGCCGACATCGAGAGGGCGCTGGCGGCCTGAGCAGCGGCGGCCGGTGCCCCGCGCTGGCCGCTGCCCAGGACAGCTCCTGGGACCTTCGCTACACTGCCGCCATGCTCTGGGTCAAAACCTTACACATCGTCTTCGTCGCCAGCTGGTTCGCGGGCCTGTTCTACCTGCCGCGCATCTTCGTCAACCTCGCGATGGTCGAGGCCGGCAGCACGGCCGAGCGCGCGCGCCTGCTGCTGATGGCGCGCAAGCTGTTGCGCTTCATGACCGTCCTGGCCGCGCCGGCACTGGCCTTCGGCTTCTGGCTCTGGCTGGGCTACGGCATCGGCAAGGGGCCGGGCAACGGCTGGCTGCATGCCAAGCTGCTGGTCGTGCTGCTGCTGCTCGGCTACCACCATGCCTGCCGCCGCCTGCTGCTGAGCTTCGAGCGCAACGAGAACCGCCGCAGCCACCACTGGTACCGCTGGTTCAACGAGGTGCCGGTGCTGATGATGCTGGCAGCCGTCGCGCTGGTGGTCGTCAAGCCCTTCTGAGGCGCGGGAACGACCGAGGGGCCGCCGCATGGCCGTGACCCGCCGCACCATCGCCGCGCCGCTGGCGCTCTGCTGGCTGGCGCTGATCGTCTACGCCAGCCTCTACCCGTTCGCCGGCTGGCGCTCTCAGGGCGTGGCGCCCTGGGCCTACCTCGCGGCGCCCTGGCCCCGCTACTGGACCGGCTTCGACGTCTGGACCAACCTGCTCGGCTACGTGCCGCTTGGCCTGCTGGGCGCGCTGGCCATGGCGCGCAGCGGACGCGCGCACCTGGCCTGGTGGATCGGGCTGCTGGGGCCGGCGCTGCTGTCCCTGCTGCTCGAGGCGCTGCAGAGCTATCTGCCGCAGCGCGTGCCCTCGCTGGTCGATGCGCTGCTCAACGCGGCCGGCGGCGCGCTCGGTGGCGCACTCGCCCTGTTTCTGCTGCGCCGCCGCTGGATCACGTCCTGGAACCGCTTCCGGGCTGCCTGGCTGGTCGAGGAGCCCGCCGGCGGCATCGCCGTGCTGCTGCTCTGGCCGCTGGCGCTGCTCTATCCGACCCCGGTGCCCTATGGGCTGGGCCAGGTCTGGAGTCGCGCCGTGGCCGCACTGGCCCTGTGGCTGCAGGACACGCCGTTCGAGCGCTGGGTGCCGGAGCCGGCCGAGGCGCCACCCATGGGGCCACTGACGCAGGCGCTGGTGGTCGCGCTCTGCCTCTGGATCCCGGCGCTGCTTGGCTACGCCCTGCTGCGCCGCAGGCGCCAGCGGCTGGCCTTCGCTGCGCTCTGGCTGCTGCTGGCCCTCGCCTGTGGCGCGCTGTCGTCGGCGCTGACCTGGGGGCCGGCGCACGCCTGGGACGGCTTCACGCCGCCGACTTGGCTCGGGCTGGCGCTGGCGGCCGGCCTGACGCTGCTCAGCCAGCGGCTGCCGCACCGTGCCGCTGGCGTGCTGCTGCTGCTGGTGCTGGGGCTGGCGCTCGGCCTGCTCAACGGCGCGCCCGACAGTCCGTATTTCGCCGCCTCCCTCGAGGAATGGGAGCAGGGTCGCTTCAGCCGCTTCCACGGCCTGTCGCAATGGCTGGGCTGGCTGTGGCCCTACGCGGCGCTGGTCGTCGGGCTGCGGCTGGCGCTACGCGCGCCGACCGGGCACTACAATGCCGGCGCATGAGCGAACCGACCCAGAACGCCGCGCCGTCCTACTACCAGCGGCACATCTTCTTCTGCCTCAACCAGCGCGCCAACGGCGAGGCCTGCTGCGCCGACCACAATGCGCAGGCTGCCTTTGATCGCTGCAAGGCCCGGGTCAAGGAGCTGGGCCTGGCCGGTCCGGGCAAGGTGCGCGTCAACAAGGCCGGCTGTCTGGACCGCTGCGCGGGCGGGCCGATCGCGGTCGTCTACCCCGAGGCGGTCTGGTACAGCTTCGTCGACGCGAGCGATATCGACGAGATCGTCGAGTCGCACCTGCGCGACGGCCGCGTGGTCGAGCGCCTGCTGACCCCGCCCGACGTCGGCCGCTGAGGAGCCGGGCCATGAATTCCCAGACCGAATACCTGCTGCAACCCGGCCCGGCCGGCGCGATCGAGGTCGCGATCGACCGCCCGCCGCTCGATGCCGTCCAGCGCGGCATCGCCGTGATCGCCCATCCCCATCCGCTGTTCGGCGGCACGATGCAGAACAAGGTGGTCGGCACGCTCGCGCGCGCCTTCGTTCAGAGTGGCTGGACCGCGGTGCGCTTCAACTTCCGCGGCGTCGGCAAGAGCGAGGGCGTGCACGACCACGGCGTCGGCGAGACGCAGGACCTGCTGGCCGTGATCGCGGCGCAGGCGCCGACCGGTCCGCTGGCGCTGGCGGGCTTCTCCTTCGGCGGCTTCGTGACCGCGAACGCGGTGGCGCAGCTGCACGGCCGGCGTGAGCCCGAGAAGATCGTCCTCGTCGGCCCCGCGACCAGCCGCTTCCCGGTGCCGCCGGTGCCGGCCGAGCTGCATCACCGCACCCTGGTCGTGCACGGCGAGCAGGACGAAACCGTGCTGCTGCAGGCCACGCTCGACTGGGCCAGGCCGCAGTTCCTGCCCGTGACCGTGATCCCGGGCGTCGAGCATTTCTTCCACGGCCAGCTGACCCTGCTCAAGGGGCTGGTCGTTCGTCACCTGTCCCAGGCCTGATCCGGCCCGCTAGCCGGGGCCGCCCAAGTTTCCTCGAGGTTTCCAAGTGACTGCCGTTTCCTCCCTGCTGCGCCGCTGGTCGGCCGCCGGCCTGCTGGCCGCCTCCTCCCTGCTGTCCGGCGCCGCCCTGGCGCAGACCCCGGCCGCACCCGAAATCGCCGCGCGCGCCTACCTGCTGCTCGACGTGACCGCCAACCAGATCCTGGCGGCCAAGGAGCCCGACATGCCGGTCGAGCCGGCCTCGCTGACCAAGCTCATGAGCGCCTACGTCGTGTTCGACGCGCTGAGAGCCAAGAAGATCACGCTCGACCAGACCTTCGGCGTCAGCGAGCGCGCCTGGAAGATGCCGGGTTCGCGCATGTTCATCGACCCCAAGATGCAGGTCCGCGTCGAGGACCTGCTCAAGGGCATGATCGTGCAGTCGGGCAACGACGCCACCGTCGCGCTGGCCGAGGGCGTGGGCGGCAGCATCGAGCGCTTCGTCGAGCTGATGAACCAGCAGGCGCGCGCGCTCGGCATGAAGAACACCGCGTACAAGAACCCCGAGGGCCTGACGGCACCCGGGCATACGACGACGGCGCGCGACCTCTCGATCCTGGCCACGCGCCTGATGCGCGACTTTCCCGAGTACGTCACCTACTACGCGATCAAGCAGTATCGCTACCCCGGCACGCCGGCCGCGAACGACAGCAACCGCAACCTGCTGCTGTTCCGCGATCCCTCGGTCGACGGCCTCAAGACCGGCCACACCGACGCCGCCGGCTACTGCCTGGTGGCGACCGCCAGGCGCGAGGTGCCCAACGTCGGCCAGCGCCGCCTGCTCAGCGTCATGCTGGGCACCGCGAGCGAGAACGCGCGCGCGACCGAGAGCCAGAAGCTGCTCAACTGGGGTTACACCGCCTACGAGCCGGTGCGCCTGTTCCCGCCCGGCCAGCCGGTCGCGACGCCGCAGGTCTGGAAGGGCAAGGCCCCGGTCGTCAAGCTCGGCCGCCCCGAAGGCGTGATCGTGACCGTGCCGGCGGGCGAGGGCGGTCGGCTCAAGACCGAGGTGCTGCGCCCCGATCCGCTGCTGGCGCCGCTGCAGAAGGGCCAGGCGGTCGGCAGCCTGCGCGTGACCAACGCGGCCGGAGCGGTCGTGGCCGAGAAGCCGCTGCTGGTGCTCGAGACGGTCGAGGAAAGCGGCATCGTCGGCCGCGCCTGGGACGCGCTGCGGCTCTGGATCAAGTGATCCGCGCCGCAGTCGCCGGCGCAGTTTGCACATTCCGTCCCTGCGTGCTACAGTAGTGGGCTTTTCGGAACTTTCCGAAGGGGATTCCGTTCGCGGAATTTGTTCAATTTCAAACGTTTAGGGACGTTTCAATGCCAACCATCAACCAACTCATCCGTCACGGGCGGGAGGTCGAAAAGACCAAATTCAAGTCCCCCGCGATGGAAAACTGCCCCCAGCGTCGCGGTGTCTGCACCCGTGTGTACACCACGACCCCGAAGAAGCCGAACTCCGCTCTGCGTAAGGTCGCCAAGGTTCGCCTGACCAACGGCTTCGAGGTCATCTCCTACATCGGCGGCGAAGGCCACAACCTGCAGGAACACAGCGTTGTGCTGGTTCGCGGCGGTCGTGTCAAGGACTTGCCGGGTGTGCGCTACCACATCGTTCGCGGCTCCCTCGACCTGCAAGGCGTCAAGGACCGCAAGCAGTCGCGCTCCAAGTACGGCGCCAAGCGTCCCAAGAAGGCCTAATCGCCGTCTGGTTCGCCGGACGCGGCATGACGCTGCGTTCACAAATCGGTGCTTGAATGCTTGCTGGCAGGTATTCGAGCGTAGTGACCCCCAGCGCAGGTGCGCGGGTCGAGTAAGTGGGAGTCCGCATGGCTCTCGCGGTGCCGCCGGAAGCGGTGCCAACTGAAGCAACAGAGGTAAAAAATGCCACGTCGTCGCGAAGTCCCTAAACGTGAAATCCTGCCGGATCCGAAGTTCGGCAATGTCGAGCTGTCCAAGTTCATGAACGTCATCATGGAAGGCGGCAAGAAGGCGGTTGCAGAGCGCATCATCTACGGCGCCCTGGAACAGATGGAAAAGAAGACCGGCAAGGATGCGCTGGAACTCTTCACCACCGCCATCAACAACGTCAAGCCGATGGTGGAAGTCAAGTCCCGCCGCGTCGGTGGTGCCAACTACCAGGTGCCGGTCGAAGTGCGTCCGGTCCGTCGCCTGGCCCTGTCCATGCGCTGGATCAAGGAAGCCGCGCGCAAGCGCAGCGAGAAGTCCATGGCCCTGCGCCTGGCCAATGAACTGCTGGAAGCCAACGAAGGCCGTGGCGGCGCGATGAAGCGCCGTGACGAAGTCCACCGCATGGCCGAAGCCAACAAGGCCTTCAGCCACTTCCGCTTCTAAGCCGGGGCTGGTTACAGCATAGGCATCAGGCCCGCACGACCCTCAAAAGGGGTGGCGGGCTTTGTCCATATCAACGGAGAATTTTCATGGCACGTACCACGCCCCTCGCGCGTTACCGCAACATCGGTATCTCGGCTCACATCGACGCCGGCAAGACCACCACCACCGAACGCATCCTGTTCTACACCGGCGTGAGCCACAAGATCGGTGAAGTGCACGATGGCGCTGCCACCATGGACTGGATGGAGCAGGAGCAGGAGCGCGGCATCACGATCACGTCCGCTGCCACCACCTGCTTCTGGAAGGGTATGGACAATTCCTACCCCGAGCACCGCTTCAACATCATCGACACCCCCGGCCACGTGGACTTCACCATCGAGGTGGAGCGTTCCATGCGCGTGCTGGACGGTGCCTGCATGGTCTACTGCGCCGTGGGCGGCGTGCAGCCGCAGTCGGAAACCGTGTGGCGCCAGGCCAACAAGTACAAGGTGCCGCGTCTGGCCTTCGTGAACAAGATGGACCGTACCGGTGCCAACTTCTTCAAGGTCTATGACCAGATGCGTCTGCGTCTGAAGGCCAATCCGGTCGCGATCGTGATCCCGATCGGCGCCGAAGAAGCCTTCCAGGGCGTGGTCGACCTGATCAAGATGAAGGCCATCTTCTGGGACGAAGCTTCCCAGGGCATGAAGTTCGACTACCGCGACATCCCGGCCGAGCTGCAGGCTCAAGCCGCCGAGTGGCGCGAGAAGATGGTCGAGGCCGCCGCCGAAGCCAACGAAGAGCTGATGAACAAGTACCTCGAAGAAGGTGACCTGTCTGAAGCCGAAATCAAGGCCGGCCTGCGCGCCCGTACCCTGGCGACCGAGATCCAGCCGATGCTGTGCGGCACCGCCTTCAAGAACAAGGGCGTGCAACGCATGCTCGACGCCGTGATCGACTTCCTGCCCTCGCCGGTGGACATCCCCCCGGTCGCCGGCACCGACGAAGACGACGCTCCTGCCAACCGCAAGGCCGACGACGAAGAGAAGCTGTCGGCGCTGGCGTTCAAGCTGATGACCGACCCCTTCGTCGGCCAGCTGACCTTCGTGCGCGTCTACTCGGGCGTCCTGAAGAAGGGCGACTCGGTCTACAACCCGATCAAGGGCAAGAAGGAGCGCATCGGCCGTATCGTGCAGATGCATGCCAACAACCGCCAGGAAGTGGAAGAAATCCGCGCCGGCGACATCGCTGCCTGCGTCGGCCTGAAGGAAGTCACCACCGGTGAAACCCTGTGCGACCCGTCCGCCATCATCACCCTCGAGAAGATGGTGTTCCCGGAGCCGGTGATCGCCCAGGCCGTCGAGCCCAAGACCAAGTCCGACCAGGAAAAGATGGGCATCGCGCTGAGCCGCCTGGCTGCAGAAGATCCGTCCTTCCGCGTCCGCACCGACGAGGAGTCCGGCCAGACCATCATCGCCGGCATGGGCGAGCTGCACCTGGAAATCATCGTCGACCGCATGAAGCGTGAATTCGGCGTCGAAGCCAACGTCGGCAAGCCGCAGGTCGCCTACCGCGAAACCATCCGCTCCAAGGTCACCGACGTCGACGGCAAGTTCGTGCGTCAGTCCGGCGGTAAGGGCCAGTACGGTCACGTCGTGCTCACCATCGAGCCGCAGGAACCGGGCAAGGGCTTCGAGTTCGTCGACCAGATCAAGGGCGGCGTGGTGCCGCGCGAGTTCATCCCGGCCGTCGAGAAGGGCCTGATCGACACGCTGCCGAACGGCGTGCTGGCCGGCTTCCCGGTCGTCGACGTCAAGGTCACCCTGACCTTCGGCTCCTACCACGACGTGGACTCGAACGAAAACGCGTTCAAGATGGCCGCATCGATGGGCTTCAAAGACGGCTGCCGCAAGGCCAACCCGGTCATCCTCGAGCCGATGATGGCCGTCGAAGTCGAGACCCCGGAAGACTACGCCGGCAACGTGATGGGCGACCTGTCCAGCCGTCGCGGCATGGTCCAGGGCATGGAAGACATGGTCGGCGGCGGCAAGGTCATCAAGGCCGAGGTTCCGCTGTCCGAGATGTTCGGCTACTCGACCACCCTGCGTTCGATGTCGCAAGGCCGCGCCACCTACACGATGGAGTTCAAGCACTACGCCGAAGCTCCGCGCAACGTGCAGGAAGCGATCATCGCGGCTCGCGCCAAGTAATCGCCCCAAGGGCCGGGCAGGCTTGCCCGGCCCGCGGACCGCTTTCCCGGTCTGCGACCTCTCGCCGCTGTGTGCCCGTGCGCAGCGAACCAGCAGAGCGGTGCAGACCTTAAACCCCACACGGGAATTGTTCTTTTTAAAGGATTTGCATCATGGCAAAGGAAAAATTCGAGCGGACCAAGCCGCACGTCAACGTCGGCACCATCGGTCACGTTGACCACGGCAAGACCACCCTGACGGCCGCCATCACCACCGTGCTGGCTTCCAAGTTCG